>NZ_CP025938.1:1632142-1958571 GCF_002893765.1 Tamlana carrageenivorans | reverse complement strand
AATTATAACCGTTAACATTCCAATTCATAGAATTAAAGTAGGTGTATTGCCATGTACCATTGTAATTGGTAGCAATAGCATTGTAGTACATCACCCTTACCAACTCACCATCTATGTAATATTCAAAATGCTTAGGCCCTATCCAATTTACGCCCATACGCATATAACGACGATCTCCATTGTTCCAGCACCAATCGCCCCATCCATAACTAGTATTTACACGACTATCTGGATACCACGAGTTCGTGTCCCTTGGTTGATAATCGGTAAAAGGACTTCGTACAAAAGAGTGATGACTAATATGCGTGAGGTGTTTATAGCCGTTTACGCCTCCGTAGTTTTCAATAATATCTATTTCCTCGGTATCATCAGGGCTAAGTAACCAAAAGCATGAAGCCAATGAAATATTAGCTACACTAATAGCCGATTCTACATAAACAGGATATTTCACCTTAGTTGTAGATGTCACGCAGCCAGAAGCTACCCCGTAACTTCCACCTTTACTGTTCTCTGCCGTATACCCCACATTTATAACCAAATCACTACCATCAACAGTAACATTTTGGTTTTTCCAATAGGTATAGCCAGGCCCATCCCAAGCATTATGGTAAAAATTATACCATTTGTTACCTGAACCGAAATTAGACCATGAAGCGGAATTAAAATTGTAATTAAAGTCGTCGGATACCTGATCTTGTAGTTCCCAAACTTTCCCATTACCGGCGTTAGCTGGAATGGGAATCCCAGCCCAATCTTGAGCATGAATACCCCAAGTACCAAGTAGAACCGTTAGCATCCAAATAAGTTTGCTGTTTCTTTTTTTTACATGATTGCTACCCTTTTTACGGACAGCAAAATCATGTACAGTTGCTGTTTTAATCATAATTAATTCAATTTTAGTTGTTTAAACGTTGGTTTTGTTGCCAATTTATAAGTTTTGTTAATTAAAATTTTACGGTTTTACAGCATGTTCAGTTTATGTACAGTTTATTTAGATCAAAACTATCAATTAAGAAAAACCGTATAGTTGTTTACTTCACTGAACAATAGAAAAGTAGCATTCTTGATAAAGACTTCTTACACTGAGATCGTTTTAGGTGAGGATTTTTGTAATAAACAAATCAATCACTTCAATAACAATTAGAATGATGATAATCCATTCCAAACGGCTGCTTTCGTTGTGATCCATGATGTCTTTAAACAGCTCTAAGTTTTCTTTTATAATTTCAATACGATCGTGTATGATACGATAACGGTCCTTTAAGTCGAAAACGCGCTTTAGACCTAAGTCTAATTTGTTAAGCTGTGCATTTTCCCAAGTAATTTCGGGCGCATCGAAAATGTATAAATTCTCAGAGATTTTGTTTTTGATGTTTAAGATCTTGCCAATAAAACGCTTCAGTTGATTTCCTGAAATATTTAGCTTTCCATTTTTTTCAAGAAATAAAGTATGCTGATTGGTTTCAATGATGAGTTCTTCCGTTATTTCCGAATAACGGCTTAAAGCCACCGACTGCGACGTATTAAGCAGCACCAAGCGAATCATTTCCTCGTCCAGTTCTGGTAAAATAACATGATCGAACTGTACTTTTAAAGTATCAGGTTCAACGCGTATTTTGAGAGATTCTGAAAGCTTTTCAGAAAAATAGTGATCGCAAAATTTACGGATATTGTTTAAGGCATCATCAATTTCAGTGGTGGTAAGGTTAAAAAAACTTACCATGCCAGATTGAAAAATATAGATGAATTTGTGGTTAGAACTTTTAAAATAAAGTTCATCGCTATCTTGAAACAGGAGCTGCCACGGCAACTCCTGCTTACAGTTTTTTATATGGATAGCACGAGCTACTTGATAAGCAACTACAGAGTACATGCTGTATTAATTAAAGACTTTTAAAGCGGCTTTAAACTTTCGATACGATAAAAAATATCGTCGCCATCTTCATCTTCAACGAAAGTGATTTTAAAGTCTTTATCGATAAGACTTTTATCGTTTTTTAAGTCGAATTGTTTTAAAACGCGAGGGTGAACATCTTCAAAAGCAAGTTCCTCGCCATTTTCAAACCAAAAATTATAGTAACCGTTTTTGTAAGATTTAAAAGCGGCAATTCTCATAGCACTAAATGTTGTTAATTGTTATTCATTTTCGTCGTCATCACCTTCGATTTCTGGCTCTTGTACGGCTTCAGGATCGTTATTATCGAAATCTTCATAGTCATCTTCATCATAATTCTCCATAGTAATCGCAAGTTTAGTACTTACTTTCACCAAGTATTTGGTATCATGAGTCGTCACTTCCACAGCTTCGATAATTTCGTTGTGCTGATTTCTAAAAGATATAATCTGATCATCGTCATAGCCATCAGGGTAGCGTTCTACCAATAAGGATAGTATCTCTGGTGTTAACTTTTTAAAATCAACAATGACACGTTTTAAATTATCATTTCTATTTTTCATTCTTATAAAGTAAAATGTTGTTTGTAAACAGGTTTAAATATACTATTTATGACTTTTAATTCGAATAACATCGTAAAAATCTTTTCGTCTATCTTTTAAATTTTTTACAGCACCAAAAGAATGTAGTTCTCTCAATAAACTTAAGTCGACATCGGCAACCAAAATCATTTCAGTATTTGTGGTGGCTTCAGCCTTTATTCCGTTACTCGGAAACGAAAAATCGCAAGGTGTAAATACGGCCGACTGTGCATATTGAATGTCCATATTATTCACATTAGGCAAGTTACCAACACTCCCAGAAATGGCTACATAACATTCGTTCTCAACAGCGCGCGCTTGTGCACATAAACGTACACGAGAATAACCGTTTTGGGTATCGGTTAAAAAAGGAATGAATAGAATATCCATACCTTCATCGGCCAATAAGCGCGACAACTCTGGAAACTCCGAATCGTAACAAATTAGGATGCCAATTTTTCCACAATCGGTTTCAAAAGTTTGCAATTTATTTCCGCATTGCATCCCCCAAACTTTAGCTTCATCGGGCGTCACATGAATTTTCTCATAACGCTCCAAACTACCATCTCTTCTACATAAATAACCTACGTTATATAGCTTATCATTAACCACTTCGGGCATAGACCCAGAAATGATATTGATATTGTACGAAATAGAAAGCTGTTTCAGTTTATTAACGATAGTTTCAGTGAACTTTGCAAGCTCTCGAATAGCATCTGGTTCATGCATGTGGTTGAACTCCGCCATTAAAGGAGCATTGAAAAACTCTGGAAACACTGCAAAATCGGCACGATATGCAGCAACACTATCGATGAAATATTCTGCCTGCTCCATTAAATCGTCCAGGCCTTTATACGGACGCATTTGCCACTGAATTAAACCCAAACGCACCACCGTTTTTACGGTACTCGCCTTCTTGCTCGGTTTTTCATAATAGATGTTATCCCACTCCATTAAAACCGCATACTCGTTGGATGCCGTATCACCTTCTAAATAATTTTTTAAAACACGAATGGGGTGAAAATCGTTAGAAATCTGAAAATTTAAAACAGGATCATGAATTTCTTTGCGCTTTACTTTCTCAATATATTGCTTTGGCGTGAGCGCCTTATGTTTATAGTAATTAGGCATACGCCCGCCAAACACAATACTCTTTAAGTTTAAATTCTCGCAAACTTCCTTTCGGTAATCGTAAAGACGACGCCCTAGACGCAACCCGCGGTATTGTGGTTTTATAAACACATCAATACCATAAAGCACATCGCCATCGGCATTGTGATTTTTAAACGATTCGCCACTAATTATATCTTGATAGGTGTGCTCATCCTCAATAGAATCGTAATCTACGATAAGGGATAAGGCGCAACCTGCTATATCGCCATCCACTTTTATAACCACCTGTCCCTCTGGGAACATGGTGGTTAAAGCTTTAATATGTTTCTTTTTCCAATACGAGGTAAGTACCCCAGCATACGACTCTAAAGTCGCCGCTTTTAGTTCTTTAAAATCATCGACCGTAAGGTACTTAAGCTCTATATTTTCAATGCTGTTCGTATCCATGTCTTACTGCCCTAATAAATAAGCGAAAATAAGTGGCGCTACGATGGTAGCATCACTCTCGATAATGAATTTTGGCGTATCGATATCCAATTTCCCCCAAGTGATTTTTTCGTTAGGCACGGCTCCAGAATACGACCCGTAACTTGTAGTAGAATCACTAATTTGGCAAAAATAGCTCCAGAAAGGTGTATCGGTACGTTCCATATCTTGGTATAACATAGGTACGACACAAATAGGAAAATCACCAGCAATACCTCCTCCAATTTGGAAGAAACCAATACCATTTTCAGAATTATCAGTGTACCAATCGGCTAAAAAGGTCATATATTCAATACCCGATTTCATGGTGCTTGCTTTAAGCTCGCCTTTTAACACATAGCTCGCAAAAATATTCCCCATAGTACTATCTTCCCAACCCGGACAAACGATAGGTAGGTTTTTTTCCGCGGCAGCGTACATCCAAGAATCTTTTAAATCAATCTCGTAATACTGTTCTAAAACGCCAGACAATAGCATTTTATACATGTATTCATGTGGTAAATAGCGTTCGCCTTTAGCTTCAGCTTCTTTCCAAATATCAACGATATGCGCTTGTAAACGACGAAACGCTTCCTCTTCTGGAATACAAGTATCAGTCACACGGTTTAGGCCTTTTTCCAATAAATCCCACTCCTCCTGTGGCGTTAAATCGCGGTAGTTAGGCACACGCTTATAGTGTGAGTGCGCTACCAAATTCATGATATCTTCCTCAAGATTGGCACCAGTACAAGAAATAATTTGCACTTTATCCTGACGAATCATTTCGGCAAAACTTTTACCTAACTCAGCAGTACTCATAGCACCAGCTAAAGACACTAACATTTTAGCTCCAGACTCTAATTGTGCCTCGTAGCCCTTAGCAGCGTCAACTAAAGCAGCTGCATTAAAGTGTAAATAATGTTTTTCTATAAATTGTGAAATTGGTCCTTTAGTACTCATCGTTATCGCTGAATTTTGAAACGTTATTTTTTTGTTTTGAATTATCGAAGGCATTATCATACTCATCATCAACACCTTCGTCCATAAATTTATAGCTTAGCATTTTATAATACAATTTTGCAGCTAAGAAATCTGATGATTTTTCTTTTTTGTTTGGGCATAGTTCCACAATATCGAAACCTACCACATTCTTTTCGGCGAAAACCTGTTTTAAGAAATCTAAAGCTTCGTACCATAATAATCCGCCTGGCTCTGGAGTTCCTGTGCTTGGCATGATCGATGGGTCGAAAGCATCTAAATCGAAAGTAATAAACACATTATCGGTCATTTGATCGATTGCCGAATCCATCCAAGTATCATCTATGGCCATTTCATGAGCGAAATAGGTTTTCTCTTCGTCCATCACGGTTTTCTCCATGATATCCATTGAACGAATGCCCACCTGAATTAAGTTGGTTGTTTGACTGGCTTCGTACACCGCACAAGCATGGTTACAAGTTGTTCCTTCATATTCCTTACGCAAATCGGCATGCGCATCAATATGCAGCACCGTTAAACTTGGGTACATGTCGTTAAAAGCACGTATAGTTCCTATAGAAATCGAGTGTTCACCACCAAAAATGGTAACGAATTTATTCTTTTTAATATATTTTTTAGTGGCTTTATGCACAGCATCTACCATGGCTTCTGGCGACTCGTTTTCGGTAACAGGATCGGCCAAAAACACACCTTGTTGGTATACTTCTGTTCCTGTTTCGATATCGTAAAGCTCCATGTTTTCAGAAGCATCTAAAAAAGCTTTTGGCCCTTTATCAGCCCCTTTTTGCCAAGTACTGGTACCGTCGTAAGGCACAGGAATTAAAACGATTTTTGCATTTTCTAATTTCCCAAATTCTTCTGGAATTCCAGCGTAGGTTTTATTGCTCATAACCTAAAATTTTAAGTAAGTCTTCACTTTTTTGTTGTTCACTAAATAATTTTGTTGTGATGTTTCCATCGGCATCTCTATCGATTAAAACATGTTTTGGCGATGGTATCAAGCAATGCTGCAATCCTCCAAAACCTCCAATGGTTTCTTGGTAAGCGCCGGTATTAAAAAACCCAATATACAACGGTTTATCTTTGTTATATTTTGGCATATAAATCGCGTTCATATGCTGCTCACTGTTGTAATAATCGTCGCTATCACAAGTTAAACCTCCTAACAACACACGCTCGTAAGTATCTTGCCAACGGTTTACCGCTAGCATAATAAAACGCTTATTTATAGCCCATGTATCTGGCAACGTTGTGATAAATGATGAGTTAATCATATTCCACTTTTCACGATCGTTTTGTTGTTTTTGGTACAACACTTCGTAAATAGCACCGCCACTTTCACCAACGGTAAAACTTCCAAATTCGGTGAATATATTAGGTACCTCAACCTCTTCTTCTTCACAAGTAAGTTTAATCTGATTGATAATTTCATCAACCATATATTCGTAATCAAAATCGAAAGCTAACGAGTTTTTTATAGGGAAACCACCTCCAATATTTAAGCTATCCAACGACGGACAAATCTTTTTCAAGCTGGTATAAACCTTCAAACACTTTAAAAGTTCGTTCCAGTAGTAAGCCGTATCGCGAATACCGGTATTAATAAAAAAGTGTAACATTTTAAGTTCAACCTTTTTATTGCTGGCGATCTGATTTTTATAGAAAGGTACAATATTCTTATAACCAATCCCTAACCTTGAGGTATAGAACTCAAATTTTGGTTCCTCCTCTGAAGCGATGCGAATCCCAACATTAAATTTCCCATTTATTTCTTGAGAAAGTAAATCGATTTCCTCGTAATTATCAATAATCGGAATCGCATTTTTATGGCCGTTATTAATCAATCGCGCGATGTTAGTCACATATTGAGCCCTTTTAAAACCGTTACTAATAACAAAGGTGTCGTCGGTAATTTTACCTTCGGCCTTTAGGCTTTCAACAATATCAATATCAAAAGCCGAAGAGGTTTCAATATGAATATCATTTTTTAAAGCCGTATCTAAAACGTGTTTAAAATGTGAGCTTTTTGTACAATAGCAGTAATTGTATTTCCCTTTATAATTGTGCTTTTCAATCGCTTCAGCAAACCACTTTTTCGCCTTGTTTATATTATTAGAAATTTGTGGTAAGTAAGTGAATTTTAATGGCGCACCATACGCTTTAGTAAGGGCCATTAAATCGATATCATGAAAATGCAACTGTCCTTTATCAACCTTAAATTCTTCTTGTGGAAAATCGTAAGTCTGATTTATTAAATCAATATATTTTGTATTCAATTTATTTATTTTTAAAAAGTTAAAGATGTAATCTGTAGATTAACTACACGTTAATTTAATAAAAAACAAACAATATCAAATTTGAATTTCCTTTTCGGTAGTAGGCACAAAGCCGTATTCATGCTGAATCGCATATATGGGAGATACGGAAGTTAGCTTTAAAATTCGGTCGCTTAATCTGTAAGCTGCTTTTGAATACGACTTCCTAATTTTCAAAAGCCCGAACATAGAAACATTGTTCAATTTGTTCAGCTAAATAGAGTGCAAATGAAAAACAAAAAATGCAATTACAAACTTTTTTTAAGTTTTTTTTTGAAAATTTTAATCTCCCTCTATTTCAAAGCTTTATTTTGGGGGTTACCCAAGGGTCGGGCTATCCGTTACAATCTTTTTTTCAAGGCTTTAGGGTATCAATTTCAGTTTATTGAAATCCGTAATTTTATTTGCATTTCCCTTTCATTAATCAGCAAAAAAAGGATTTCCACTGCTATCCCTAACCCGGAGATTGGTTTTTGGTTTTTGGTTTTTGGTTTTTGGTTTTTGGTTTTTGGTTTTTGGTTTTTGGTTTTTGGTTTTTGGTTTTTGGTTTTTGGTTTTTCTATAAGACCCTTCAGGTTTCAGAAACCTGAAGGGTCTGAATCCTTTTATTTACAATCTCGAAAATCAACAAAACTTTCAACACTACGGTGTTCGAGCGAAGTCGAGAACCATTAACCTTTAAATAGAACCTCCTTCTCGACGCCGCTCGAAGACCATAAAATTTAAAGCCAATCAAAACAGCATAAAGCAAACTCCGTGTGACTCTGCGCCTCTTTGCGAATCTCTACGTTACAACAACTTACAATGAAAAAGATTCTTCAGTCCTTCCTGCCTTTGAATAATAGCAAAAAAAACTGTTCAACCTTCGCAAAGACTGAACAGTTTTAAACTAACCAAACATTTTATATGAAAAACGAACCACTGTTTTACATTAACAAGACAAAGTTCCGTAAAAGGCAGGATGTGATTTATGACAAATATCATACACCCTTGTTATTCCTGTTAAAAATGCGTTAAAGCCTATCAAATAAATCTCAAAATACGTCAAACCGCACCACAAGGTGTTCGAGCGAAGTCGAGAACCGTTATACTCACGATAGCGCCGACTTATAGTCCGTGCCCCTAACAACAAGTAAGAAAGATTCCATTAAAGATATAGGGCTTTTTCTATTTTACTAGGATAAACATAAGGAAGTAAGGTATTTTCAGTTGAATTTAATAGTTCTATAACCCGTTGTGCATTATGATTTAAAAGAAAAAAGTTGTTCATCTTACTGAAAATCAGTAAATTGATTTAACTACAAATCATTAATAATGAACAACTTGAGTGCAAATTACGAAAGAATATTGGAAGTATTAAGAAAAATATCGAAAGAACAACTTTTAAGTTATCAAAGACGACAACCAAAGCTTAGTGATTTAGAACTTATCAGTTTGAGTCTTACTGCCGAATTTATGGGAATAGATAGTGAAAATGACCTTTTTAGAAAACTTCCAGATTCCCTATTATCAAAAATAGAGAGAAGTGTCTACAATAGAAGAAGACGAAAACTAGTTAATAAGCTCAATAGTATCAGGTTAAGCTTAGCTTCCCATTTTAATGAATTTGAAGATTATTTTGTAGTAGATAGTATGCCTTTAGAAGTTTGTAAATTATCACGCAGTTCTCGTTCAAAGATTTGTAAAGAAAACACTTATGCATTTCCAGATAAAGGTTATTGTGCAGCTCAAAGTTCTAATTATTACGGTTATAAACTGCACGCTGTTTGTTCTGTAAATGGTGTCTTTCAAAGTATCGATTTGAGTCCAGCATCTGTACACGATATTAATTATCTTAAAGATATTAAGATGCAAATAAGCGATTGTACATTAATTGGTGATAAAGGCTATTTATCAACAGAAATACAGCTTAACTTGTTTGAAACCTGTAATATAACGCTAAATACACCTATGAGAAGCAATCAAAAAAATTACAAAGTACAACCTTATGTATTTAGAAAAAAGAGGAAAAGGATAGAAACATTATTTTCACAACTTTGTGACTACCTTATTGCTCTAAAAAGCGATATGGCCAACACACTTGATCCAATGGACCTAAAACAAATTATCAACTTAAAACAAGATGGTTATAGTAACCGTCAAATTGGAGCCACACTTGGCATTTCCCGCAACACTATAAATAGCTATATACACCTATTTAAAGGTAGTGGTTATAGTTTTAAGGAGTTATTAAAGCTAGACAACCATACCCTAGAAAAGCTCTTTACATCTCATACAACCATAAATAACAAACGCTATGATGAATTGATGCTTTATTTTGAAAGTATTAATAAGGCTCGGAACCACCCAGGATTTACTTTTTTGTACCACTACACAGAATATAGTCAAAAGGTTAAAGACCCTTATAGTTACACTCAATTCATGGAGCATTACCATCGTAAATATGCCAAGATCAAGGGATCTATGAAACTTGAACACGAGGCAGGGAAAGAGATGTTCGTGGACTTTGCTGGAAAAAAACTTCAGATAGTAGACAAAATCACAGGCGAGATACTTCCAGTAGAGGTCTTTGTTGCCATGCTCCCTAACAGTCAGTATACCTATGTTGAGGCTTGTATGAGCCAAAAGCGTGAAGATTTTATAAGTTGTTGCGAAAACGCCCTTCATTTCTACGGGGGAGTACCCAAGGCCATCGTATCAGACAATCTAAAATCAGCCGTTACCAGATCTAGTAGATACGAAGCTCAGGTTAACCGTAGTTTTAAAGACTTTGCCCGCCATTACAACTGCGTGGTCAATCCAACGCGTAGTTACTCCCCTCAAGATAAAGCGCTGGTGGAAAACGCGGTGCATCTAGCTTATCAACGGATTTATTATCCCCTTCGGGAAATGACCTTTTTTTCTTTAGCAGATCTAAACAAAGAGATAAAACTTCTGCTAGAGTGCTACAACAACCTATTATTCCAACGCAAAGAAGCTAGTCGTCTGGAGCTCTTCCAAAGCGTCGAACGAGAGTATCTAAAACCCTTAAGCAGTACACGCTACGAGATAAAAGAATATAGAAGAGCTAAGGTTCAGAAAATAGGCTATATCTATTTTTCACCAGATAAGACTTACTACAGCGTTCCATATCGTTACATTGGCAAGGAAACCACGCTACACTATACCAAAGGCATGGTAGAGGTGTATTATAATCAACAGCGCATAGCTATACACCAACGTAGCGGTTCCAAAGGCGCATACATAACCAACAAGGATCACCTTAGTAGTTCTCATAAACAATACAGCCAGTGGAGTCCGCAATACTTTAAGAACAAGGCAGCTGTCCATGGTAGTTATGTTGCAGCATGTGTCGAGCGGATTATTGCTGCGTTGGATTATCCTGAAACAGGGTATAAAAGAGCTATGGGCGTTATACAACTCCATAAGTCTTATGGCTCCCAAAGGTTAGATAATGCTTGCAAAAGAGCCATACAGGCTGATGCTGTAAGCTACAACAGGATAACCAACATACTGAAGAATAATCTAGATCAAAGCTCCTTATTCCTACAAGAAGAAACAGACCGAGGTTCTCATATCCCCAAGCATGCGAACATCCGTGGGGCATCCAATTATAAGTAAAAACAACACGAAAAAATCACTTAAATTTTATACATATATGAATACAAATCACACCATCGAAAAACTCAGAAAAATGAGATTAACAGCTATGGCTGAACTCCATCACAACCACCTTAGTGATAACCGAATAGAGGGTCTTACGCCAGATCAATATCTAGCATTGCTTACCGATCACCAATGGGAAGACCTTCAGAATAGAAAGATAAAAAGGCTTACAACGCAAGCAGCCTTTAAGCAGGGAGCTACACTTACAGATATTAATTACCTGCACAACAGAAGCTTGGACAGAAATATGTTCGAGCGTTTGGCTACTCTAGATTTTGTACAAAAAAAGGAAAACTTGATTATCACAGGATCCTCTGGAGTGGGTAAAAGTTATATAGCTCAGGCATTGGGACATCAAGCTTGTATGATGAATAAAAGAACCCTATACACAAATACTGCTAGACTGATGAAACGATTAAAACTAAGTAAAGTAGATGGCACTTACCTTAAAGAACTTGCAAAACTATTAAAAGTAGATCTGCTTATCCTTGATGATTTTGGTTTACAGAGCTTCGACAATCAGGACAGAGAGGCGCTTATGGACATAATCGATGAAAGACATGATAAAAAAGCAACGATTGTAGCTTCACAAATACCTGTATCCGCTTGGTACGATATTATCGGCGAAAGCACTATCGCTGATGCGATACTAGATCGTATTGTAAATTCATCGCATAGGATAAACCTTACTGGAGAATCCTTGAGAAAAGGTAAGTTGAAAGAACAGTATTAATTAAATTTAACTATTATTGTATGATCTCTTAAAGTGGCACGGTTTGACCGAAATACGTGGCATGGTCACTCCGAAATAGCCAGATTTTTATAATCAACGTGGAGCGATTGAAAAAGAATTTGATATTCTCAAGAATGACTTTGGATGGAACAACTTGCCGTTTTCAAAATTAGAGCAAAATACAGTTTTTCTGTTATTTACTGCTATGTGCAGGAATCTGTATCAGTATATTATAGAACGGTTTTCCAAACGATTTAAGGGATTAAAGGCAAACTATAGAATTAAAAAATTCATCTTTAGATTTATATCCATTCCTGCCAAATGGATAAAAACGGCTAGACAATATAAGTTAAGGGTGTATGGAATTATTCACTTTAAAACTTAACCAAAAAAAGTGTCAAACCCCAACAGTTTAATGTAAAAAAAATTAAACCCCAACAAAGTTGGGGCTGTCCTATATACAGTAGCTTCCTTGTGTAAGCAAGCAGTTCAAACACAAACACAAGAACCTTAAAAACTTCAAACATTTAACACCTGAAAAAATGAGAAATACTACTAAAAATCATTACAGCTAAGCAAAATACTACAACCTACGGATTTAAGGTACAAGTCCGCGCTATCGGAATATCTTGAGCATCATAATTTACCCAGTAATAATAATGATGATTTTACACTAAAGTAATTGCGTGCTGCTAACTTTAGAACGGTTAAAAAATTATGGCACTTTAGTCCATAGTGGTTTATTTTGATGTTTTAGTTAGGTTATTTATCATGCCTTTGAAAATAAATCCGTGAAAGGGAAGTACGGCATACCAATATAATCGTCCTATTAATCCAATAGGCCTGAAGGTGGCTGTTTGAATTAATTTATTGTTCGTGAGTCGAAATTCCAACCAAGCTTCACCGGGTAATTTCATTTCAGCATAGAGCAATAGTCGTCCTTCTTCCTTGTTAGCGTAAAGTACCCTCCAAAAATCTAATGCATCTCCTGCGCTTAAATCCTTTTTTGAAGTACGACCACGTCTTAATCCAACCCCACCCACTAATCTGTCAATAAAGCCTCTAAAACGCCATAACCAGTTGCCATAATACCACCCATTTTCTCCACCAATACTCCAAATGCGCTCAATACAATCTTTTCTATTGGAAACATTTTTTTCTCGAACATCTTTAAAACACCCAAAAGTTGGAACATGGATAAACTCTGATATATTTAAATTGAAATCACTACTTATAAAGGCATCTTTCCAGCTTGAAACAACCTCATTCCTTTCAATTTTACTAAAAGCTCTTTCTAAAGACTCCTGGTAAGTTATTGGCTCTATTTTCAATATTTTGTTAATCTCATCATTTCGGCAAATGACCTCTATTTTCATACTATTTACTAGAGCTATAGCAAGATTATAGGAAGTTGATGTTACGAAAAACAACCAATAGGAAGAAAGTTTAGGTGTCATAACTGGAACAGTAAAAATATACCGTTTTAGATTTCTTAATTGTCCAAATATTAGTAGCATCGCTTTATAAGATAAAATATCGGATCCACCAATATCAAAATTTCTATTATATGTCTTTGGGTTAAATATTGTTAAGGAGAGTATTTTTATAACATCCGAAATTGCAATGGGCTGACATTTGGTGTTTAACCATTTCGGGGTAATCATAACAGGAAGTTTTTCTACTAAATCTCTCATTATTTCGAAAGATGCGCTTCCTGAACCGATAATAATTCCAGCTCTTAGTGTTGTAAAATTGTATTTCCCTTTACCAATTTCTATTTCAACATTTTTCCTAGAAGCCAGATGCTTAGATAACTCAGATTCGTTAATAATACCACTTAAATAAACAACATGTTGTGCTTTAGTTAGGTTAATAGCATTTCTAAAATTGATAGCAGATTCCTTTTCAAGTTTTTGATAATCTGAAGAGGTAGACATAGAGTGGATTAAATAAAAAGCACCGTCAATGTCCTTTGGAATATTTTTTAATGACGATTTGTCTAGAAAGTCTATTTGAACAACATTTATCCTTGACTTTAAAGATGGTGGTATTTCAAACCTTTGGATGTCTCTAACGCAGCAAATGACTTCATGACCACAATTTACCAAAACAGGTAGAAGTCGTTTTCCAATATATCCAGATGCACCTGTTAAAAGTATTTTCATGTGTTTATGTCTAAGCCAAAATGGTGATTACAGGTTAATATTAGTCCCGATACTAAAGAAATTATGCCATTAGTTAATGTGCTGTATTACGTATTTTAAAACCTAAAGATAAATATACTCTTATTATTTATACAAAATAATTCTGGAAGTTATAACTGTTTTGAATCATTAGTGTCCGATAAAAGATTTAAAAAGCGGGATTTCCAAGATAGGATTTCCCGCTTATTTTGTATCTTGAAGTTATCACACATCCAAGATATGAATAAAAGTAAAAACTTTAGCGGACAACCCATAATCAAACAGGTATTAAATTTCATTTTGCCCAAAGATGTTCATCGGACAGCCAAAAAGCACAACAGCGATCGCTATACCAAAAAGTTTACCACCTATGAGCATTTGGCCACTATGGTATTTACCGTGATCAGTGGCTGTAGCTCACTTCGTGAGGTTTCCAGTATTATGCTTGCCTGCGAGGGAAAGATCAACCATCTAGGACTCACGGACTTTCCAAAACGCAGTACCTTGTCAGATGCTAACAGGAGAAGAAGCTCTGAAGTATTTGCCGATATTTATCATTTACTCTACAAACGTTACCATCGCTTTTTATCGGACAGCAGACCCTTAGAACCTGCAGTGAAGAACCTTAAAATCGTTGATTCCTCGACCATACCCCTATTTAGCGACATTCTTAAAGGTGTAGGAAGGAACCCGCTCAACGGCAAAAAGAAAGGAGGTATCAAGATGCATACTATGATAAACGCCATGGAAGACGTTCCTTGTCTGATTAAGTTTTCAAGCGCGGCCACGCACGACCACACCTTTTTAAAAGACCTGGAACTCAAGAAGGGCTCTTATGTGGTTTTTGACAAAGGGTATGTGGATTATGAGCAATACCAAAAATGGACACTGGAAGATGTTTACTTTGTGACTCGGCAAAAGGACAATGCTCGCTATACAAGCCTTGAAGAGTTTGATATCTCCAATAAAGTGGACGATGCTGTCTTAAAGGACGAAAAAATAGGGCTTACGGACAAAAACGGCAATGCTTTTTCCCTGAGGAGAATCGCTTTTTGGCACGAAAAGCACCAAAAAGTTTATGAGTTCATCACTAATAATTATGATCTTGATGCAGACAAAATAGCCGACATCTATAAAAATAGGTGGCAGATTGAGACGATGTTCAAGCGGCTTAAACAGAACTTTCCGCTAAAGTATTTTTTGGGAGACAATCAAAATGCCATCGAAATACAAATCTGGGTCAGTTTGATAATCCAGCTCATTATGCTTGTGATCCAAAGAAAAACCCAAAGAAACTGGGCTTATTCCAATATGATGTCCGTCATACGATACCATTTGATGACATATATCGATTTGTTCAAATTCCTGAAAAACCCAGAAGCTAATTGGGAAGAGATTACAACCAAAAACATTGGGCAATTAAGCCTTTTTGACCCATAAGGAGGTTCTGTTTTCAAAATAAAGAGTGCGATCAATAAAAAAGGCCAACACCAAAGCTTTTTTAGCTAATTCTGTTTTTTATCGGACAACAATAGTTTTGAATTAATTATGAAAAATGTATCTAAATGTTTGAGTAACCTCTAAAAAAATGTATTCTAGTTATTTTAAATATAATTTATTCCATTTACCTCTGAAATACAAGTACTTAAAGGATATCACTACAAAAATATCTGACTGCAAAATGATCGTTTATTTTTAGTATCTAAATCGCATACGTATTTATTTAATTGACATATAAGCAATTGTTTAGCATCGATAAAAACATACTACCTTACTTATATTTTTTCAACTAATCACAAAATAAATTTGATGCGACCCTGAAATAAATTCAGGGTGACGGAACAGAAGCGTGTAAAACAAAAAAAGCACGCTAAACAATAAAGTTAAGCGTGCTGATTACAAAATTTATATCTTAAATACTAAAGCATTTTAAGCGTATTAAGCTCCTGCTCCGTTAAGTGTTTCCAGCTACCACGAGGGATATCTTTTTTAGTAAGATGCCCGATAGCAACACAGTCTAAATTTATAATATCGTATTTGAAATAATCAAAAATAGTACGGATAATGGTGTTTCCTGTATTTTTAATTTTTAATCCTATTTCCTTTTTTGAAGCGCCGTCGATATAACTAATCTCTTCAACTTCAATTAATTTTCCTTCCGATTTAAAACCAGCTTGAATCTTTTTTAAATCTTCTAACTTTAAGTTTTTATCCAATTCGATATGAAACAAACGCGCCACACCATTTTTAGAATTGGTGAATTTTGCAGCAACATCATCATCATTGGTAAATAACAATAAGCCTTTAGAGTTTCGTCCTAAGCGCCCAATCGGTTTTATTCTTGAACTGGTTGCATTGGCTACTAAATCCATAACCGTTCTTCCTTTACCTTCGCTGGTCGTGGTGGCAAATCCTTTTGGTTTATTAAGTAAAACGTATGCTTTTTTCTCTGGGTTAATTCTTGCACCGTCGTAGCGTACCTCATCGCCAGACTTCACTTTATAGCCCATTTCTGTAATAACTTTTCCGTTTACAGAAACTAAACCTGTGGCAATATGCACATCAGCCTCACGTCGTGAGCACATTCCCGAATTGGCTACATATTTATTTAATCGAATTTCACCTGAGTTCCCTGTAGGCTTAGACGTTGTGTTTTTAGGTGCCACATTGGCTTTTTTTATAGGAGCATTTCCTCTTGCATAACTTGTGGAACGTTGGTTTCCACTACCACGTCCCGATGGCTTTCCTTTTCCTTTACTTCCTTGATGTCTGTTCATGACTAATTATTTTATGCAAAGATATACTTAAAATTATGACTTCTTAATTTAGAAAGCTGTTTTGTGCATTAATAAGCTGTATTACTAATACAGTTTTTGTACTAAAAATAAAATCTGCGATTATCAGCACAATCAGAGTGGAATAGACATTAAATAAAATCTCACACATTTGGATAATTATCGCAGAAACAAATCAAATATTCTGAAATCGTTTTTTCTATTTTTTTTTGAACATTGAAAATAAGTTTGAAAAACCTTCTTTAAAGGACTCTGACGCTGCAGAAAAAGATTTTTTTACATCCTCCCACTCGTCTTCTGTAGCATCTTCTAATTTGTTGTACTCTGCTTCAAGTTTATCTTTTTTAATTTTTAAAACAGCCAACTCTTCTTCATATTTTTTACTAATATCATCTTTTAGCTTATCACTTTTTCTTTCTATTTCATCGATTTTTGAAACAACCTCATCAATGCTCTCTTTTGCTTTTGCTTTAAATTCCTGTTTATTCATTTTGCTAAATTATATGTATGACGCCTACTCTTTTATGGATTTTTGGCTTTCTCCATAGATTTAAAAAATTAATGACTACATAACATATTTGAAAGCTAAACGGATTTGGAACAGCAAACCAATCAATAAAAAACAACTACAACCCTAATATTAAACGATTTACAACCTAAAGATATAATTATTCTTATTGCCTTGGGTAAATTAATTGTATTTTTTTGAAGATATAGAGTTACAATTAACTAAAGCAGCGTGCCTCTTATATAATTGATACGCCATATAAACATCAAAAAACACAAAAGCTTAAATACCTCAGATATACATGATTTTAATATGTTTTAAATCCTATTTAAAATCACATTAACATCAATAAGTAAAATACTAAAAACTCCTGCAAGAATGATAAATTTTAAAATGTTATGAAGAATTAAGTAATGAATTTTAGTCTTCGATTTCCATAGCAATACTAAAAACATACCCAATAAAAACATACTGAGGTAGAAGAAAACATCCATATGCCCAACCTCGTATTTAAATAATAATAAATAAGCAGGAACTAGCGTTAAACACGCTAAAACGGTAAGCATCACTTTAGTAATGCGCTCGCCGTATGCCACTGGAATAGTCACATAATTTTGAGCAATATCACCTTTAATATTTTCCAGATCTTTAGTTAACTCGTGCATGAAAATCATTAAAAACAAGAAAATGGCATGTACAAAAATGACCGTTTCATAGTTTTTATAATACATAAAAATGGCAAAAAACGGCGTGATCATAAGTATGGCCGAAGTCAAATTCCCAATAAACGGCATTTTTTTCAACTTATGGGAATACAGCCAAATGGCAAAAATGTAAATGGAAAAGAACACAACCGCTCGAAACGAAACATAACTCGCCATAATGACGGCCAAAAAATTAAACACAAAATAAAAGGAAAGCTTAGTATTCTGACTCACTAATTTATCCAAACGCGATTTAATTGGTCGGTTGATTAAATCTTTCTCGGAATCGTAAAAATTATTAATGATATAGCCCCCAGCAATAGTTGCCGACGATGCCAAAACCAACATGAGCAAATTAAGGTCGGAAACGACTTCTTTTAATGGCTTGTCATGAGCTAAAATATAAATAGACGTTAAATACTGTGCTATGATAACGATTAAAATATTATAACCGCGCACTACAGAAAACATACTAAAAAACTTAAGTAGAATGTGCTTCTGTTTTCTGCTTAACATGGGAGAAGTATTTTATTGAAAACACCTAAAGTTAGGAATAACTCTAAGATTTAAAAATTATAAACCACCTCCAATTTATAATCACTAAGCGATTTTTTAGCTTTTTCGATATCCTCTGTAAAACCAAGAATATAGCCACCACCGCCAGAGCCACATAGTTTTAAATAGTAGTCGTTGGTATTGATTCCTTTTTCCCATAGTTCATGAAACTGCTGTGGAATCATCGGTTTAAAATGACTTAAAACAATTTTAGATAACTGCTTCGTATTTTTAAACAAGGATTTCACGTTACCCTTAAGAAAATCTTCTACGCAGGCATCGGTATGTTTTATAAATTGGGTTTTAAGCATATTACGGAAACCTTCTTGTTTCATGTTTTCCATAAACAAACTCACCATAGGAGCTGTTTCTCCAATAATACCACTATCGATTAAAAATACAGCGCCTTTACCTTCACTTTGCTGTGCTGGTATGCCTGTAGCTTCAATATTATCTTTAGAGTTTATTAAAATAGGAATGCTTAAATAGCTATTTAAAGGATCTAGTCCAGAAGATTTTCCGTGGAAAAACGATTCCATTTCCGAAAAAATAGCTTTTAGTTTTAATAGCTTTTCTCTGGTTAGATTTTCAAGAACGGTTATTTTATCAAAAGCATACTGATTGTAAACAGCAGCCACTAAAGCACCGCTACTTCCTACACCATATCCTTGAGGAATAGAAGAATCGAAATACATGCCCGAATCTACATCTTCCTTCAACAACGCATAATCAAAACGCACCAATTCAGAATCTATATTCTGAATATATTCAGCAAAGCGCTTTAAACTCGCATTCGATTTTATAGCAGCCTCCGAAGGGTTTTCAGACTTCTTTAAAGCACCGTTATAAAAATTGTAAGGAATAGATAAGCCTTTAGAATCTTTGATGATTCCGTATTCGCCGAAAAGTAGAATTTTAGAATAAAATAAAGGTCCTTTCATCTTTTTCAATTAACAATTGATAGTTAATAATTAATAATTACTTAAGTTTTGACGTTTTAATAATACTTGTCAACAACTTCAATATCTCTTTAACATCAAATTCGAGGCTAAGATACTCAGAATTATTTAAATAGCCTGTTTCCTTAAGTAAATCCAGCCAATATTCCGTTTCATTTGCCTCTTTTAATGAAATCGAGAGTTTATGAATAAAATCCGCTTTACTCTCAGCATGTTCCGCTTCCCTAACGTTAGAACCAATTGAGGTACCCGAACGAAGTAATTGCTTTGATAACACAAATTCTTTATGTTCTGTTATTAAGAACCTATACAGGTTAACAATTCTTACTGCAAAATTAAAACTTTTAGTTTTAATAACATTATCCCTCTTCATTGTTAATTTTCAATTGTTATTTATCAATTGACAGGCTCCGAACCCCACTGCGTCATGAATAAACTGTCTATTTTGACAGTAGTCGGCCAGTTCTGTTTCAATAAACGTTCTTACTGTTTCAGCTTCATTTTGTGGATACAACACATGTACGTTTGCACCAGCGTCTAATGTAAAACAAACTTTAGAGCCTGTTTCTGCGCGAAACGACCATATTTTATTGATAATTTCCAACGTATTAGGCTTCATCAGGATAAAATACGGCATACTGGTCATCATCATAGCATGCAGCGTTAAGGCTTCACTTTCTACCAAAGCGATAAACGCATCCAAATCACCCGATTTTAAAATTTCGGTAATCGTTTTTAAGTTTTTATCGGCTTGCTTAAAACGTTCTTGTGCGAAAGGGTGTCCGTGCATCAAATTATGTCCAACGGTGCTACTCACCACTTTTTCACCTTTATCCACCAACAAAATGGTGTCTTGGTAATTTTTAAACGCCTTATGGACTTGATGTGGAAATTTCACACCAAACAAATCGGAACTCCCTTCAATAGACTCATGTTGTCCCCAAACCACCAAATCTCCTTCTAGACTTCTACAAGCAGACCCAGAACCCAAACGGGCTAAAAATGAGGCTTTTTGAATGAAATAAGTTTCCGCTTGAGATTCCTCGACTGCCCTCGGAATGACAGAACCACCCGTTAATGCCTCTTCAACACTCATTAAACACAAGGCCAGAGCACTCATTCCTGAAGCTGATGATGCAATTCCCGAGCTATGCGGAAAAGTATTTGACGTTTCAATTTTAAAATGATAGGCTTTTAAAAATGGCAAATACACCTCAACACGATTAAAAAAAGTTTCTATTTTAGATTTAAAACTCTCTTTTTTTTCACCATCTAAATACACATCAAATGAAAAGGCATCCTTATCGGCTTTTTTTGAAAAACTTAAAGTTGTCGTCGTTTTACAGTTATTTAAAGTAAAACTGATAGACGGATTTTCAGGAATCTGATTTTTCTTTTTACCCCAATATTTTACTAATGCGATATTACTTGGCGACGACCATGTAAATGCGCCTTTTTCGATAGCGTTTGTGTATGGTTTAGGTATAAAATTATTTTCTGTCATGTTATAATGTTCAGTAAAACGGATTTTGCTTGGCAAAAGTAAGGAAATATCTGGTGGACTTTTTAATTAGCTTCAGACAAAGCTAAAAGCTTAACCAACGTTTTATAATTTCTGGCGGTGGCTCTTATTTTTAGTTTACGTTCAAAGAAATTGTTACTACATTTTGCCTTACCGTAACCTATGGCACTATAGAAATAAATACATTCTGGAGTGATTATAAATTCTTCATTTGGAAAGCTTAATCCTGAAACAACTTCAATGGCTTCCTGTTTTGGCGACTCAAATAAAAATGTAAAGTAACTGTTTTTCTTTTTTTCTTCGGAAAAAGGACACCCATCAAAAATACTTTGAAGGTCTTCATGAGTTTTTACTACAACAGGCACGTCAAAATCAAAATGTGATTTAATTGCTTGATGGATTTTTAATTCTAATTTTTGAAGATTGTCTTCGGAAGATTGAAACAATACATTCCCACTTTGAATATAGGTTTGAACGTTTTCTAACCCACTACCAGAAAACAACTCACGAAGTTCAGCCATGGGAATTTTCTTTTGTCCGCTTACATTAATCCCTCTTAAAAGGGCGATATAGGTTTTCATTTAAAAATCTTGTTTTTGGTTGAGAAAGCTCAATATTCGCACTTCATCATGAACCACTACATAGTGAAATGAATAATTGAATTTTTCAAACAGATGAATTCTTATGTTTTTGTAGCGAACTTGTCTTGTTAAAGGATGCTTTTCTAAAAATGTTATTTGCTCACTCAACTCCTTCAAAAACGAGTCTTCAATGTTTTTCGTTTTAAAATAACAAACAGCCAAATCAATTTCCCTAAAAGCTTCTGGACTTATAATTAATTTATAAACCATACTTCTTCTTAACAGCATCCATTGATATGAAATCTATTTCATTCTTCTCCATTTTATCTAACATATCTTCCATCATCGCCTTATAAGCTTCGGAAGGCTCGCTAAAACGCACAGCTTGCTCCTCTAAAGTATATTCAATATAATTTTTTAAGGAGCGCTTTTCGAGTTTGGCTTGCTTTTCTAGAATTTCAATAGCTTTATCGTCTAATTCAATAAGTTTTTTTGTCTTTCCCATGATATAGATTTTATATACTAAATATATATAAAATATATTAAAAACAACGTAAATTTTATGTTTTTATTAAACCACACACCCCTTAATCCCCACTTGCTAGAGGGGAAACTGTTATAAAAAATTTAGTTCTATGATTGTTTAAACGGACTTCGCTATATCTCGTGCAGCAATGAAAGCACCGGTCCAAGCATTTTGGAAATTAAATCCGCCAGTAATGGCATCAATATTTAAAACTTCGCCAGCAAAATAAAGATTTTCAACATACTTACTCTCAAAAGTTTTAAAATTTACTTCTTTTAGGTTTACCCCTCCAGCGGTAACAAACTCCTCTTTAAACGTACTTTTCCCATCCACGTTAAACACAGCAGAAGTTAGTTGTTTTACTAAGGTCTCTAATTGCATTTTATTTAAATCGGCCCAGCGTGTAGTCTCTGACATTTCTGAAGCTAAAACCAATTTATGCCATAATCGCTTAGGCAAATCAAACTGTGTAGATTTAAATACCGTTTTTTTAGGCATGGTTTGCTTTAGGTCTTTTAAAACACCTAAAGCGGCTTCAAAAGATTGTCGTATAAAATTAATTTCTATTTGAAATTTATAGTCGCGTTTTGCTAATTCTAATGCTCCGAAGGCCGACAATTTTAAAATAGAAGGCGCACTCATACCCCAATGTGTAATAAGTAACGGCCCTTCACTCCAAAGGTTGGCTCCTAAAACTTTCACCTCTACATTTAAAGCCACAACGCCAGGAATATCTTGGATGCGATCATCCTTAATATTAAAAGTAAATAAGGAAGGTACGGGTTCTGAAACACTATGACCAAGGTCTTCTAAAAGTTTCCATATTTTCGGATTACTTCCTGTAGCCACCAATATTTTATTTGAAGTAAAGCGGTTATCGGAAGTTTGAATAACAAAAGCATCACCTTCTTTTTCTATCGATTTTACAGGTTGATTATACAAGATATCAACCCCATGCTTTTGGGCTTCACTTAAAAAACAATCGATAATGGTTTGTGACGAATTTGAAACCGGAAACATGCGACCATCATCCTCTATTTTTAACTCCACACCACGCTCTTCAAACCAAGCGATGGTATCACCCGTCATAAACTGATGAAAAGGTCCAAGGAGTTCTTTCTCCCCGCGAGGATAATTTTTAACCAATTCTGAAGGCATAAATTCGGCGTGGGTAACATTGCAGCGTCCGCCGCCAGAAACCTTAACTTTAGCTAAGCCTTCTTTTGCTCGTTCTAAAATAGCGACCTGCAATTCAGGATTGTTTTCCGCAATATTAATGGCAGCGAAAAAGCCTGCTGCTCCACCACCAATAATTATAACGTCTTTTTTGATCATATTCTATCTGGATAATCAGAAATAATCCCGCTAACACCATATTCAATCATACGTTCAATAGGTTTTAGGTTATTTACAGTATAGGCAATAACCTTGAAATCCTGACGCAATTCTTCCACATTTTCGGGAGTTAGCATGGTGTAATTAGGATGAATAGATGTGGCGTTTATCTGCTTCGCAAAGTTAACAGCTTCTTCCAAATTGGTATTAGTAAGTACGCCAAGAGGTATGCTTTTATTTATTTGATAAACCTCATCTAACAAATCAAATTGAAAACTAGACACAATAATATTGCTATAATCCCAACCTTTTTTATCAACAAAAAATGTGATAAGACGGCAGGCTTCTTTTGCTGTATCTTGACCTTTTAGTTCAATATTCAACAAACATTTGTTATCAATTAAAGCAAGCACCTGCGATAAGGTTGCGATTTGATAGCGCCCTTTAACTTTAATTTTCTTTAGATTGTTTAGGGTATGTTTAGAAATTTCGCCGGAACCATCGGTAACGCGATTTAAGGTGAAATCGTGAAAAACTACCAATTCACCAGAAGCGCAGCGATGCACATCAATTTCGATGCCATCAACTTTTAAGTCTAAGGCTTTTTTAATAGACTCTAGTGTGTTTTCGGCAAGGTGACCTTTGGCGCCACGATGCCCTATTTTTAATACTTTGTTTGTCATTTTTTTTCAATTGGACGCATTAAACCTTCTTGTGCTACCGAGGCTATTAATTTACCATCACGCGTAAAAATATTACCTCTTGCAAAGCCTCTAGCACTTGCAGAGCTGGGAGATTCTATTGAAAATAACATCCAATCGTTAAAATCAAAATCTCTAAAATACCACATCGAATGGTCTAAACTAGCCGTTTGTGTATTGCCCCAATGCGCTTTACTGGCATGCGGATTAAGAGCAGATACTAAAATATTATAATCTGAAATATACGTTAAAATTTGCTGTTTTGTGGCTAAATCTAAATTTTTAGCATCACCTTTTAATTTAAACCAAACATCAATAAACGGAGGCAAATCTTTTCTATCTGAAGGATTTACGATTTCTGTAGGTTTAAATTCTATGGGGCGATCCACTTCAAAAAAGGCTTTCAACCCTTTGGGTAAAGAATCACCAAATAGGTTTAAGATATCGGTCCAACTCAACAAAGCCTCAGGCTGTTTTAAACCCGACTTCATTTTAATTTGATGGCTATAGCCAGACTCATGAATGTGAAAAGATGCCGCTAAAATAAATATCGTATTTTCATTTTGATGTGCCGTAACCCGACGTACCGAAAAACTACCACCATCTCTAACCACAGCAACATTATACGTAATAGGATAATTTAGATTCCCTGCCTCTAAAAAATAAGCATGCATGGAATGTAAGCTTCTTTGATTTGACACCGTTCTACTCGCGGCATTAATAGCTTGAGCTAAAACTTGACCACCAAAAACGATCGGGCTCCCAATGGTTTCACTAATGCCATTAAACACATAATCATTAACCTTTTCTAAAACCAAAAGGTGCAATAAATCATCAACAGTAGTCATGGCCAATTCTTCTTTTACGCCGTAAATCTATTAAATTATGGGCGGCTAGTTGCATCTTTTGTTAACAGATTCCCGAAATTTAGTTTTTAAATGCGTTTCAATACGGTTATCTTGCTTAAAACTACAAAAAATGCTGCTACCATATCACAAAGCATTCATCATTTTTATGCTTTTAATTTCCTGTAAAACAACACCATTGATTACAATAACCAAAATACCAGCCTCCTTAGAAGAAGCTTCAGCTATTGAAAAGATTAAAAACTCTAATATTTTATGGACTATCGAAGATGCCGGCAATAATAATCATATTTACGGCTTCAATTTAAAAGGCGAACTCATCAAAGACATTAAAATTACAAATAGTAAGAATACAGACTGGGAAGATTTAACTTCCGATGATTTAGGTAATCTGTACATTGGCGATTTTGGAAATAACAGTAAAAAACGTGACAACTACAGCATTTATAAAGTTTCACGTTTTGATGACGATGAAACTTCTGCCAAAAAAATAGACTTTAAACTACCAAAAAAAATGAAGGCTCAAGATTTCGAGGCTTTCTTTCTTCTGAACAATGACTTCTATATTTTTAGTAAATCTAACAAAGAAACCTTAGTTTTTAAAACACCTAATAACATTGGTAAACATACAGCTCAATTGATTTCAAAATTTAAATTTGATAAAAACATAAAAAAAATCACTTCAGCAGCCATAAGTCATGACAAAAAAACCATCGTTCTTCTAAATCACGACAGATTGCTGAAAATTACCAATTTTAATGAAGATCATTTTTTTGAGGGCGATTTAGAAGTTTTAAAATTTAAGCACCATTCACAAAAAGAAGGTGTTTGTTTTAAAGATCATGCATCTGTTTTCATTACTGATGAGCGCGATAAAAAAGAAGGAGGCCACCTCTATGAATTTCATTTATAACCAAGATTTAATCCCCAGAAGCACTTTTATCTTTGGAATTTACAGTCGAAACCTAGGACTTCGCCATATAAAAACCTTTCATTAATTAAGATTTACATACCGCGTATATAGGCCGAATCAACACGAAAAACATCTATAAATCCATACCTAAGCCAAAGGAAAAACGCATACCGTCTTGACTATGAAAAAGTGCCATATTTAATGTAAACAGATCTACACCATTTATAAAAACGCCACCGCCTACCGAAGTGTTCCAACGATTTGCATTATAAGCTGAATCCAACACCAAGCGATCATCTACCCAAACACGACCATAATCAAAACCACCATAAACCCCTAGATACAAAGGCAATAAACTTGTTTTAACTTTCTGGAAGTTAAATCGTAAATCACTGGTTTGATAAAAGGCACTTTTACCTGTAAAACGTTCATTTCGATAACCTCTTAAGCCATTATTAGCACCAATATTTGCAGCCTGGTAAAACTCAAATCCGTCGCCAAAATTAAGATGGCCTTTAAATTTTGTAGCTAATACCAATTTACCATGATCTACCAATTTATAATCGAAGGCCAAAGTAGGAATGATATAAGCGAAATCCTTGCGGTTTCCCATATTGTTTTTATAACCCGTCTCTAAAGCAAATAACATCCCTAAAGTCGGGAAAGCTTTATTGTCTTGATTTTCAAACTCATATTTAGCATAAACACCTAAAAACTCGTTTGTAAAACTCACATTATCACCAATAAATGCTTCGTTAATAAAACGACCTGCAGTTTCTTCAACCTCAATATTTTCATAGGCTGCTCCAAATTGAAAATGCGCTCCCAGTTGTCCTCGCCAAATTAAAGAAGGCGCAAAACTTAAGGTTTCTAGTTTTACGCGGTTGTAATTCATATTCACATGCGTACCGTCGTGATTATCGGCTTCAAAATTTGGTGTATTGTTCCCATAACCAAAAAAATTAATGGTGTAATTCGGACTGGTAAACAAAGCTTCCAAACCCAAATTAAAATCACCAATAACATGAGTCAATTCGACTTTATAAGCTAAATCAAAACCATGCGTTGCGAAATAATAAGACGCCGAAACACGGTGTTTTGACGTGAAGGGATTACGCTCAAACCCGTAGTTAGTCCACGTATTTTTAAAACCAAGCCTAAAGCCATCATCGGGATTAAGCCCCAAAGCTGGTAACAGTTGATTGGTATTATTTTTCAGTTTCTTATAATCGTATAAATTAACCTCATAATCGTCGGCAAGTGTCTTCTTGCCTTTACGGGTTAAAAACTGATTGTTTTTACTTTTCTGATCGTAAATTTTAAGTTTTCTAGCATTGGAAACAGCATAAACATCATTATTTTGACCGCCAATTAAACGCAGTTTTATAGCTTGTTTTCCATCTCCTGTAACCTCAAAATGATCGTTGTCATCCAGTCCAAAAACCCAAATTTCTTTAGTTGCTTTCCTGTGGTATGTATGTTGATGCACAACATCGGCTTTTTCACCATTTTTAATTCTATATACCGTCACTTTCGTTTCCCCTTTTGGTAAACGAATAATTTCAAACCAATCATCCTTATGTGTTCCTTTAACGACAGCGAATTTCCTTATATGGTTGAAATAAGCATCAGAAATTTGCTGAAGATGCTCACGACGTCCTTTCAATTTCCGTTTGATATCAGCAATACTTTGTTGATTCACTTCTGGTGGAACATGTGAGAAAGCAGCATCTATTACAGCATCGGTAATATGCTTTTGAATAAACTGAACCTGGACATCCCATACCTTTTTATCGGATTGATTAATTAGCGCCATATCTAAAGCGTAAGGCGCTGCGTTAAACCATTTTGGTTTTTTCAGGGTTTCCGAATAGCTTTTCATACCGCGAACCGAAGGCTCTAAAACGGTTAGCAAGTTGAGTAAAAAACCATCGGCCATAACAGAAAAAGCCTGATCGCGATCTCGAGGCACAGGTCGGTAAACCACCTTACCTGCTTCTTTAAATGCTGCCCAGCGCCATTGATCTTCATGCCGATCCCAATCGCCAATAAGCATATCAAATAAACGGGCTTTAATGTAAGCTGCTTCATCGACAATATACTTTTCATCGGCGGTTAGGTTTTTCAACAAATCGTCGGTACTCACCATGGTATTTGAAAAGCCAAAACTTGCTTGATTGCCATGACCAGAATCGGTGCGTTCTTCAATCATATATAGTGCATCGCCAAACTCATCATTATAAGCCCCAATAGCTTTTTGTTTAGGCACGTAATAAAGTACTGGATTGGTATGATAAACATGAATAGCATCAGCCAGATCGCCAACAACAAAGGGCGCGTAGGGGTGCGATCCTGTAAAAACATCCAGCATTAAGCCTTCGGTATAAGTTTCAGCAAATTGGCCTTCAATATACTGTTCTTTAAAAGCAACGGCTTGCATGTATTGCTCGGCATTTTTTCGAAGCGCCCGCATCACGTACTCCCGACCATTTTTATCTACTAATCGCAGTGATTTTGATTGATGCCCTCCTCCCTTTCTTACAGGAGTTAACCCCCCAAAAAGCGTGTCTAAATTTACGGTAGGTGCTAAAACAGGCGTACTAAAATCTTCGCGATAGCGAACTCCAAAAAGCCATTTATGGAAACTACTTTTTTCGGTTTCGGAACGGCTATAAATGGACGCTTTTTTTTCCTTCGGAAAGTTTTCTACTAAATCATTAAAGTTATTTTCAAGGTCTTTTGGCAAGACTTCCGATTGAAAAACCACTCGATTATTAGAATAAAAACGCACATAGGAAGCGCCATCATTAAAAACATCTAGTCGGGCGTAACCCGGAGCTCCGTATGAAAATTGTCCGCCACCCACCAGTCGTGTCGGATTCGTTTTTGATCCTGCGCCACTAATAATTTGCGGCAGATTATCTTGAATAAGATACTGCAAGTTATGATCATGCCCCGAAACAAAAATGGCTTTTTCGTTTTCTTGAGACAGTGTTACTAAACGTTTTTTAAGCTCCAAATAGCATTTATTTTGATCATCGACGCTAACCACACCACCCGTTTTACGAATCACATTTTTTAAAGTTCCCAAAACAGGAACGGGCGTCATATGACTTTTAAAACCATATTGGCCGCCATGAGAGCCATTGGTAAACATGGGATGATGAATGGCTACAATAGTGGTTTTTCCTCGTGCCTTTTTAATTTCGCTTTCAAATTCATCAAAAAATTTATCTCTGGTTTTTATATCGCAAGCATCGTTTATTGTTGGGTGCTTATCCCAATTGGTTAAATACCATTCGGAATCTATAACAATTAGAACCGTATGATCCGAAATTTTCACACGTTCAATGGGGCATCCTTTCTCTGGGAGAAAGGTGTTTTTCCCCAGTCGATCTTCAATATATTTCTCCTGACGTTTTAGACCTTTTAATCCGTCGTTATACCAATCATGATTTCCAGGTATAAACAAAGTTTGGCCTTTAAAGTTTGTTACAGCATCGATTTGCATATCCAGCTGATGTTCCGCGAAAGCGCGCCCTTTATCCTTTTTATTGGGCATGCCTTTAGGATAAATATTATCGCCCAAAAAAATAGCTGTACTATTTTTTGAGGCCTGCGCTAAGTCCTTTTTAAAAGCTTTAAGAGTTTCGGTAGCGGTTCCTATTGGCGAATTACCGGCATCTCCAATTAAGTAAAAGGAATGCACAATGGTTTTATCGGGAAACTTAGAAACTATTGCTTTCGTTTTATACTGAGGTTTATAAGTGGCACAGGCACTAGCAAAAAAGAGCGTGACAACGACAAAAAAAAGTTTCAAAACCTTCATAAACACTATTATATACTACATTTTTTTATTGAAACAATAAAACTAAACGGGCTAACTTTTAATTCCAATCCAAATCACTGCGCTCTTTCCAATAAAAACTGGACGCAACATTTAAGGTTTTAAGAGCTTTTACATCGTTTATATCCAATTTAAAAGTATTAGCTTTTAAATTTTCTTTCAATTGAGTTACATTCGACGCGCCACTAAGCACGTAATCGGGCTGTAAACAATCCATAACAAAACGCAAAGCAATGGCATCGACTCCCACCTGGTATTTCACCGCTAAACCCTTTAAAAGGGAATAAGCCGCTTTATATGTCGGGAAATTTTCACTTTCAAAAACGCGTCCGTTAGCCAAGGCCTCTTTAATAATAACCGTTTTTCCACTTTCAAGAACCCTGCGTAATATTTCGAAAGTCGATTGCTCGAAAACATTATAAGACACTTGAAAACTATCAAATAAAGCATTGCCATGACTTTCAATTTTTAATGCTTCGGAAATGACCTCTTTTTGATTTTCACCACTGGTTGTGATACCAATGTATAATCCGGTTTCCTTTTTAATTTGAGCTAGGGTTTCTAATACGCCATGGTTTTCTAGAATACCGCTATCAAAAGTTGCCGAATGCACCTGATAATATTTTAGTCTGGGCAGCATGGCTTTTGAAACTTCCCACTGCTCTAATAATTTACCTAAGGAATGCTCCTTTATTTCATGTTTACCAGGATACCCTAATTGCCAATTGGCCACATAGGTATAGCCCCATTTGGTGCCTAGAATAACATCTTCATGATTGGTTAAGGTATTCCATTCTTGTAAAAAGGCCTCCCCTTTTCCATAAGACGGCGCGGTATCAAAATAACGCACTCCTAACCTGTAAGCTTCATGTAACACCGAAAATGTTGTACTTTTAAAGGCTGCTTCAGATTTATCGATATCGTGTTCGGCACGAATATTAATGTATTCGGGCCTACCTAATGCCGCTAAGCCTAATCCTATTTCTGTAAGTGATGTTTTGATGACTTTTATTTTTATTTTAACAAATTATCTATTTCGCTAAAATACGTCATGCTGAACTTGTTTCAGCATCACATAATGATAATCCCTGATGATGATGCTCCCCTGAAACAAGTATAGGGTGACGCACGTATTTAATTAATTATATTCTACGAACTACAAGACAACATGGAACAGCCTACTTTAATGCGTGCCCATTCTGGCCGTTTAGCAAACCATTTTTCGTATTCGGGTTGCTCGGCATAAGGCTGTTTTAAGAGCTGAAATAATTCGTCAATTAATTTATAATCGCCTTTATCGGCATCATCAATAGCTAATTGTGCCATATAGTTTCTTAACACGTATTTCGGATTCACGCCATTCATGTTTTCTTTCCTTTCGGAAGAAGAAATCGTCTCCAATTTTAAACGTTCGGCATAATTTTCAAACCACTGTTCCCAACGGTTTTTAATGGCTTCGGAAATGGTATCGGGCGTATAAAAAGCTTCTGAAATCACGTTGAAACCTTCATCAGCTTTTTCAGCATTAAAATTGGCTAACAATCGGAAGAAAATCGTCATATCGGTTTCCGTGAGGTGCAGCACATCTTCTAAATCTTGAATTAGCGCAAGATCGGAATCAACTTCTTCTAACAATCCTAATTTTGAGCGCATCATCTTTAAGGATTCGGCTTCAAAATGGGTTTGATAGGTGTTTAATATCGCTTCTAGAGTTGGAACATCTTCAATTAACGGATAAAGCGCATTCGCAAGTTGCAACAAATTCCAAAGTCCCATGTTAGGCTGATTACCAAAACGGTAGCGTTTATGCTGTCTATCGGTGGTATTAGGGGTCCATCCAAAATCGAATCCCTCTAACCAACCGTAAGGCCCGTAATCTATAGTTAACCCGAGAATAGACATGTTATCGGTATTCATTACACCATGTACAAAACCAACCCGTTGCCAGTGAATTATCATGTCAAGCGTACGCTGAGTCACTTCATTAAAAAATGCCAAATAGGTGTCTTTCGACGGATTTCCTAAATGCGAAAAATGATATTTTATGGTGTAATCGACTAAAGTTTTAAGCGTTTTATGATCTTGTCTTGCGGCGAATATTTGATAGTTTCCAAAGCGTAAAAAAGATTCGGCGGCGCGACAAACAATAGCGCCTTTTTCATATTCGGGATTGCCGTTATACAAAACATCACGTAATACTTGGTCGCCAGATAAGGCCAACGACAAAGCGCGTGTTGTTGGCACTCCCAAATGAAACATGGCTTCGCTACATAAATACTCCCGAATGGACGAACGTAAAACGGCCAAACCATCGGCGGTTCTTGAATAAGGTGTTTCGCCCGATCCCTTTAATTGAAGTGCCCTGTTTTTATTGTTATGCGTGACTTCGCATAAATTTATAGCACGACCATCGCCCAATTGCCCAGCCCAATTCCCGAACTGATAGCCACCATAACACATGGCATAAGGCGTTGTATTTGGTAAAACTTCATTTCCAGTAAACACCTTTAAAAAAGCTTCTGATTTACTATCTTCTTCTGAAAGCCCAAGGTTGGCAAGCATTTCGGGAGACACATGAAGCATTTCTGGCTGCGCTGTTTTTTTAGGCGTTACATAGGAAAAACAGGATTTTTCCACCTGTCTTCTTCTGTTTTCCAGAACAGGATCGGCAGGTAATTCTTTGGTGAATTTATCGTTTATATTCAGTTTCATGCTTTTAATTTATCCGAATGTAATTGTCGGAGTTTCATCAGTTTTGGTGTGATTACAAAACTACAATAACCTTGTGTTGGGTGGGTACGGTAATAATTTTGATGTTCAGCTTCAGCTTCATAAAAAACATCTAGAGGTGAAATTTCAGTCACAATAGGCTTTTCATAATAGCTACTTATTTCATCGATCACATTTTTTGCGATTTGCTCTTGTTTATCATCGTGAAAATAAATCACCGATCGGTATTGTGTTCCGCGATCGGCACCTTGTTGATTTAAAGTGGTAGGATCATGCGTGGTCATAAAAATGATTAAAAGGTCTTGATATGAAATCACATCAGCATCAAAAGTAATTTGAATCACTTCGGCATGCCCTGTTAATCCGGAGCAAATTTCACGATAGGTAGGATGCCCTGGCACGGTTCCTCCAGAATATCCCGACACCACTTTTTCTACCCCTTTTACTTCCTGAAAAACGGCTTCGGTACACCAAAAACAGCCGCCACCAACGGTGGCAATTTGCAAATTACTCATGAGCTTTCTCTTTTTCTAAAACCATAGATGCCGAATTGATGCAATACCGCAATCCGCTAGGTTCTGGCCCATCAGGAAAAACATGTCCTAAGTGTGCATCGCAAGAATTACACATCACCTCCACGCGTACCATACCATAAGTGGTGTCTTTTTCGTATTTAATGGCATTTTCCTTTATAGGCTGTGTAAAACTTGGCCAACCGGTTCCTGAACTAAATTTTATAGTAGAATCGAACAAGGAGGCATCGCAACACACGCAGTTATATTTACCCTCTTCATATGTGGTGCATAAATCTCCACTGTGGGCATGCTCTGTACCTTTCATTCTGGTAATTCTGAATTGCTCTGGAGTTAATTCTTCCTTCCATGCATCCTCACTTTTCTCTACGCGTTTATCGGGAGTTGGGTTTCCGTTCACGGCGTAACTAATCACATCTTTCCAAGTTAACATATGGTAATTCTTTCTTTGATTTAATTTTAATTTTCTAGTTGTTTCCAACTTTAAGATAGTCGAAACACCGAGTAAAAACTTACGCTTTCATGGCCTTGCTACATTAATCATGCGACGATTATACCCTAAAATTACGGGATTCGATAATCACAAAAATTATTGTTGTAAAGTTTAGTATTTTTACTAAATAATAAGAACATTTATGGAAAAACTTATTGCTGAAGCAGAACAGTTTGCATCAACTTTATTGAATGAAAAATTAGATTGTAAATTTCTGTATCATAATTTAACACATACCCAACGGGTCGTTGAAAAAGCAAACCTTTTAGCGGAGCAATGTGGTTTATCTGAACATGAAAAAAATTTACTGGTATTGGCCGCTTGGTTTCACGATACCGGATACACTAAAAATATTAAGAAGCACGAAGAAGAAAGTGTGCTTATAGCCAAATCTTTTTTTAAGCACCACGCTTTAAAGGATGCCGACCAGGAAACTGTTTTCCAACTCATTCTCGCTACAAGAGCAGGTTACGAACCTAAAACCATATCAGAAAAAATAATTAGAGATGCCGATTGCTCTCATATAGGCAGCAAAACCTACTTTGAAGTTTCAGAATTACTCAAAAAAGAATGGGAACTTACGTGTAACAAAAAACTTTCGGAATCAGCATGGCTAGAGGAAAATATTCAATTTTTAGCCATTCAGCATCGTTTTTATACCTCGGAAGCCAATGCGCTTTGGCAGAAACGAAAAGGCAAAAACATTTCGGAACTCCTCAAGGCCCAAAAAAAAATAAGTTCTGAAAACAGAAAATTAAAACATAAAACAGAAACCTTAAACCTAAAAAAACACCGAGTAGATTTACCTGAACGCGGTATCGAGACCATGTTTAGAGTGACTTTAAAAAACCATATTGAACTTAGTAATATTGCCGATACCAAAGCCAACATTTTATTATCGGTAAATGCGATTATTGTGTCGTTAGTGATTTCCAATCTGGTTTCAAAATTAGACAAACCATCCAACGACTACCTCATTTGGCCAACAGCCATTTTTGTGATATTCACGGTTATTTCCATTATCCTATCTATTATGGCAACACGGCCTAATGTAACCAGTGGAAAATTCACAAAAGAAGACGTTAAGAACAAAAAAGTCAACCTTTTATTCTTCGGAAATTTCCATAAAATGAGTTTGAAAGATTTTGAATGGGCTATGGGCGAAATGATGCAAGACCGCGAATACCTGTATTCATCCATGAAAAAAGACCTTTATTTTCTTGGTTTGGTTTTAGATAAAAAATACAAAATACTACGTTTAACCTATGCTGTATTTATGATTGGCATTATTATAAGTGTCCTAACTTTTGCCTTTGCCCTTCATGGTGCCAACGCTTAAAGCTTGATGGTTTTCATTAAATCCTCATAAGTATAAACCGATTTCAAATCTTCGCCTTTATGGTAAAGCACGGCAACACGAATAGCTTTAAGTCCGGTTACAGCTTGTAAATCTTCAAGATCTACAATTTCAACGTTACTATCTAAATAATTTTTGGACTGCAAGAACTTAATATAACGCAGATATTCTACTTCATCTTGTTTTTGCGAATACACAATGCTAATTTTCCCTTTTTGTGTTAAGCGCTCGTTTGTACCTTTTATAAAAGCTTTATCGACGCGTTTTTTCACAATTTCGTATCGTGCATTGTAAGTACCATCGACATCAAATTGTTTTTCGTCCATTTTAAAACTGATGGACAAAGGTTGATTAAACACTAAAATTAAAGAAGCCACATCGAGCTGAACTGGAAAATCATTTTTCATATCGTAGTAAGCATTTTCCATTTCGCACATGACTTGCAATTGCCACAATCGTAAATTGTATAGATAAATTGGATTGAAGCTGTCTGCTTTCGTAATCGACTCGCCAATATACATGTTATGCTCCACACCATCGGTTTTATAACGCTCGAAAAAATGAGGGTACATAGCTTGGGCTTCTATTTGCTTTTCATCTAAATGCAAAGCCATTTCCCGATTGATATGCGCTATGGTTTCATCATAGTTTTTGCGGTGTCGATACAACGACCTTGTTCGATCATCAATACTCTCGAAATAAGCATCAATTTGAGGTTTAAGTACATTGTCCTTTTTTACATAGGCAAAAACAGGCTCGATATCTTGTTTAAAAAAATCGGCTATTTGCTGTTCACTATCCACTTGAAAATGATTTTTTAAATCGGATAAAAAGGCATCAATCTGATACATAAACTGCTCGTAAATAGGCAGACTATTTAAGGCATTGGCCTGCTTAAAAATTGCTTTTGAAGCTTGTAATTGCAAGGTTAAATCTAGTTTGGTAGCTTCATTTCTTGCTTCGGAAGAACCTTTTATATCGATTTGACCATATAGCGGGTAGACATTTTCGAAGGCAATTCTTTTAAAAACAGGCTCTAAACCAGAGGCCTCAGCTTTAATATAATTTTTAGCTTCTTGCTCAAAACGCCATTTCACACTAGGGTGAATGGAGGTGCATTCTTTTTGAATAATGGCTTCAATTAAATTCTCCTCCTCTCTTTTAGAGCGTTCTACCGACGCTAAAATATGCGGTGTTACTACCGCCAATTTATTAGCATTAATACTATTAAGCACATAGGGTTTTGAAGACACTATTTCTAGAATACCTAGCAACTCATCATCGTTTGCAATGGGTACCAAAATGGCGCTTTTAACACCTTGAGCATGTAAACTTTGAATTTCGGGAGAACAATGACCAGCCGTTTCCACCATGGCGTCTACATTGGATACAGACAAGTATTTATGTTCATTCACTAATCGGTTATAAGACCATTCACACAAAGCTTCACAGCATTTTTCACTTTGTGTTTGTCCTAAAATATAACTGCTAATTTCTTCTCCATAAAAGCGATAAAACATCCCTTCTTCATTATCGTACAGCGACACACCAACTTTAATATCATCGACACCCAACAAGGACTTGAATGTGCCAAAAAAATGGTTTATTGCTTCTGTATCTTTATGCTTATCTTCAGAAAGCAGACGAGATTTTATATTGGATATAGATTGATCTTCGGTGACGTCGAAAATATTAGAAATCACAAAGCCTTTAAAAATATAAGAATTAGGCGGAAATTTTTCTTTCCAGAGGGCAATATTCTCAAAGTTATCTAGGAGTTCGTGATAATCGGCCTCGGTTATTTTTGGAGCTGATGCCTTAGGTAGAATTTCACAGAAATCGGCATTATATAAAATTTTATAATGACGCATAACACCATTAGCATCGGGTATTTTGTAATAAAAAGGTATTTTATACCCCACTTGATAGCCATAACAGTAGCTCAAAATGATGGTACAAGCAATAACATACATGTCATCTTTAGGGGCCTCCTCAATTTGAAGCTCAAAATCTTCACCAGCAGCTTTAATAATGTTTTGAAACCGTTCTGAAGGATTAAAAACCAGATCGTGAAATGGCACTGTTCCCGATTTTATTTCGTTTTTTGTGAGTAAGGGATTAAAAGTATCTTGAAGTAAAACTTGTATAGCGTCTTTACGAGATTCCAGAAGATTGACATCACTAAAACCATCACGAAGTTCGGGATATTTTTGAGCTACATTTAAAATGCTCTTGGCCTTTTCGGCTGTAAGCTGGTTATCGCTTTTAGACAAATCTTCATACTGTTCTAAAAGTTTTTTGAAACTAATTTTAAGTTCCAAAGGTGAATCTATATTGTGATTAATGTCCATAATTTACTGCTTCTTAGCTACCAAATTTACAAAATATGTTATGCATTGTTTAGCCATATTTGTTACACAACATCAAATGGAACAGTATTCCTATTTATACTTAAACGTATCTTTTCTTTTTAAGCCTGAACCGCTTTTAAAAAGTTCCCAACACTATTAGGTATCTATTATAAGACGATGGCTATGCAAAAACATTACACAAATAAACGAGGAAACAAAAAAGCTTCTCTAATTCAAGAACATATCCTGAACAGAGAAGCTTTTAAAAATTTATACGTTTAAGGAATTAGTTCCCTTTTTTGTAATCTTCTAGGAATTTCGCTAAACCGATATCGGTTAAAGGATGTTTTAATAAGCCTTTAATAGACGATAATGGTCCTGTCATCACATCAGATCCTAATTTTGCACAATCAATAAGGTGCATGGTGTGACGTACTGAAGCTGCTAAAATTTGAGTTTCGAAACCGTAGTTATCGTAAATCTGTCTGATTTCTGCAATAAGGTTTAAACCATCTGTAGAAATATCATCTAATCTTCCAATGAAAGGCGACACATAAGTAGCACCTGCTTTTGCAGCCAATAAAGCTTGACCAGCAGAGAATACTAAAGTGACGTTCGTTCTAATGCCTTTATCTGAAAAATATTTACAAGCTTTAATACCATCGGCAATTAAAGGAAGTTTTACCACGATTTGTGGGTGTAAAGCAGCAAGGGCTTCACCTTCTTTTACCATACCTTCAAAATCGGTTGAAATAACCTCGGCACTTACATCACCATCAACAATATCACAGATTTTTGTATAGTGTGCTAAAATATTTTCAGCACCTGTAATACCTTCTTTCGCCATTAAAGACGGGTTTGTTGTTACCCCATCTAAAACACCTAAAGCCTGTGCTTCAGCGATATCATCAAGGTTTGCTGTATCAATAAAAAATTTCATAATTATGCAGTTTTGTATGCTGTTTTTAAATATTCTAATACTTCGTTGCTTACATTTTCACCTGTAAATCCGAATTTCTCATCCAATACACCTGCAGGAGCAGAGTAACCGAAATGATCGACTCCAAACACTTTTCCGTTAGCACCAACAAGACCTTCTAAGTTCACCGGTAAACCAGCTGTTAAACCAAATAATGGTTTGTCCTGTGGGATCACGCTGTTTTGGTATGCTTTAGATTGTAATCTGAAAACGCCTTCAGAAATTACAGAAGCGATATTTACTTTTAAGCCTTTTTCAGCTTCTAAAATTTCAGCAGCAGCTAATAAAGTAGAAACTTCAGATCCGTTTGCGATAAGCACCACATCTGGGTTTTCAACTTCTTTCACTAAATATCCACCTTTTTCGGCAGCTAAAGCCTCTTGATATCTTGATTCTCCTTGAGGAGCAACATCTTTAATACCTTGTCTAGAAAGGATTAAACCTGTAGGCGTGTTTTTATTTTCTAGCGCCATTTTCCAAGCCACGTTTGTTTCTGCTGAATCGGCAGGACGTAAGGCTAAGAAACTTGGGTTTCCGCTATGATTTTTTAATTTTTCAAGTAAACGAATTTGCGCTTCTTGCTCGATTGGTTGGTGTGTTGGACCATCCTCTCCTACTCTAAAGGCATCGTGTGTCCATACATATTTAACACCCAATTCTTGAATACCACTTAAACGAATGGCTGGTTTCATATAATCTGAAAACACGAAGAACGTTGCAACAACTGGAATGATACCACCGTGTAAAGCTAATCCGTTTGCTATACAAGCCATAGTTAACTCGGCAACACCAGCTTGTAAAAAGGCTCCTGAAAAATCACCTTTTTTCATCGCGTGAGTTTTCTTTAAGAAACCATCGGTTTTATCTGAATTTGATAAATCGGCAGAAGACACAATCATGTTTTCTACGTTTTCCGCAAGGTATCCTAAAACAGCAGAAGACGCTGCTCTAGTGGCTAAACCTTCTTTTTGAGGAATATTAAAATCTAATTCTGGTAATTCTCCAGAGAAGAAGAAGTCTAATTTTTCTGCTAATGCAGGATTAGCTTCTCTCCACGTATTAATTTCGGCTTTCTTTTCAGCAGCTTGAGCTGTTTTTTCAGCTATGATATTTTTATAGAAATCGGCTACTTCAGGATAAATCTCAAATGGATTATTCACATCTGCACCTAAATTCTCTAATGTTTTTTCGTAATCGGCACCAGTAGCTCCAATGGGCTGACCGTGTAATTCGCAATAACCTTCAAACATGCTACCATCGGCAGTTACACAACCTTTACCCATAATGGTTTTACCAATAATTAAGGTTGGTTTTTCAGTTTCAGCATTAGCATCTTTTAAAGCTTTTCTAATTTCGTCGTGGTTATGCCCATCGATAGTAACAACTTTCCATCCCCAAGACTCGTATTTCATAGCCGTATCTTCGGTAGTTACCTCATCGGTAGATGTTGACAACTGGATATCGTTAGAATCGAAAAACATGATAAAGTTACTTAACCCTAAGTGTCCAGCAATACGTCCTGCTCCTTGAGAAACTTCTTCTTGAATACCACCATCAGAAATAAATCCATAAACTTTATGGTTCATCCAATCGCCAAATTTAGCTTGTAAAAACTTCGCACCAATAGCAGCTCCCACACCCATCGTGTGTCCTTGCCCTAATGGTCCAGAGGTGTTTTCAATACCACGTTTTACATCAACTTCTGGGTGACCAGGTGTGATAGAACCCCATTGTCTGAAATTAGCAACATCATCTTTAGCATAGTTTCCTAAAAGGTAATACTGTGCATACATTAAAGTAGACAAGTGACCAGCATCCATAAAGAAACGGTCTCTAAAAGGCCACTCCATATCTGTAGGGTCATAATTAAAAAATTCTGAGTATAAAATGTGCATAAAATCTGCACCACCCATAGGGCCACCTGGGTGACCTGATTTCGCTTTTTCTACCATAGCAACAGCTAATGCTCTAATATTATCTGCTGCTTGCTGATCATTTTGTTTGTTCATTTTTTAATTATAGTTTGTGTATTATAATCTTAGCTTAAAGATTTTCATTAGAAATAAACGCATACTAACACTAAATCCAATCCCATAAAATTCAACCTAACACCTTAATATGCCCTAAAAACCAAGTATTAAACATGGATTCTTATTTCCTTATAATAGGGTACTTTAATTGATTTTTTTGCAAATATATAACCTTTAATGGGTTGAGTTAAAAAAAACCATAGAATTTAATTAAAATTAACGAAAGCGTTTTCGATGAATTTTAAGAATGTTAAATCAATGATTAGAATTCATGATAACCATGGGACTATCCCTATAAAAACCGAACTTAAATTTCATAAAAAAGGTTCAACTATAAAAGTCGAACCTTTTCTCCGCTTATACATTTTAAAATAAAATGCTTCCCACAAGTTTAATAATGCAAACTTATTTTTTTACAAAACGCTTTACAACCACCTGTTTATTATCGGTATATACCTTAGCCATATAAATACCTTTATTTAATTGAGAAACACTAAATGCAGCACCTCCTTTAACACTATAGACTTGTTGCCCTATAAGATTGTATATATCTACTTTTGAAATAGATTCTGCGCCAGTTGATTTAATATTTAAAATATTTTCAGCAGGATTTGGATAAAGCGAAATAGTATTTGCATCCTTTACTTGATTGTTTAAACTTAGAGAAGGGTTTTCATGAAATGTAATCTCATCGATATAGATTGCACCATTTAAAGCAGTATTCCCTTCTCTAAATTGATATACCAAGGTATAACTTGCCCCATCGGTATCAAAGGAATCTAGAGTACTAGCATCCAGAGTTAAGGTTTGCCAATCGGTAGAATTGGCCATGATGTTATTTACACTACCTACCCAAGGCGCACCAGTGTCATTTTTCAACCTAATTTGTGTAGCATTAGAATTATTTTGAAAAACTATGGTGATGAATTTATTGGTTTGAGCATCGATGGTCAGTGTACTTTCTAAGGAAGGTTGCCCATTATTCATGTGTTCCCATTCAATAACACCTCTAGATTCAACAACTTTTTGTGATACGACAGCACCTCCTGATCTCCCTGTAAAACCTTCAGTATCGTTATCGGTTTCAAAAGTAAAAGACTGGGCTTCCACCTGGCAAGTCCATACAGTAAAAATAAAAAGAAGCAGACAAGACTTAGTTATTATATTTTTTTTCATAATAAAATGGTTTAGTTGGTTATAGTTTCATGAGCTTTTCAATAGCTGTTTCGCCATCGGCTTTAACGCGTATTAAATACATACCTGCTTCTAAATTAGAAACATTAACTCTAGGCGAATTGGTTTGGGTCCCTTTAACCTTTTTAACTATTTTTCCAGACATGGATAATACCTCAATCTCCAAATTATTAATCGGCTTATTAAAATTCAGGTTGAAAAAATCGGATGTTGGATTAGGAAAAATACTTAACTGCGATTCTAAAATCTCTTTTACCCCCAAGGTTAAATCCGAGCTCTCAAACAGCTTGTCGTAGGCAGGCAAAGTACCATCGTCCCATAAAAAACTGTGTGTATGTCCACTACCATTGCCATCATTATCATACCAAGCTGGTTTAACAGCTTTAAAATCTGCAACAATAGCCACCGACTTATCTAGCATATCCTGAATAATCTGTTCGGCATTAGGCTCCGAATCTCTAAGATTGTTAGTTTCTCCTGGATCATTAATAATATCGTATAAACGCCACGAACCATTCCCTCCGGTTTTAACAATTTTCCATTTATCGTAAACAATACCTCCATTATGAAAACCATTTTGAGGTCTCATTACTATTAATGGCTCATCAGGTCTAGAGTCTTCACCAGCTATAAGCTTATCCATAAAATCTACACCATCAAGAGTTTTTGCACTTGGCACGGCACCTCCTGCTAAATTCACTAAAGTTGGATAAAGATCCAAGGAACTAATTTGGTGTTCATAAGTGGCATGAGCACTAATTTGATTTGGCCAATGCACAAACATGGGCACTTTATGCCCGCCTTCATTCACACTGCCTTTTAATGCCGCAAGCGGATAGTTAACAGCGCCTTTACTATAGGTATAACCGCCATTATCACTTAAAAAGATGATTACAGTATTATTATACACCGACATATCTTTTTTAAGCTCGGCAATTAAGCGTCCGATATTGTCATCCATATTAGTAACCATAGTAGCATACACGACGCGGTCTTGCACAAACTCTTCGATAACAGCTGGTCTATCTGCTTCAGGATGTTTGGTGACTTGATTAGCCGTTGTCATGTAATCGCTATTTCGAATTAAATCTTCAAAATTCGGATTATTAGCTTTAAAAGCAGCTATTTCATCAGAAGGCGCTTCTAAAGGTGTATGCGGTGCATTATAAGCTAAGTACATAAAAAAGGGATCTTGGCCACCTGCATTTGTACTAATATATTTTATAGCATCATCGGTGAGAATATCGGTCAAATAATCTTCGTCTGGAGCATTACTAAATTCATTTCTATCAATGTAATCTCTATTGCGCCATAAAGGATCTTGGTATTCATTGGTAACAGCAACACCATTACCAACTCTTGTGTAATAAGAATCTTCGTAACCTTCTTCAAAATATCCTTTTCCTCCGCCTAGCATGCCGAAAAAGTAATCGAAACCTCTATCCAAGGGCTGGTGTGCGCCTTCAACAAAACCTAAATGCCATTTACCAAAAGCTGCTGTTGTATATCCTGTATCTTGTAATAATTCAGGAAAAAAAGTTTCACTGGTAGGCAACCCTAAAGGCGTTGTAGTATCGTTAGGCAGGTTATATTGTGCACCCAAACGATGCGGCATAACGCCCGACATAATAGCTGCTCGACTTGGCCCACAAAAAGGATGAGCTACGTGTGCGTTTGTAAGCACCAACCCTTGATCGGCTAGGGCGTCGATATGTGGTGTTGGAATGACTCCTAAATCTGCAGGAAAATTTGAATCGCGGTTAAAGCCAACATCGGCATAACCCAAATCGTCGGCTAGAATAACTATAATATTGGGCCGACTTCCTTTTGTAGTTTGTGCCCATATGCTATTGAGGCAAAGTGCAAAAACTAGAAAACAAAGATTTTTTCTAAGAGTAAAATTTATCATAAATAGATCAGGTTTAGTTTAGTGATGTCAAAACTAACCGAATCCAAAATGACTTACTTTGACTCTTTTACCTCATCATTATTATATTTTACCCATTATCAACAAAAAAACAGCTTCAAGTTATACTTGCAGCTGCTCTTAAATAAATATAAAAAAAATGATTGAGGATTTACTCTTTAATAGTAAAGGTATTTGGGAACTGCGCCATATGCTTATCGCTCCAAACTTGCTCTAACGCTTCTGGGTCAAACCACAAAGGTTCGGTATGGGTGTCGCTCCATTTTTCGGCTTCGTTGACCATGTTTTGTAATTGTTCTGGGTACTGCTGACTTAAATCGTTATTCTCGCCCATATCCTTATCGATATTATACAATTTCCATGGCCCTCTATAGGCTTTAGTCGCTTTCCATTGGTTTTGACGCACACCTACATCAGAAAACCCAGAACGGTGGCGCATGGCAAAAATCATATCACCTTGACGTGAATTGGTTCCTGAAACTACATCGTCCCAAATATTCTTCCCGTCCAATTGTTTATCTGTTGCTATATTAGCTTGCGCCAAAGCAGAGAAAGTAGGATAAAAATCTAAGGCCGATACTGGGTAATCGTAGCTTTTACCAGCAGGCACATAATTTGGCCAATGGAAAAACATAGGCACTCGAAATCCGCCTTCAAAGGTATCGCCTTTTCTACCTTTTAAGGGTGCATTATTGGCTCCTTTGTCTGGGCGCCCGCCATTATCACTTAAAAATACTATTAAAGTATTTTCGTATTCATTTGTTTCTTTTAAGGCTTTTACTAATTGCCCCACACCTCTATCTACGGCATATACCATACCAGCATATGTGCGGCGGTTTTTATCTTTAATTTTAGGAAACATCGCCATATCTTCCTCTTTTGCTTCTAACGGTGTGTGTGGGGCATTGTAAGCCAGGTAAAGGAAAAAAGGCTCCTCTTTCTTTGAAGCTTCTTTCACAAATCGAACAGCATCATCAGACAGCTCATCAGTTAAATATTTGGTTTCCTTAACCTCTTCGCGCTGACGTTGTAAAGGCAATAAATAATCAAAAACATGAGTGCTCCCCGATTCTTTTTGACGTTTATAAGCCGCTTGATATTGTTCTGGAAAGTAATTATGTCCGCCTCCTAAAAAGCCATAAAAGTAATCGAAACCTCGATCTTGAGGTTCATATCCCTTCACCGCCCCTAGGTGCCATTTTCCTATAGCGCCCGTGTAGTAACCAGAATTTTGAAGCTCTTTACTTAAAAAGGTTTCACTTTTAGGAATTCCTGTTTTTAGGTGCTCATGACTGTTAGCAGGAAGATTGAACTGTGACCCAAATTTATGCGGATATCTTCCAGTTAACAATCCCGCTCGACTTGGTCCACAAAACGGATGCGCCACATAGGCTGAAGAAAAGGTTGTTCCCGAATGTGCTAATTGGTCAATTTCTGGCGTTAATAAATCTTTAGAACCATTAAAGCCAACATCGGCATAGCCCATATCGTCGGTTATAACCAAAATAATATTTGGTTTCTGACTTACCTTTTTTAAGGATTCTTGCGTTTGCTTTTTTACAGATTGCCCTTTTGTTCCGTTACATGAAACAGATAGTATAGCTAAAAGCAAAATCGTTAATAAACTTGTTTTTTTTCGATTAATCATATCATCCTAATGAGTTTGACAATAGTTTGGTTTCAAAATTAACTAAACCTTCTGAATTCGATTTACCATGAATTACCTAGAATACATTCAAAATTATCTTAAAACACTAAAATTAGAGTGCCTTTATTTCTATTTAAAACCACTTTTAAATTTGCTTTTGTAAGGGATTGGTCGTATTTCTTTCTTTAGGTTTTATAAATACTGGAACTTCTATGGCCGAACAATTTTCAAAATCATTTTCTGTACTACTAACAATAATACCATCTTTTCTTATTTCTGAAGAAAAACCAGTGTGCTTAATATCGTGTAGAACAATTTTATAAGTTCCAACAGGATTATTAAAAGACTCATATTGATCTACGGCTAAATTATATACAGCTGCTAAAGAAGGCGCTTTAAAGGATTCTTCATCTGGATTTTTAGTTACACTGATCTGTTTTCGCAAAGCACAAGGAATAAATTTTAAGCGCATGGGTCTAACCTGTGCTTCATTTCCATAAGTCGCCGAAACATGAGCTATTACCGAATCTTCTGAAAACGTTCCGGGTTCATATCCCGGAGCAAGCTGCTCTTTTTTAGGTGATAAAAAACCAAACCCAATAGCTACTGCAGCCTCACAACTTATACCGTTAACGTCTCTAATATCCACCATCCCTTGCTGAATCGTATGTGGGGAAAGCATGACCGCATGTGCTCCGTTTTTACAAGAAATCTGTCTTCCATAAATATGGTCGATCACAATGGTTTTATCGGTGAGATAGCGATCTGCTAAACCCTTGTAGCCTGACTCTAATCTTAGAGTGACACCGCCTGTTCCCGATAAATTTCGAAACAATATATTTTGAGCCACCTGAACTTGAACCACACCATAGCCATAATGCGCTTGTTCCACCACTATGTTTTCAATAATCCCAAAAGTTGGAAATGAGGCAGGCTCTCCACCAACCGCCTCTGTGGTGATGGCGTTAAACTTGGTATAATTATCTAATACTTTAAAGTCTGATATTTTAAAATTTTTGGTATTTCCAAGTTGAAACGCTCTTATTTTACCGTTAGGCTTGTAATTTGAAAAGTCGAAAGTGAATGCCGTTCCATCTAAACTTTGTATACTCCAGTTGGTTACTTCTTGAAAATTATTGACATATCCCGCTCTAAATAACGCGTTTGTTGCTGTTGATTTAAAAACCACCCCGGAAGCCACTTTAATATGTACATTAGATTTTAAATGAATTTGATCTAGCACATAAACGCCTGGTTCAATGATTAAAACCCCGCCTCCCGAATTTGAAAGCCCATCGATACAACCTTGAAGCATTTTGGTATTCCCATGGCTTGGAAAATGCATGGTATTAGCCGCTACCTCATCAGGATTAAAAAAATAAAGATCTTCCGGAAGCCTCCTTTGTAACGGTTGGGCAAAACTGTGGTATGATAACACCGTAAAGAAAATGAAAAGTAGCATTTTTCTATTCATAAATAACAATACTTAGAACACCTATTATACTTCGCAAAAAGCACCAGCTACAAGACTACTAACCCTTTATGTCTTGGACCTTAACTTCTGCATTCGACTTATAAAACACATACCAAAGACTTAAAAGCAGGGCTACCAAAATACCAATAACATAAGATTGTTGATATCCTAAGTCCAATCCTTCGCGAGCCACTAAAATATAAGTCACTACAACTGCAGTCATAAATGCTGCCGGGATAAGAACAAACCAAGTTCGTTTGCCTTGCTGTTTCACATAAACAGCAATAGTCCACAAAATAACCGTAGCCAACACCTGGTTAGACCACCCAAAGTAACGCCAGATCACGCTAAAATCTGCCCTAGTTAAAGCTAAGGCTATCAAAAATATGGGAAGCGTTACTAACAAGCGTTTTATCAATTTCGATTGGTTAATATTAAAAGCATCAGCTATGGTAAGCCTAGCACTTCTAAAGGCGGTATCACCAGAAGTTATTGGCGCTGCAATAACTCCAAACACTGCCAAAACGCCACCAATTTTCCCTAGCGTTGTGTTACAAATGGTATTAACCACCCAAGCTGCGTTGTGGCCTTCCTGGGCCATAGTTACACCCAGCTCTTTAACGCCTCCAAAAAACGCCATAGCTATAGCCGCCCAAATTAAAGCAACAATACCTTCGGTTACCATGGCTCCTATAAAGATCTTTTTTCCATGAGATTCGTTTGAAATACAACGCGCCATTAAAGGCGACTGGGTAGCATGAAATCCAGATATCGCGCCACAAGCTATGGTTACAAACAACATGGGGAAAATTGGGTAATCAATGGGATTGTCATGCATATTCACCAAATTAGCTACCGATAATTCTGGAATGGTATAATTCTGAAAAAGTAAAGCACCAAGCAAACCCAACGCCATAACTAAAAGCGATAATCCAAAAATGGGATAAATTTTCCCAATTAACTTATCGATAGGAATCATGGTAGCCAAAACATAATACAGAAAAATACATGCTGAAAGTATAGACACATCCACACCTGTTATCCCTTGTAAAATAGTGGCTGGCCCTTTAACAAACACCACACCAACTAATATTAATAGAATCACAGCAAAAACACGCATAAACTGCTTAACAGCTTCACCTAAATATTTCCCAACAATTTCTGTAATGCTCATTCCACCATGCCTTATGGAGAGCATACCCGAATAATAATCGTGCACACAACCTGCAAAAACAGTTCCTAATACAATCCATAAAAAGGCTACTGGCCCCCATAAAGCTCCAGCTATTGCACCAAAAATCGGCCCCAAACCAGCGATGTTCAAAAATTGAATTAAGAATATTTTACCCAATTTAAGAGGCACAAAATCAACCCCATCTTGTTTATAAATAGCGGGGGTTGGTTTCGATTTATCCATACCAAATTGACGTTCTAAAAAAGAACCATACACCAAGTAACCTGTAACTAACAAGGCCACACACAACAGAAAACTTATCATAATTTATTCGCGTATTTTAAACGGAATGCTTGCACTTCATCTCTTAAAGCTTTATTTAGATTTAGTTGCGTATTTAAATACCAATACACACGCCTAGCTATTAAAAAATCTGTTTCTAGAAATGGCTTTAAAGCTTCATTCACAGCTTCCGAATTTACATTATTTTCTTCTATCAACTGTAAAAAAATAGATATTTCCTGAAATGACACTGTTTGTGAAAGCGCTTCACTTAAACGTTCTAAATATAGACTATTCAAATGATGACTTGTATTTTTAAATGATTGTAGCACAGCAATTCTCTGAGATTTATCACCCAATACAAACAATTCGTACAATGCCGATTGGAATACCTGCTTAGGGCCATTTTCAAAAAAGTCAAGTGTCGGATTACTATCCTTTTTATACATCAAAGACTTACTAATAATTAGATTAACAAGAGAAGTTTCATAATGTTGTCTGCGCGCCAATTCTTTTAAAGCTACTTCAAAATAAGGGCGACTTTCTTCATTTAAAAACTGTAGAAGCTGCTTATAACTAGCCGTTTTTCCTGTTATATCCTTTATTATTGGAATAAGACCTCCATTTACCCAATGCCATAATGTATAACAGGTTAATGCTGCTCCAGGCACCGTATCTTTTTCATCCAATTTTAAAGCCGTCGCACCCGAAACCGCATCAACATCATCTTGACCAGGCACAACAACAGTAAGCACTTCGCTAAGTAGTACCTCCTTGAAAGGGGATTGCTTATCTGATAAAATGCGATGTAATTTTGTATAATCTTCAGGAGCAAAAACATCAGCTTCATACTTCTCTAAAGTTTGACCTTTTTCAATGTCATATTTCTGATAGTTGCCCACAGCATCCCAATAAATGGTTACTGGAATAACCTTACAGACTTGCTCTAAACAAATCACCGAAACGACATCCATTTTATAACCTATTGTAGTACGATTTTTGCCTAAGATTTGAATTAAAGTGGCTTGAACTGGAGCCTTTTCTCCTGGGTGATTTACAGTTATTTGATGAGATACTTCTTCATAATCTATAAAATAACTGACTGCAGACTTAAAAAAGACGACAAAACCGCAAACAAGCAGTATTATATTTTTCAAATTAAATAGCTTTATGAATAACAACGTACCTCAAAAAGTTTGATGTTTTTAGCACCGTAAGTCTCTTTTAAATGTAGTCTAACGGCGGTAACTTTTATAGGCTCAAATTTAAATTTTATCAATCGGGTTCTATTGGTCTCCACACGTCCTAAATCCTTCCATTGCCCCTGAATACGTACTTGAACACTTAATGATTTTAGCATTTCTTTAGGCACATGGTTTCCGTACAATTCGTCATTCCTACTGTCCTTACGCATCATGATATTGCGCTTTACATTGGTATCGCATTTTAATTCTACTACTGAAATTTCAACTGGGTTTTCCCATTCCAATTGAACACTCGCGTCCAGCCCTTTTGATTGCCAATGATTGATCTTCCCATCTATATCTCTTGACATTCCGTTAAGCAAATTTTTGACATCACCAGACCTGGTGCTTGAAGCAAATATTAAGCTGGCTTTTTTAGCCAAATCGTTGGCATCGTTGGCTGGCCTATTCGGGATAAACGCATCGTCGCGCAAGAGCTGCTCTTGCAGTGCGTTTATATAGTTTTTAGCCACTTCTCTTGGTAAAACATTATTTTTATTACAAATAGTAGCTGCTGTTCCTACGGCCTGCCCCATTAAAGCGCAGGTGGCCATAATTCGTGAAGACGACAGTGCGATGTGAGTCTGACTAACATTTCTACCAGCAAACATTAAATTTTCAATATTTTTAGAGTATAAGCTTCGAAACGGAAATTCGTAAATCTTCTTAAAATGGTAATGAAAATAACTTGGCGGCTCCGCGATGTTTTCAATCCCACCTGGATTATGTTCATCTAAAGACCAACCTCCAAAAGCCACGGCATCATGAAAGTGTTTATGCTCGGTCATGTCTCTTTCTGAAACAATATAATCGCCCATAAAACGACGCGATTCTCTTCGTGCTGGTAACGACCCCACCCAACTAAGCGCTAAATTTTCAGAATCAGGAAAATTCCCTGAGTTTTTAATATAATCCCAAACTCCATGTAAATACCCCATGAGCTTATGCCTGTTTATTTCGGCATCAGCAATAATATCACCTTCACTTCCTATTTCTATCCACCAAATCCCATCTTTATACCATTTAAAATGACGACGTGGATGCGCCCCTTCATGGGTATATTTTATGGCATAAGATGGTGGTGTGTATGCCATGGGGCGCCCCATATCTTTAGCTTCCATGATTAAGGTAACTCCCATTTGCCATCCATCGGGTTCGTCGGGGGCATAACTTTCATTAAACTCGGCTTTACCTTCTCTACCTGTTCGGTATTCGGCACCAGCCGAAGCTCCTAATAATCCATCACCAGAGCAATCGATAAATATAGGAGCATGAATGGTGTACATCGTTTCGGTAGTCGACTGCCAGCATTTGGCTGCTTTAATTTTATTACCGTCCATTATGGCTTCAACCGCTTGAGTGTTTACCATAAGTGTTAAATTAGGTTCTCTAACTACAAAGTCATACATCACATGATCAAAAACGGGGTAAGACTCCTGTTCATTTTCAAATCGATTATGAATTAATAATTCTTCAATAATCCCTGTTTCACGTTCGGCTTTTCCGTTAATATCATTAACCCCGTTAAGATGTACACGCATTTCACTGGAAGCGTTTCCGCCTAAAACAGGACGATCTTGAATTAATACGGTTTTAGAACCGTTTCTAGCGGATGCTACTGCAGCACAAATACCTGCAGCGCCACCTCCAACAACGGCAACATCATAAGAAACTGTTTGCTTACGGTTCGGCATCCCTTTTTTTCCAGACCCTAAATGATACCATTGGTCGTTTGCCCTTTCATCTACCATATCCTTTGTGGAGATACACGAGCTTGCTATAATAGGTATAACCCCTACCCCTACAGCTGCAGTTGTTCCTTTTTTAAAAAAATCTCTTCGTTTCATAAATCTTTATTTTCACGTAGTGTGTTTAGTTTAGTTCATTAGATTGCCTCCCTTATCGAATTGTTCTTTAAGCTGCTAGACGATATGCGGTTGTTGTTGTTGTTGTGCTATATTGTTGGTTTCATTAGGATCGACAGCGTGATCATAAAGCTCTACAAAAACAGGTTCCCGTTTAGGATGTTGACGATCTTTCCACAAAATGAGACGATATTGCTGGGTTCGCATAGCATAGCCCATGAGATGATTTTCAAATAAATCTCTGTTCCATTTTTCTTTTTCTTGATTCTTGATTTTTTCTTCCACTTCTTTCAGTAAGGGACCAAAATAGGTTTCGCGCATGGCTGGCCGAATGGGATAAGCACCCCATTCCCGTAGTACTGGTAAAGGAAACTGACTTAAGGCAGCAGCCTTCCAATTTTGATTGGGTTCCTCTAACAACGGTTTAAAACTGGCACCTTCTATATGTTTTGGAATGGCTAACCCAGCTAAGTCACAAAGCGTAGGGTACATATCAACCAACTCAACCAAAGCTTCGGTTTGCTTCCCTCGATGTTTTTTTGACATGTTGGGTGTCCAAATTATTAAAGGAACCCTAGTGGCAATTTCATAATTTGTAGCTTTCCCCCAAATGCCCATTTCACCAAGATGCCAACCATGATCACTCCAAACGATAATAATGGTATTTTCCCGCACTTCCGCCTCCTCTAACGCAGCAATCATTTTACCTATTTGAGCATCAACATAGCTCACACAGGCTAGGTAAGCGTGTTTTAATGTAACGGCCAATGTACCTTCAATTTTTCCTTGTTTCGGAATATTATCTCTAACACGAAGCTCGAAAGAAGGATGTAAACCAACCTGCGCAGCATTCGCAGGTGCCGAATTTTGAGTCGTGCTTTTAATATCCTTCGGTTTATACATATCCCAATACTTCTTAGGAGCCACCCAGTTGAGATGTGGCTTGTTAAACCCTAAACCCAAAAAGAACGGTTTATCTGGATTTTTAGCTAGCATATCCTTCATGGTTACAATAGCCAAATCGGTATTATACCCATCGTGGTAGGTGTGATCTGGAACATCGGCACACTCAAAGGCATTCCCCATTGCTAAACCATACTTTGCAACATCACCATACTTTTCAAACATGGCTTTTCTGGTCGCACCTCTATTCTTGATATTTTTCTCTAAAGCAAAACCAACGGGTGCTTTGTACCCTCTAGCTTCTAAACTATCAACCGAAGGTTTTCTACTCCATGACTTTTCATCGTATAAATCGCCATGATGGAAAATTTTACCTGTATATACTGCTTCGTAACCCTGATTTTTAAAATGCTGCGGAAGGGTAATCACATCAGGGTTTGCTTCTCTAAATTTTATATAATTATGAAAAACACCGCTTGTTTCTGGCCTAACACCTGTTAACAAACTTGCACGACTAAGACCACAAATGGCTTGCTGACAATAAGCCTTGTTAAACTGAAGTCCTTGACTCGCCAATTTATCTAGATTGGGGCTTACTGCAATGGCAGAACCATAAGTACCCAATTCTGGTCGTAAATCATCAATACCTATAAATAAAATGTTTGGTTTTTTAGAAATATGTAGTGATCTATCATCCTTATTCTGACAATTAAATAAGAGCATTAATATCAAAAAAGAGAGCAGCTGTTTCATTGGTTATCGATTCAATTGGTTTGATAAACATACAACCTAATAACACATTTCACCCAAATTTAGGACTTACAAAAACTTAACATGACTAAATTTTACTAAATTTATAACTTAACAAAACAACCACCCAAACCAACAACAAACCATTGTATAACAACTACTTAAATAAAAAACCAAGAAAAACAACCACCTTAATCGTTATCATTATAATGCTTACAACAGCATTACACGCACAACAGTTTAAAAGTTATTATGATTTCGATATCATTTCGAAAAACACAGCTCTAGATTCCATTTCGGTAATTTTAAATAAGACCAAAAAAGCATCTCAAACCGATAACAACAAAAATTTACTCGTTAGATGCTTAATTACGGAAAGTGCATATAGTCGATTTACTCTCCAATACAATGACGCTTTTAAAAGAGCTGGCGAGGCCTTATTTCTTTCAGAAGAAACAAAAAACACAGATCTTATTGCTAAATCACATGAAGAATTAGGCGTTTTAAGCTATATGTTTAAGCAAGATGACGATGCTGGATTTCACTTTAAAAAAGCACATTCCTTTTATAAAGCCGCCCTGAAAGATCAAAAAAGTGATTCACTTGATCTTTTGAAATCGCATTACAATTTAACCATGTATTACCAGCGTACTTTTAATGCAGAATTATTGAAAAAACACATTGACAGCTGTACCATACTTTCAAAAAAACTTCATTGTTATAAGACGTATCAAATATATTTAGATGAAAAAAAAGCCAGTATTGCTGAATGGCAGCAAAATTATCATACAGCCATAGGACTGCTTCAAAATTCGGAAGCCAAAATAAAGGCCTTAAAACCTGAAGCCTTTAAAATTCATGAAAATTTTTTAACCATTTTGTACGCCCGAATGGCCAGTACCTATAGAAAAGAAAACAAAGTAGAATTAGCCAAACAATATTTTGAAAAGGCTTTAAATTCGCCTGACTATTTTAACGAGGTGACCTTTTATAGAGCATTTATCAATACGCAGTACGCCGATTTATTGTTTAGCGAAGGCCATATTGAAAAGGCTTATGAAAAACTCAAGCAAGCCAGTTTAATTAACCACCAGTATTTAAACCCAAGAAATGATAACAATGCTGGATTTTTAACCGTTAGAAATCAATATCAAGAACAAATTAATGCTAAAAACAAACAGATTAGCACTCAAAAAATACAGTTAGCGAAAAGCACGCAGGAAGCCTTGCAAACGAGAATTTTATTATTTGTTGTCATTTTTATTACCATTATCATTGGTTTAATTATTCGATCTCGTATTAGACTTATAAAACATCAAAAAGTAGAAAAAAGTTCTCAAGAATTGATAGACATTAAAAACAAAGAACTTACTACTAACACCCTACAACTTATAGAAAAAGATGCCATAATTAAAAAGCTAAGCACCTATCTTAAAAACAAGGACAACGATCCTAGCGCAAAAGCTTTAATCAAATCCATTGAAAACCAATCGGAAAGTTTATGGGATGCTTTTAACAAGCGTTTTACCGCCCAAAACATAGGATTTTATGAACGTTTACAAGAAAAGGTTCCCAATTTAAGTGCGGCCGATTTAAAGGTTTGCGCCTTAATAAAATTAAATTTTACAGGAAAAGAAATGGCTTATCTGCTTGGCATCTCGTTAGGCAGTGTTCATGTTGCACGCCATAGATTACGAAAAAAAATGAAGTTAGATCGGGATAAAAACCTCACTAACTTCATTAATTCTATTTGATTGGACATTCTTATTTAAAAGTCATCCCTTTTAATAATTCTTCAACAATATAAAACAGCTATCGCTTCTTCCAAACCCGAATATAATCCACATACATACTTGTAGGCATGCCTGCTAATTGTTTTTTAGCCTCTTCACCCTCTAAAGGATTAACGGCGCGATTGGCATTATTAGAAAACTTCACAAAAGGACGTCGCAAGCCTAATGACGCTGTGACATTCATAGGTCTATACCAATCAGTATTGGGTTTTCTAGCAATTTCTTTCCCATCTACATACCAAATAATTTCCTTTTCGTTAACCTCACAACCGTAAACATGGTAGTTTTTACTAGGGTCGTCAGGCATTCTAAATTTATTAAGCTGTGTTTCTGGGTGTTTTTTAGGGCGATACCAAACACCTTTTCCTTTTTCCATCTTTACAAGATGCAAGTTATGATCGGAGTCTTGGATATCATCTTGATGCCCATTATGCCAATCGAACTGCTGCAATTCAACCACATCGATTTCACAGTAAATTGTTTTTCCATTTTTAACCGATCTATCAAAATCGCTATACAACCAAAATGACGGACACACCCCGAAACCATTTTTAGGACCAGGAACGTCTATTACTGCTCCTTTAATTCTGGCCTCTACATAACCTGTAACCATGGTTTCTTTAGATTTTAAAATCCCCGATTTAAAATAGGTTTCCCCATCGGCTTGGTTATTATCGTTATGCCTCATGGTTAGTTCGGCAACACCATTGGCAAGTTTCACATTTTGCTCATTGTTCCACTTCCAGCCTGTAGTATTGGGTAACTTGTCGGTTTTGTACCATTTTTTCCAATCGATTTCATCTGTATTAAACTCATCAGACAAATCATTAACAAGCTCCCAATTGGCCGATGTTCCAACCACCGACATGGGTTGCACACCCTCGTTTTGAGAAACTAACTTCGTTTTGCAACCTAGGGTTAGTAACCCTAAAATAGCGATACTATAATGTATTTTTTTCAAAAGAACAGCTTTTTAAATGACAACAATTTTACTTCACTTCTAATAATAACACCTCTTCTGAAGGTAAATTAAATTCAGATTCCATGGTGTTTTGGGTCATTAAATCCTTAACAAAAATAGCTGCTCCAGATTTTAAAGACAACTTAATTTTAGCACTATCATGCCCAACGTTTAACAAGTTAACTAGGTACGATCCGTCCTTTTGCTTTACAACACGTGAAATGGTGGTTTTAAAATCTTGTCCGTTATCCGATTCTACAATAACTTCCGGCATAGCATCGGCTACTTCAGCAAGTGCTTTCTCCTTAATGGCAGCTACATTTTCGGTCTCTAAAACGATAAGTTGCCCGTTTCCTGCTTGTAATTTCTCTTGTCTTTTTTTACCGTATTCGTTCATCGACAAACTCGTTTCAGAATCTAAAATTACTTTTCCGCCCTGGTTTAAGTACTGCTGTAAAGCAGCAAACTCGGCATCGGTTACATATTTCGTTTGATAAACCACTACCGTATTCCAAAGGTCATTATCTTGTTTTTTGATGATATTTTTAGTTACAAAACCTAACGACAAACCTTCAAAAAACAAAGATTCGTAAAGTTTACCCGTTTGCGTCATGTAGTTCGGCGTGTTTATTGCCGATGTCTCGGAATAGAACAAACGTAACGGACGTGGTTGTTCTCTTAGCGCGATAATTTCTTCTGAAAAGGCATTAAGGTCGTACATCACCTGCGTGACTTCGTTCGTTACATGCGGTTGCTGATTGTTAGACCCAGCAAAAGCACCACCTAAACCTGGATCGAAAAAATCCAATTCCCCTTCCAATCGATCTTCTGGCGATCCATCGGGATCACGCGCCCAGAACCATCCCATATTGGCATCCATACCCATTAAGGTTGCTAACCAATACACATTACGCACGTAACTTGTTCGTGTATCTAATTCGCGCCATTGCCCTGAAGACAAAAAGTGCGACTCGGAATTCACATTAATTTTGTCGGGACCAACCGATTCTAAAAAATCATGTAAAATGGCCATCCCATCCCATTTGTAAGCGTAGTTTTTATGCCAATCGGAATTGATATGCGAACGAATACTTGGACCTCCTAAGGCCTTAGCATCATGACCTATCATGGTGGTTAACTCGGTAAGCGCTTCAAAATCCATCCCGTGCGAACGTGAATCTTCGTAAAACGTACATGGAAAAAGTTTGATATGGGTATCGGCATCTGGATTAACCGCATGTAATTCATCTTGCATAAATTTAAACCAAGACGTACTACGATGCATGTTGTAACGGTTCCAATCAAACCAGATAGGCTTTCCTTGTAATGTCTTAGCTATTGGAATTTCAATATCAACGGCATCAAAATTTTTAAAGCGCGTTTCCCAGTTTTCATTTAACGCTTTAATGTTATTATTGTATTTGGTTTTTAACCAATCTCTAAAGTTATTTAGCGTGTATGTAGAAATGCCATTCATTTCTTTATATTGATACGTCCAATGTCCTTTTTCGGAATACCAGTGTGGTTCGTTGGCAAAAATATAGCCCAATTCGGTAACTTTTTTACCCTTAGTAAGTTCGCCAGTACGACGAATTATTTTCCCCCAAGTATCTCGTGCTAATGGATTGTCAATATCAAAACCAGTAAACAACGATCTTCCTTTTCTAATTTCAGGCTCTCTTTTTTCTATCCATTCTGGAATCCCCATAGACCAGTAGATTAAAAATCCAATATTGGTATCTGGAATACCGGTTAGCTCTTTCATAAGTTCTTCATCGAAAGTACCGTCTTCTTTCAGTAAAAAGGAATTAATAGCGCGATCGTGATCTACAGGATACAAATTTTCTCCACCGTGATAAAGCGCACCAAGGTGATCGTTATACACATCGGTATTGGTTAATGGCTGCCCTACCGTTTTCGAAAAATAATCGTAAGGAAACGATGGCTTCCCGTTGCTTACAAACATATTTTCGCCAGCTTTTGCATTGTGCCAATCTACTTTATGAACAGGACGACGCTTCATGTCACCTTTAAGCTCTTTGTTTAAATCGGCTATACTTTTATCTAAAATTTGAATAACCTTTTCGCGCTCAAAATCGGGTAATTCTTCCGCTAGTTTCGCTTTATCATCGGCATAATAGCGCTCATAACCAAACAAACGCTCTACCGCTTCCTTGTTGTTTTCGTCCCAATTGGCAAATTTCAAAAATTCTTTAGCAAACCAAACCGTGGTTTCTTCACGAGCCACATCAATAGAATTGGCTTTTGCTTTTTCCATAAGCTCCTCTAAAGTTTCAATTTTAGATAAAGCCTCTTGTTCTAACGTTTTTTCCGACTCGCAAGCGAAAAAATTAAAAACTAAACATAAGCCAATAGTTAGTTTTAAGAGTGAAGATTTTAAAATACCCATGATTGTAAATTTGTGTATTAAAACTAGTTTTTAAGGTGGTTAAAATTTAGTTTTAGATTAATTATTTTAGTTTATATGATTGAATAGTTTATACTGCATAACTTTTTAATTCCCTATTAGAATAAAACATTACTCCTTTAAATCTATAGATGACAAGGTATAAGGTTTACCGTGCTTGGAATTTAACATCCCTTTTGCCACCATTAAATCGAAATTAGAAATAATAAGTTTTCCGTTGTAAACAATAAGGTCTGCTGGTTGATCTAAACCGCCATCTGCCCCATCGTTATCCGGGTACTGCGCTAATAGTTCTACTTGTTTATTGGTATCAATTTTAAATATTTGATTTTGTGCAAAACCAGCAACATATAAATTTCCTTTAGCGTCGATATTAATGCCATCTGGAGCTGAATTTAGAGGAAGTTTTGCGTAAACCGATTCCTTTTGCACTTGGCCTTCGTCATTTAAAACAAGCTTATAAATGGTAGCATCACCAAGGTTTCCAACAAACAAATCGTCTTGTTTATTAAACACTAAACCATCTAACCCCACTTGGCGGTCTTTGTTTTGTGTTTCGGAAGTGTAAATTAAATTAACATCCGATTTATCGTTATTCACCTGAATATTTCGGTCGCTAATTTTAAAACGGTAAACACCTCCAACAACCTTATCTTTTTTGAGCTTTGGCAAAGCCGTTTGGGTAACATAAACATACCCCTTATGGTATCGAATCCCGTTTATTGAATTGAAACCTTGAGCAACAACTTCGGTCGAGTTGAGTTTATTTTCTTTAAAAGTTAATTTTAATAAGCGTCCTTTATTGGTTTGGTTGTCGCAAACATAAAGCGCTCCATCATCATCGTAGGCAATCCCCATAGGTCTAGACATGCCCGAAGCGTCTAAAACAGGAGCTTCTACGAGTTTTTCAACTTGTCCGTTTTTAGTAATTCGCATTAAAACACCTGGTTTTTTTCTATCGGCATAGTTTGGACAAGACAGTGTTAAACTACCGTCTGGAGCGATATCTAACGCATCTGGCGTCGGACAACTATCGGGTAAATTAGCAAATAGTTTTGCGGTTAATAAACTTTTATCTTGAGCTCGCACATGTATAGCTAATACGCTAACAAGCAAGAAACAAAGTGTGGTTTTAAGTGTTTTCAATATGATTTAGTTTTAGTCGCCTTATTTCTAAGGATTATTTAGCTTCGTATGTTTTATTAAACTCTTTAATGTTCAGTTCTAAAGACTCGCCATTATTCCATGTTACAAAAGCCTTGTCTATTTTTCTTTTAGTTCCCAAACCAACATGTAAATAGGCATTATAACTCTGTGAATAGGAAGAGGAGGTTGCACCTACCACGCGTCGGTACATCAATCCTTCAGATTCTATGGTTAATACCGCCCCAATAGGCGAAACTTTATGGATTGGTGAATCACCAACATGCACCGTAATATAATTATTAGCACGGTTTAAGTTGTTTGTAAATAAATGCCACTTACCACGCTCATTGGCGTAAATAATATCGACATCGCCATCTTTATCATAATCAAAAACTTCGGCGCAAATACCAGTACTTCCGAGCTCCTTTCTAATAATACCATGATTTTGGGCTAATGAAAAGCCTTTACCTTTTTGATTTAAAAACAAAAACTGCTCGATCTGTGAGGCCGAGTGTCCATAACGCACCATGAATATGTCTTGCCAGCCATCATTATCGAAATCGGCCACAGTAACTCCTGCAGTTTGCTCTGTAACATCGATACCATACTTTTCGGAAACATCTACAAATTTTTCGTTTCTGTTTTCTAACAATTTTGCGGGTAAGGCCTGCATTTTCAAGAGTTCTGGCTGCTCCATAACATTATGAATCACTCCGGTTGTTGGAGCATTAGTAAAGCCAGCTATTCGCCAATACCCGTCACCTAAATAACCAATATACAAACCTTTTTGTGAGGTATCCTCGGGCCAACCTTGAGCTTCATTAGCTGTAATATTTAAGTCATGTCCGCCATGAACATCAGATTCTCTCTGGAACAAGGTCTTATTCTTTCCAAAAAACACATCAAAATGCGGATAGGCCATTTGCAAATTTTCTAACCTAAAATCCCCTTTAATTTTAAGGCTATCATGCAAAAATGTTTTTCTTCTATTTAAGAAATAGAAAGTTTTTTGGGTTTTATCGTAATCAGTTTCCGAGTCAAAAGGATGCTTGGCACGGGTTAAAATTAAATCGAAATCACCATCATTATCAAAATCAATTTCAGCCATACTACTTACCAAATTAGTATGCTCCAAGTTTCCTAAAACATCCTTGGTAACGTCCTTATAAGCATAATCTTTTTCACCTTGAACAGCAATCACTTTAGCGCCACCATAAAACAGAAAATCTTTAATATTATCTTTATTAAAATCGGTTATTAGGGTACGCATATTAAACCTGTCGGCCGATGGTAATAGTTCTAAAAACGAAAAACCATGAGCGTCATCTTTTTTATACAAAAAGTGAGCACGATCACTGGTGTTATTTTTAGGAAAGGCGGTTAACACTAAGTCAAGATCGCCATTATTATTAGTATCTACCAATTTTACGGCACGCCCACGACTGGCTTCAAAATGTGTAAATTCCTTTTCTTTTGAAACGCTACGGTCTTTACTTATAGAATAGCCCTTAAGCTTTCGCGGATTTTTCCCATCGCCACCACCAGGCTGAACAAAAACATCGATTAAACCGTCCTTGTCATAATCACCAACAGCAATACCGTGCGTATCCCCAAATACAAAAGGTTTTCCTTGTGAAAAAACACCCTTATTATTCCAAAAAACTTCCACACGCCGAGAATGTTCTGTTAAGAGTAAATCTAGGAATCCATCTTGATCTAAATCGGCCACAACCGCATTATCAAACTTTCGGCGAGACCGGTTTTCTAAAGGAATCACTTCAGGATTTTCCGAAAAGGTTAAAGGCATATCCGGTTCTGAAATGTCTAAAAAACATGCCATGAGCAACACCAATACGGAACAATTTCGAATTATGCCTTTACTTTTAATCATCACTTATTTAATAATTACTTTTGAAGAAGCAGATTGATTTTCAGATTCAATTTGAAAAATATACATACCAGAAGCCAAGTCTAAGTTTTCAATTTTGGTTGTTCTTGATTCCTTATTGAAACTTTTTACCCAATGACCAGAAGCATCATATACTTTTACCATGCCGTTTAAGGGTGAGTTTAAGTACAATACATCGCTGGTTGGGTTTGGATACACCGAAAACTTCATAGCCTTAGGTTGTTCTGTACTTAAGGTTTTAGAGAACTCCATATCGTCGATATAAAACAAAGCCTGAGATCCTGTAACGCTTTGCGAACGCAACTGTAATCTTATTCTATCGCCATCAACAATACTTGGGTCGGAAGCTGCACTTCGGTTAAAGCTTTGAGAAACCTCAACCCATTGCCCTTTTTGAGCGCCAGAGACATCAACATCTATGATTGTCCATGGTTTTTCTAAAATCAATCTAATATCACTAATGGTGGTGCTTGGGTCTATCCAAATTTTAAATTTCACTTCATTACTACCAGCTGGCAAGTTTAAAGAACCATTAGGCGTAAAGCTGGTGTAATTACCTGTAAAAGTTCCAAAATGTTGAAAACGCATGCTAAAATCGCCGGTAGCTGGTTTTTCATTTTTTATACGCCATTTTGCTGCAGTACCATTCCACCAAGGCTGACTTCTTCCCTGAAAATAAAAAGGGCCTTCAAAACCTAGAGCATTAAAATCTGGTGGTGTAATGTTTTTTTGCCAGATTCTAACATAGTCTATTTTATACTCGGCAGGTGTTGCTAAATCAGGCTGTGATGGTAAACCATACCAAGAAAACACTTCATTATCAAACCAGATTTCTTGAGGTGCATCATGGCGCCATTGGTCTTTGGACTCTAATTCTTGTCTTGTGACGTGTCGTAAAAGCTGACCATCTAAATAGGTTTTCACATAATCTTTATCCCATTCAAAACCATACACATGATAATCGGCCGCTAACTGCACACCAGTATCGTCTTCTACTTTCCAATTTTGGTGGTTAGAAGGAATATCTGGATCCCAGTTTATTAGATTGGTACGAATTTTTCTAGTTAAACTAGCAGGCCTGTTCGTTGGATTGCCTATAGGAAGTTTTCCGAAATTTTCTATCATATCGATTTCAGAATGGTATCCTGTAGTCCAAAAGGCTGAAACTACTGGAGCATCGGCAATTTTGGCTCTAATTTCCATATAACCATACTTAAAAAAAGTTTCGCTCATCACACAAGCTTGAGTAATCGGTTTGCTGTTATCGGCACTAGTTGTAGAACCTCCATACCATGTACCATCATGAATTTCATTGGCAAAGTTATAACTAGGCTCCCACTGGCTGGTAAGGATTAATTCACCGCCTTCTACTCTAACATTATGTGGCGCGTATTGTCCTGGTGCTCTACCTTTCCATTTGTTACGGTAATCGCTATTTTCGCCTAAAACCCACCATTTAGACTTATCTAATTGCGTGGCATTAAACTCATCGCTAATCGTGGTATTTAAAATCCAGCCTTCTGAATTTGTAGGATCGGTGGTTGGGTTTTGTGCTAATAAGTTATTTATTGATAAGCTCAATACGAATAAACAAATAGCATGCTGTTTAAGTTTGTTAGTTTTTTTCATTTTATTTTAGTTTTACTGCTTGTAATTACCTTTCCAACCTTTATTAAATTGTTCTAAAAGTTGTTTTACTAATTCTGGGTTTTCACTCGCAATATTTTTAGTTTCATTGGGATCGGTTCTATGGTCAAACAACTCATAAAAAAGCGGTTCGCTATCTTTTTTGGTATAATCTTTCCACACAATAAATCTATAGTCGTTGGTACGCATGGCATAGCCCATGAGCTTATTTTCGAAAAGATCTCTATTCCAGTCATCACCTACTTGACTTTTAATTTTGTCCTCTACTTCTTCTATTAGCGGACCAAAATAGGTTTCTCGCATCCCTTGCGACAATGGGTTTGCTGCCCATTCGCGTAAGGCCGGCGTTGGAAACTGACTAAAAGCAGCTGGTTTCCAAGCTTGGTCTGGGTCGCTTAATAAAGGCATAAAACTTTTTCCTTCCAAATGTTCTGGTTGGTCTAAGCCCGCCAATTCACATAAAGTAGGATACATATCCACCAGCTCTACTAAAGCATTGGACTTTACCCCGCGGTTTTCTTTAAGCATATCTGGCGTCCAAATCATTAATGGTACTCTAGTAGCTATTTCGTAGTTAGTAGCTTTTCCCCAGATACCCATTTCACCTAAGTGCCAACCGTGGTCGCTCCATAGCACAATGATGGTGTTATCACGTACGCCCATCTCATCTAGAGCGTCAATCATTTTTCCTATTTGCGCATCCACATAACTGATACAAGCCAAATAAGCATGCTTCAAGGTTCGGGCTAATTCATCGTCTATGTCACCTTTTTTAGGAATCCCATATCGGGCTCTTAACTCGAATGAAGGATGCAATCCCATAGTCGCACCATTCTCTGGTGCATTTGGTTGATTGGTTAACTGGATGTCTTCTGGATTGTAAAGGTCCCAATATTTCGTAGGTGCTAACCAATCTAGGTGTGGCTTTTTCATCCCTAAACCTAAAAAGAATGGTTTGTCCGGGTTTTTCTCTAGCATATCCTTTAAGGTCGCTATAGCCAATTCGGTATTATAACCATCTTCGTAAAAGTGATCTGGCACATCGGCATTTTCGTAGGCAGGCCCTTTTCCTAAACCATTTCTCGGCGCATTTGGCCCGTATTTAGCAATGACTTCGGCCTGGTTTTTTCGAAACATTTCTTGACTTTCTTTCTTTGCAAAACCACCAGGCGTGTTGCTTTTTTCGATGGTCATTTTATCGTAAGCCGGTTTTCTGCTCCAAGACAAGTCTAAATCAGCAAAACCTGTTTTATGGTAAATTTTACCAGTATAAGTGGTTTCGTAACCATTATTTTTAAAATGCTGCGGCAGAGTAATAATATCGGGATTCGCATCGCGGAAATAAGTAAAGTTCTCAATAACCCCTATCGATTCTGGTCTTGCCCCTGTCATTATACTTGCTCGCGAAGGGCTACAAATAGCCTCCTGACAGTAGGCACGATTAAACACCAAACCCTGACTAGCTAATTTATCCATGTTTGGCGTTACGGCAATACTAGAGCCGTATGCGCCAATTTCAGGACGCAAATCATCAATGGCAACAAATAAAATGTTTGGCTTTTGTTGTGTTTTTTCAGTGTCACCAACCTTGTTTTCGTTTTGCTTACATCCAAGGATGGCAAAAAATCCGAAGCTTAATAAGGCTGTTTTAAAAGACGCTTTTTTAATTAGTATCATTTTCATTTTTAGAATTATGAAGATTTTAAAAATGTGTTTTCAGCATAGGTATTTACCTCATCTACAATCGATTTACAAGCATCATAATAAATACCTACATCAACGGCATAAGAAATATATTGTACGCCTAAATCCATCCATTGTTTAGCACTACTAGCGCTTTCCACAAAAGTACCTACAACCACCCCTTGAGCGTTGGCTTTTTCAACAATTTCCTTCATTTTTGAGATTACCGATGGATGATTTACCTGCCCTGGAACGCCACATGACTGTGACATATCGTAAGGTCCTATAAAAATAACATCAACCCCATCAACTTTTAAAATCTCATCTATATTATTAAAAGCGGTATTCCCTTCAATATGAATTATAACCCCAGTATTTTTATTTGCAGAAGAAAAATAATCTTCTTTAGGCATGGCAGCATAATCGGCTGCTCTCACGTACCTACAAACACCACGAGCCCCTTCCGGGTAGAATTTGGCTGCTTTTACAACGCGTTTTGCATCTTCGGCATTTTCAATTTGAGGCACTTGCACGTAGGCTGCACCAATATCTAAAGCCTTCGAAATCATATTCTCATTAATTTCTGGAACACGAACAACAGGCACAATATTTTTGGCTTGCGCGGCTCTTATATGACCTTGAATAGTTTGAAAATTGTTAGGACCATGCTCTAAATCGATGATTACAAAATCGAATCCTGCGAATGCCGATATTTCAACCAAAGCTGGATCGCTAATCTTCATAAACGGCCCCAGCACATGATTTTTACTGTCTAATAACCCCATTTCTTTTTTAAAACTATTTGATTAGAATGTTTCATTAAGATAGCTCCAAACCAAAGGATTAAAGTCGCCACTTAATTTAGAGTAAATTTACTAGAAGTTGATTTAAAAGAATGTTTAGGAATTACCTAACACCTACTAAAAATTACCTTGATTTTAACAGGTATAAAATGATGAAAGGAAGAAGAAATTACACTGGTGATATAAGCTGATATTGTTTGCCGAACCCCAAAAACATCACCAAAGTTTTGGGGTATTTCGACAAACCGAATAAAAAATAGAAATGAATTTATAATAAGCCTTAGTTATCAGTTTATAACCAAGACATTGAAAAAGGGCGCTAGCCCATTAAACCAGATTTTTTCTCTAGTTTTTCATGAATTTGTTCTATGGTTAAGTTTTTAGTTTCTGGTAGGAATTTAGCTAAAATTAAAAGACCAATAATCACGATACCGCCGTAAAACATAAAGATGGTACTTGCCCCCATATTGGCCAATTGCCAAGGAAAGAACAATTGCGTTAAGGCACTTACCGTACTTGAAAGTAAGGCGAAAAACGGAATAGCCATTCCTCTTAAGTGAATAGGAAATATTTCGGATAACAACACCCACATTATCGGGCCTACCGAAAAGTGAAAAGCGGCTATAAAACTTAAAATACCAATTAAAATTAAGGTCGCATTTAGCACTGCTGATTTTTGAATAAAAACACTAGAATTGTCTCTTGCAGAAGTTTCTCCTATAAGGTCTTTTACGGCTTCTTTAAATTCGATATCGGTAGCATATTCTTTACCTACAAGTACCGATAACTTATCAATATTAGGAATATCATGCATCTCTTCTATCGCTTTCTCGGTTAATTGATATTTCGCCGTTCCGAAGCCATAAGAACAAAGACCTAAACTTAAAACCACCCAAATCAATCCAGAAATCATCATAGGGCGTCGTCCTAATTTATCGATTAAAACTAAAGATAAAACAGTAAATACAATACTAACCAATCCAATCCAAATCGCTTGCTGAAACGCTGCCTCCTCACCTAAACCTAGCTGTTCCATTACGGTAGGGGCATAAGTTAATACAGCATTAATTCCTGTAGATTGTTGAACGATTGATAAGGTTAAAGCGATAATAGCCACCACCTTCATTTTTTTACTAAATACTTCTTTTAACTGATGCATCACAGAACGGTCGGAACTACTATCCTCCACGCTGTGTTGCATATCGGTTAAATGACCTGCGATTTCATGCTCAGGAATCACTTTGCTTAAAGAAACTTTAGCTTCATCAAATTTCCCTTTATACACCAACCATGCTGGACTACGAGGCACCAAAAACAAGAGCCCAAACCAGATCAAGGCTGGAACAATTTCGATACCCAACATCCAACGCCAAGTATAGCGGTCTAACCCTAAATCGACCACCCACTGGGCATCAGAATTGGTTTTCTGTAAAATCCAATAGTTTATAAAATAAGCAGCTGTAAGTCCGATTACAATATTAATCTGCGTCATAGAAACCAATTCACCTCTATATTCAGCTGGAGCTAGCTCACCAATATACATCGCGGCTAAAGTAATGGAGCTGAATGCTAATCCTCCTAAAAAACGAAAAGCAAAGAGCACCGTAAATGAAGGTGCCAAAGCAGAACCTATTGCCGAAATTAAATACATGGCTGCAATAATTTTCAAGGTTGATTTACGACCATATTTATTACTGGACCAAGCGGCAAGAGGCAAAGCTACCAAAACACCAACTCCAGGTCCAAAACCTAAGGCTCCGACTTGCCATTCATTTAAATTAAATTCGGCAGTTATAAATTTAAAAGCCCCTGAAATTAATGCGGCATCTAAACCAAAAACGAAACCTCCTATGGCAACAATTGTAGCGTATAAAAACGCATTTTTCTTAAATGAACTCATATCTTTATTTTATTTTTTCCCTACGGAAACTACGCCATTGAGCGTTTTTATTTTTTTCTCGATAACCTCTCCATTGGTATAAGAAACTTTAATTCTTACAGCTTTTGTACAATCTCCTAATCCAAAATGAACCAGATTACTAAAACTTAATGAATACGCCGCACTTGTAGAACCAATAACCGTTGACCGTGTATTACCACAAGACGATAGCGTTACTTTAGCTCCCAAAGCCGTACAATTCCCGGAATTGGAATGCCCAACAGAAACATTTATAAAGTTTGAGTTTTTGCTTTTTGGAAACTGATTTTTAAACAAATGCCACAAACCTCTTTCGTTACCAACAACCACATCCATTCTACCATCTTGATTGTAATCTAGAGTTTCTATCGCCATACCTATGGCACCAAGTTCTTTTGAAATGATGCTGTGATTTTCGAACAGATTAAACTCTGATTTCCCGGTATTCAAATAAACTATGGCTTTATTTTCGTGAATAAGATCACCACGAGGTATGACCACCAAATCTTTAAAACCATTATTATCGACATCGGCAACCGAAGCTGCTACGGTATGCTCCTTTTTATCTAGCCTATACTTTTTGGTAACATCGGTAAATTTACCTCCGGTGTTTTTTAACAGCACATCACTTAATCCTTCTGAATGTTCGTATTTTGGGTAATGAGATACGCTTTGCACCACCCCGGTTGCTGGTGCCCATAAATACCCTGCTATACGCCAACTTTCATTTCCTGTATACCCGATGTACCAGCCTGTATTCTCTTTGAAATTGGGATGATCTGGAAAACCTAGCGCATCGCTATTCACTAAAGTGATATTTTTGCCCGAATGCGTTTCGCTTTCAAAAGTGTAGCTATACGCCGATTCTCCAATAAAATAAGTAGCGTTATTAGGCCATTGTGATTGAAAGTTCGTGAGCTTTAAAACATCGCCAGCTTCTAAATTAGAAAAATCAAATTCACCTCGTTTGGTATAAAAGCCCCAGGTTTTGGTTTCGGCATCAAAAAAAGTTTCTCCTTTTTCAAAGTCTAAACCTCTAGTAAAATACAAATCAAATCTACCATCGTTATCGACATCGATTTCAGAAATGCTGGTCACATTTTCTAAAGAAAAAGGAAAAATAGTTTCGGTAACCTCTTTATAATCTAGCCCTTTTATGCCTTGAAAGGCCCTCACTTTCCCATGACCATACATGACAATATCGAAAATACCATCTTGATTAAAATCGGTAAGCAATACCTTTTGACCATCACCGTGACTTGAAGGCAGGGTGTTTTTTAAAACCAATTGGGCCTGCCCGTTATTTTCGTAAACATAATTTTCGCTTTCCCCTTGTTTATTTGAATCTGGAAAAGCAAAGTTTAGTAAATCTAAATCGCCATCATTATCAGCATCAACAAATTTTACAGTGCGCCCACGCATTAAAGCTAAGGGTTCGTTAAAATCTGGCAAGGGAATAAACTCGCGGTTTTTACTCACTCTATACATTTTAGAGTTTCGAGCATTGCTTCCAGAGCCTCCACCTCTTGAGATGATCATTTCAAGGTTACCATCAGCATCAAAATCGCCAACAGACACACCATGCAAATCACCTATTAACACATCAAAAGGTTTAGCAAATTTTCCGTTATTATTCCAAAGCACCTGCACACCATAGCCATGATCGTTAATAATCAAATCGATGAAACCATCTTGATCGAGATCGGCCACTACGGGGGCATCCCATTTTCTCAGGTTTTTTTCTGTTCTAGGAAAGGCTTTAAACACTTCAACAAACGTATTGGCTGAAGAATCTTGAGCACTAAGAACAGAAGAAAAACCCAAAAAAAACGCGAATAAAAATAAATTAAACTTCATAAATGTTTTGAAAATTCACATTAGATCATTAGCTCCAAACTACCGGCATGAAAACTGTCATTTCAGCTTGCCCTCTATTACTCCAAGCGAAATATGGAACAAATTGAGTTTGATGCGTTTCTAAATTAGGCTTATCAATACTGCGATACATGCCTTGCTTATTATCTTTTCTTAGTAAAAATTCACCCTCTACTACGGTAACACCGCCTAAAAAGTCTGGTTTATGCACCGCTTTTAGTTTAGAATTACCATTGAAATACACTTCAAGAACGCTTGTATCCAGAGGTAAATCTGGAGATTCGATACAGTAAACTATTGGACCACGTTTTATTGCTACTTGATTTCTTACTTCTTCAATTCTAGGGTGTCCTTCCATTAACTTAATTCCCATTGGAAGTTTAAGCGTAATCACATCGCCTTTCTTCCATTCACGAGATAAGGTTTCGAAAGTTCCTGAAACTGGCTTAGTTTTAATTTTTTCTCCATTAACCGACAAGCTTGCTTTTTCAGCCCATCCTGGAATACGCATTTTGATATCGAAAGCCTCATTTTTACATTCATCGATGGTAATGGTAATTTTACCATCCCATGGATATTCTGTTTGTTGACTTAATTTTATGGTCGAACCATCGGCTAATTGCGTGTTTAACGTATTACTTCCGTAAAGGTTCACAGACACCCCATTATCGGTTACACTGTAGCTCCATCCCGATACTTTAGCGATGGTACGCACTAAATTTGGCGGACAACAGAAGCAATCTAAATACGGTTGTCTGTCTGGCGTCTCAGTAACATCGGCATGAGCATCATAATTTCTAGAATTATTAACCATACGAAGTGGGTTCGCATAGAAGTATTCTTTACCTCCAACACTAATTCCAGACAATCCACTGTTATAAAGCACCAACTCGATAATATCGGCATATTTAGCTTCACCGTGAATATTTAACATTCGATAACTAAACATGGCATTACATAGGTTTGCACAAGTTTCGTTATAGGCCGTCATATTAGGCATCATATAAGCATCGATAAACCCTTCTTCTATCATATCTAAATTGGTAGAAGCTCCATAATGTGCTTGTCCAACAGCACCTGTAACGTACATTTTTTTGTCGGTAATATTTAACCAAAGGCGATCTAAAGCTTCAATTAAGGCTGTTTCACCGGTTTCGGCATACACATCGGCAGCACCCGCGTAGTAATACAAAGCTAGAACGGCATGACCTACGGCTTCTTCAGAAATACGTAAAGGTGTACGTTCTTGCACCATATCCCCAATTGGATAACCTACTGTAGTCGAGTCGTGCTTAATTTCATATTTCCCTCTATTATTTATAAACTTTTCGGCAAGATTTAAATAGCGCTCATCTTGGGTAACACGGTATAACTCAACGAGACCCATGATTTGCGTTTGGTTAAATCCGAAGCGACCATAATGCTTAGTATCCGGCATAAAAATGGTGTACATTAAATCGGCGTGGTTTATAGCAAGGTCTATGAAATTTCTTTGTCCTGTAACTTTATAATGAGTACATGCACTTATAAAAAGGTGCCCACTGTTGTACATTTCGTGGTACTTTCTGTTTTCGTATCGATCGGCATCATCACGTAATTGAATTTGGGTTTGTAAATACCCATCGTCTTCCTGTGCTCTAGAAAGCAGGTCGATATAATCGTCTAATTCTTTTAAAAGACTTTCATTTTTGGTGTAAGCATACACATAAGTTTTGGCTTCCATAAACTTATAGAAATCCCCATCATGCCAGAACATCCCTTTGTGTTCGCCTTCTTTTTCTCCTGCTGCAATTTTAAAATTATTTAAAGCATGCCCGATATCTCCACATAAAACATCTCCCATATAAGGCACCATAACCTCTTCACATAGTTTAAATTTATCTGCCCAAAAACCGTTTGTCCAGTTACAATCCCCTATGTTTATTTGCTTTAATTTTTGATTTGTTCCCATTATATTATATTGTCTATATACTTTATATTAAAAATTATTTTACCCCTTAATAGGTTTAGAAAACATTTCTATCTGTACTTTTTCTGGAGTACGGTAGCGGTCCATGCGATCGTTATCGTATTTTTCAAACTCCTGCTTTAACATCCACATAGGGCGCTCGAGTGTTAGTTCCCATTCGTATAATTTCTTATACATGTCTTTGACACGACTTGGATATTTAGAAGCTAAATTGTTTAATTCGGAGGTATCCTCTGGCACAAAATACAGTTCGGCAGGACGATCGGCGAAACGAATTAATTTCCAGTCGCCTTCTCTAAAAGCAGCTCTGGTTTCTTTTTTCCAGAATAAAGTTTCGTGAGGTCTTTCATCATTTTTACCTTGTACAAAAGGAATAAGATTAACACCATCAACATCTTTTAAATCGGCTACATTACCACCTCCTGCAGCATAAAATGTAGGTAGTAAATCCATAGTACTTACCGGAAAATTATAGGTACTGTTTTTCTTTAGTACTTTAGGCCAACTGATTAGGTAAGGCACCCGAATTCCACCTTCCAAATGATTCGATTTGGTACCACTTAAAGGTAAATTTATAGAAGCATTTTTATCGGTAGGGCCGCCATTATCGTTAGAGAACACCACAATAGTATTTTCATCTAGACCCAGTTCTTTTAATTTATCCATAATATTTCCACAAGCACGATCGAGCGCTAGGGTCATAGCAGCAACCTCTTGTCTTTTCCCTTTTAAGTTTGGAAATTTAGCTAAATCTTCTGGCGTTGCTTCCATGGGTGTATGCACGGCATTAAATGCTAGGTAGATAAAAAATGGTTTATCTTGATGTCTTTCAATGAAATTGATAGCTCTATCGGCCAGCACATCTGTTACATAACCGTCTGGCTCTTCGAAGTGTCCGAAATCGCGCTCCATTTTATTGTCGTCGTGAATGCCTTTAAAATCTTTATACGGGAAGTAGCTTCTTGCGCCACCTCGAAATCCGTAAAACTCATCGAAGCCTCTTTTTAACGGATGAAAACGATCGGCATCACCTAAGTGCCACTTGCCATACATAGCATTAGTATAGCCTAGTTTTTTCAAATAATCGGCCATGGTTACCTGATCTAAAGGCAAGCCCATATCGTCGCCTAAAAACTTAGAGTTTTCACTCATATAACCAGGCACATTAATTTCTCCGTAACCAAAACGCTGTTGATATTTCCCTGTTATTAAACCAGCTCTAGAGGGGCCACAAGTGGCATCGGTAACATATCCTTGCTGGAAACGCACTCCAGATTTGGCTAGCTTATCTAAATTTGGGGTAATCATCACTTTACTACCATGAAAGCCAAAATCGGCATAACCGGCATCATCGGCAAAAAGCAAAATAATATTAGGCTGTTTTTGAGCACTAACAACCTGAAAGAAACAAGTTAAAAATAAGGTATAAAATAAAGATTTCATATAGTGTTAGTTTTAGTATGACTCGGAAAAAGACACCCAAACATACCGTTGGTGATTCCTATAAATATAGTTTATACAAAACAATCATAAAACCCCTATTAATTATTAATGAAATTTACCCCTTGCTAATCGCATTTTACCACATTGTTACAGCCAAAAAAAATACCGAGAACAAAAGTTCTCGGCATCTCCCAATTAAACAAATTAATAATTAAACGTAAATTATTATTTACGGTTTAAATAAAGCATGGTATTAAAGATATCCATCATTCTGCAATAACGAAGGTGCTTTTTCTACTTCGGTTGCAGGAATAGGTAAATAATATTGTTTGTCCTCCCAAGGTCTGTTTACTACCGTATATTCGGTATTTACTAAACTTCCATCGGTCTGTTTTGTCCATTGTAAACCTTTTACTTCAAAACCTAATTTATCTTCTTCCATCCATCGTCTTTCATCATAAAAATTATGTCCTTCAAAAGCCAACTCGATGCGTCTTTCTCTTTTTATTGCCTCTAAAAGATCTGTACCACTCGCAGTAACGGCAGGCAATAAGGCCCTAGTTACAATTTTATTCAGAAATACTTTAGCTTCAGCCTCGTTACCTAAGTGATACTGCGCTTCTGCATAATTCAAGTATATTTCTGCTAAACGGTATAAAATAAAAGGACGGCTTGGAGACACATCGGTTAAACCAACACTCTCATCTTGAAACTTTCTCAAGTTATAACCTGTTTTTGATGAGTGTAAAACATTCCCTAAACCTTCAGGTGAATCTAAACCATGCGGATATACATTGACATCTTCAGAGAGGAAGTATTCCACTTCACGCCCTCTAAACGTGGCTCCGTTAAAGTTTAAATTAGCGTAATAACGCATTTCACGATTAGCATTTGGGTTACTCGGGTCATAGCTTCCAGAAGTCGTTGCAGAGCCATCGTCCATATTGTATAATAAGGCATGATTATGCGTTGGTGACGACAAAGCCCAACCACCGTAGCCACTAGGTGCTTGCGTTTGATTAGGTAGCGAATTCACATCGGTACCAAAATCGTAATATGCAGCACTAAAAGGTCGAGCAAAAAGCAGGTCTTGATTAGGCGATAAAAACAAATCTTGATATTCTTTTTCGTTACTCACCGCAATTAGATCTCGAGCACCAACCAAATCGATAATAGCTTTAGCCGCATCGGCTGCATCTTGCCATTTTGTAGCTTTAGAATAAGTATAGAACTCCTTATTGGTCGCTTGAGGTGCTAAAGCTGGATCATGCAAGTCACTTGCAGCATACAAGAGCGTTCTAGATTTCACTGCTAGGGCCGACAATTTTGTAGCACGCCCAAACTCGTTTGCTGGTCTAGTTTCAGGTAAAACGGCTGCCGCTTCATCTAAATCACGTACAATAAAGGCAACACACTCCTCGTATGAATTTCTTACCAATTGAAAATTATCATCAAGCCCTAAAGCATATTCCATAATAGGCACACCGCCATACAATTTGATAAGTTTACTGTAAAGATTAGCACGTAAAAACTGCATTTCGGCTTTTAACACACGTACTTCATCAGGACTGTCTTGCATAGCCTTACTGTTGTCAACACGATCTAAAAATTCATTAATAGAACGCACGTAACTCCAATAGTTACGCCATTTATCACTAAGAACCCCTATGTTTGCTGGATTCCAACCTGCCCTAAGTCTAAATAAGTCTAAATCGTTAAAATTAAACTTGGCTTCCATAGAGGCGTTTTCAATATTAAAACGTCTAGACCACCATTGAAACTTGTTAATTCCCCAGCTTTCTGTACTGTTGTATGCCGAATACACTAAGCGTTCTACTTGAGCGGGATCACTGTAGATTAGATCTTCTGCAAATGCATCTGACGCTTCCACATCAAGAGCATCTTCGCAACTTGTAAAAGCTAAAAAGGCCGCAGATACAAGTGTAAATATGATTTTTATATTTTTCATTTTGATTATTATTTTTATTAGAAACTAAAGTTTACACCAAACGTAAAAGATTTTAAAGAAGGATAAGTCGCTCCTCTAAAGTTGTTATAACCTGTAGATTCTGGATCTAAGCCCATGTCGTAGATATCTGAAAACATTGTAAACAGGTTGAATCCACGCACAAATAATTTCATATCACCAATTTTAATTTTATCCTTTCCTAGCGTATACCCGAGCTCTATTTCTTTAAGTCTTAAAAAAGAAGCATCTTTAAGCCAGAAATCGGCACCTTCAAAATTCTCTACGTCATCAGATTGGTTTCCACTATAAGGATCGCCTTGCCCAAATGCTCTAGGGTACTGGGCATCTCTGTTATCTGGTGTCCATCTTTCATTAAAAAGATAATCGGGATTTGCACCATTTTGATCAAAAAACACTAAGATCTCTGCTTCAGCTTGTCCTTGAAACAAGAAATTGAAGTTGACATTTTTATACTGTATACCTCCATGAATACCATACTGTATTTCTGGAACATTAGATGTAAAGGTTCTAATTCTATCGGCGGAACTAATTACGCCATCCTCATTGGTATCTACATACACAGGCTCTCCTTCAACAGTACCTGGTAATTTCGCAGCTGTATTATTTACATGATCTTGATCACGGAAAATCCCATTAGTTGGATAAACCACATAAGAATTCATGGGGTTACCTTCTCTTTTTAGTCCATCTGGAGTATCTTCAGCTTCTGCTAAATACACCACTTCATTTCTGGCTTGCGTAAAATTAAAACCAAGATTATAATCTACAGCACCAATTTGATCTCGCCATTGCATTTCAATTTCATAACCGAAATTATTAACCTTTCCTATGTTTTCATCTGGCAGTATCAATCCAGCAGCATCAGGAATAGCGGCATCTCTAGTAACTAATATACCTTCACGTTTTTGATGGAAGTAATTAAAATCTCCCGAAAGTTTACTATTGAATAAAGAAAAACTTAAACCTACGTTTTTCATATAGGCGGTTTCCCAAGTTACGTCTGGGTTAGGTACGTTAGCACTAGTATACCCATTATAACTTACACCGGTTTCTCCAAAAACATAATAATTGGGTTGTGCCGCATTAACAGGCCCTCCATAGTTGTAGCGTGTTAAATATTGAAATGGCGCAATACGATCGTTACCCATTTTAGCCCATGATCCACGTATTTTTAAAGCGTTAATCCAATTAACATTTTGCAAAAAACCTTCTTCATTAAGCGCCCATGACACAGCAACCCCTGGAAATGTACCAAAACGCTTGTTTGGACTGAAATTACTAGAACCATCATGACGTAAGGTAAAATCAATAAAATACTTCTTTTTAAAATCGTAAGAAAACGAACCAAAGTAACTCACTGTAGCAGCTTCTTGTGAAGTTCCATAAGACTGTTGCCCTTCGTCACTCCCTGCAAATAGTTCGGAGTGATCTGAAGTAGGAAACCCTCTTCTTTCTGCCCAAAAATTACGTGATTGGGAAGTTATTTGCTCGTACCCAACAAAACCACTAACCGAATGTGCATCATTAAAGGTGTTTGAATATCTAATGGTCGAGTTTAATAAAAGTTCATCAAACTTCCAGAACGACTCTTGTAAAATACGTTGGTTTCCACGTTGCGAAAATCCAGTAGATGGCACATAAGTATCGGTACCTTCTTGGTAGGTATAAACGGTCCATGGCGTGTACCAAGATTTCTCATCGTTATTCATACGACGAACACCGGCATAACCATTAACGCTCAACCCTGTTATTAAATCATCTAAATCCCAGTTAAAAGAAAAACGACCTCGTAAATCATTATCTGTTCTGCGTACAAAACCAGATTCGTTACTAGACATTACTAATGGGTTACCCCCATTCTCACCTCCCCATCCTGGAAGTCCATTAGGATAAACACCTACTTCTGTTGGTAAGTTGGTATAAATATGCTTATAAATATATCCAGCATCCACACCTGGTTCATTGGTTTTACCAAATCTTCCGGTTAAATCTACGCCAACTTTAAAGTTATCGGAAAGATTAATATCTATATTAGAACGTACTTGATTTTGTTTAAAATCTAAATCACCAGAAGCGAACATACCTTCACGTTGCAAGTTATCACCACTTACAAAATACTTCACATTTTCGCTACCACCGGAAATAGAAACCGATGTTCTCATTTCGGGTGCAGAATCGGCAAAAGTGAGGTCATACCAATCGGTACTAGGGTAGTTTATAGGATCGTTACCCGCAGCGTATTTATTAATATCATCTTGAGTATATGGTAAAGGTGTACCATTTCTATCAGCTACTTCGTTTCTGTAAATAGCGAATTGCTCGGAGGTCATTAATCTAGGTTGAGAAGACAATTGAGCCACACTATATGCTGTTGAAAAGTTAACTTTTGGCTTACCTATTTTACCTCTTTTGGTCGTTACTAAAATAACCCCATTCGCGGCACGAGCACCATATATAGCTGCTGCACCATCTTTTAATATACTTAATGACTCAATGTCTTGAGGTGCTAATTGCGAAAATGACCCTTGTCCAGCCACGATACCATCAATTAAAATTAACGGCGCATTATTTCCTAATGTTGCTTGACCACGAATTAACATGGTTATATCATCGTTAGAACCAGGATAACCACCTCTGTCGGAAACGATTAAACCAGACACTTTTCCTGATAGTGATTTTGCCACATCTCTATTTGTGGTATTCTCCACCTCACCAGAGTTTAAGGTACTTACCGACCCTGTTAATTCCCCACGTTTTCTTGTGGTATACCCTACGACTACGACTTCATCTAATCCAGACACATCAGACTCTAGAACGACATTTAAATTTTTTGTTTCCTCTGTGATTTTAATTTCTTTAGTTATGTATCCTAAATACGAAAACACTAAAGTTTCTCCAGAACTAGCTTCAATGGTAAAACCACCATCAAAATCGGTTACAGCACCTCTTGTGGTATTTTTCACAAGTATTGTAACCCCTAGGAGCACCCCATCGGCATCCGACACTTTACCAGTTACCGTATGTGTTTGTTGTAAAGACGCTAGCGTTGTGGTTGTATTGCTAGCAAACATCTTGCTTGGCACAGCAAATATGCATAGTAGCAATAAATTCCAAGTCCAAAATTTCCTGAACACAGAAAACTCTGTAAACTCAATATTTACTTGTTTTATTTTCATGATTCTTTTAAATTTAGTTTAAGTTGTTTTTGTTATCCTATAAAAAGGATATGTTGTTTTAGTTAATATAATTGGTTTGTGGTTTTTACTCCATTGGCATAGCTATTAATAGTTAGAATTAGAATGATTTAAAAGAGTGATTTCCTACTGTCATTTTTATATAATGCAGTTAAAAAAAAGGCAACTCCATGTTTATATATTTAAGTGTAGAAATATGGAATATGGTGTTAAATTGAGTTCAATAACCAGCAGCCTTTTTTATGTCCTTTACAAAGGAATGAAGTTAATTTCTTGTTAAATCTCAATAAATTACCTCACACTAACTCTATTTTATCTTCTTTTTAAGAAAACATATACAGACTCCTTAAAACACTAAATCACAAGGTGATTCCTCGACACATTAAAAAGACTCAAAACGGACTCGAGCACCGTATAATACTGAAAAACAAATCACTAAACCCCCACACAACCCTACTAATCACACGAATGTTTGTAGCTTAAAGCTGAAAAATCTAAAAAAGTATTTATTGGAATTTTTGTTTTAGTATATAGAACCAAAGACAGAGGAAGAAGCATTTGGCTGAAAATTTGAATTCACCAAATGAATAATTGAGTCTCTTCTACATACAAGGTCGCTGTAGAGTTTCAAAATTATAATTTTACATTCAAGCGGTTTTCGCGTTATATTTCGTCACGAAATGCTTTAGGCGTAACACCCATAATTTGTTTAAACTGCTTATTGAAATTAGTAATGGAATTATATCCTACGGCATAGCACACCGAGGAAACCGAAGTATCTTCTTGAACCAATAATCTAGAAGCATTTCTTATACGCACTTCGTTTAAAAATTGGGTAAAAGACTTGTTGGTAGTTTTCTTAAAAAATCGGCAAAATGAATTGGTCGTCATACAGGCCACATCAGCCACGTCATTCAAACCAATATTCGTTGCATATTTATCAGAAATAAAACGAAGTACATTATCTATACGTTCTGAACTTTCGGTAGTAGATTGTCGCATATCAGAAGAGGACAAAATCGTAATATCCTTAGTTCGCGACAGTTTTTGTAATATGGACAGTAATTGAATGTGTTGTTCAACAGGCGTTAAACTGGGTAAATTAACGAGCTCATCATGAAGTTTTTCACTCACCGATTTACCAAAACAGATTCCGAATTTAGATTCACCCAGCATTTTATTAATCTCGTTAAACTCTGGAATTTGAAAAAACTCTGGTCCTAAAAAATCCTTTTTAAACTTGGTAATAATGGTTTCAACATGTTCTTCACTACCTTCTTCATAATACGAAGCATCATTACGCCATAGGTGTGGCAAATAAGCGCCTACTAAAACCAAATCGCCAGGATAAAAAGGAGAAACGCTGTCGCCAACAAAGCGAAGGCCGTTACTTTTAGTGATGTAGATTAATTCAAATTCGGGGTGATAATGCCAAGCTATATCAAAGCATGGAATGTCTCTTCTAGAAACATTCAATTTCTTTGATAAGGTTTCATTCGATTTTTTTAAAACTAGTTTCATTAATTCAAAGATAATTATTTTTAAAAAATCACAACAATAGGCATAGTAAAAAGTTAATATAACAATTAAAACCCCGAATTTCACTTAACCACTAAATAATTAACAATATTACCGCACAACTCTACCCGAGGCCGACCCGCCCATTAAGGCTTCTACTTCCGCACGAGTTGAGTAATTAAAATCTCCCTTTATGGAGTGTTTTAAACACGATGCCGCCACAGCATATTTTACCGCTATTGATGGTTCACTAAGGGCTGGTGTTGTTAAAGCAAATATTAATCCGCCAGCAAAAGAATCGCCACCACCAACACGGTCTACTATATTTTTAATTTGGAATGATTTATAATCGCCCTGCTCATCTAAAGGAGCAAAAAATGGCTTATCCAATTTCGCATCATAAAGCATGGCTCCCCAATTGTTATGACTTGCCGATAAACTTTCGCGCAGTGTAATAGCCACTTTACTCACATTAGGAAATTGCTGTACCACTTGACGGGCTACATCAGGATAGCGCTCGATATCCAATTCGCCAGAATGTACATTTGTCTCACCAGCTTGAATTCCTAAAACATCATGACAATCTTCTTCATTTCCTATCACCACATCAATAAATGGCAAAATGGTTCGCATGGTTTCTTGAGCCAGCTCTTTTGAAGATTTATTAGAATCCCATTTCCATAATTTTCCTCTAAAATTTAAATCGATAGAAACCATGGCTCCAGCCTCTTTAGCTTTTTGAGCCGCTACCAAAGTAGCTTCAGCAGAGGTTTTAGAAAGTGCTGGTGTAATACCACTTAAATGCAACCATTGCGCATCTTTAAAAATAGCCGTCCAATCATATTGATCTGGTGTAGTAATCGCTACCGCAGAATCGGCACGATCATAAATCACGTTACTTGGACGTTGATTCGCTCCTGTTTCTAAAAAATACAAACCAAGTCGTCCTTCATCGGTTCGTAATACGTATTGCGTATCAACACCCACACTACGTACAGCATCTAAAGTAGCTTCAGCCAAGGCATGTTTTGGCAAAGCCGTAACATAGCGCGCTTCACCACCAAAATTACAAATGGAAGCTGCCACACTAGCTTCAGCACCAGCATAGGTTACTTCTAAATTTCGAGTTTGACGTAAACGTAAATTTGCTGGAGCAGCAAGACGCCCCATAATTTCTCCAAATGTTACTACCTTTTTCATCTTCTTAAATATATTTTTGTGAATTTAGAGTCTTATTCTAAATTCGTTTTATTAACGTTTTGATTTTATTTTAGCTATTAAATCGGTGATTTCTTGGGCGTTTTTTGTAATAGTACCCCAATCTTCCGACTGTATTAAAGGTCGCTTTGCGACCCATGAACCTCCAATGGCTGTTATTAAATCGGATTCCAAATAACTGCCTGCATTTTCGATATTGCAGCCACCAAGTGGGATGAATTTTAAACCTAAATATTGATAAGGCGCCACCATATTTTTTAAATGCTCCATACCTCCTGAGGTTTCGGCTGGGAAGTATTTAATAACACGACAGCCTTGTTCTATGGCAAATTCAATATCGGTTGGTGTCATAATTCCAGGCGCAAATGACAATCCTAATTTCTTAGCTTCGGCAATTACAGCAGGGTTGCAACCAGGCGCTACAGCAAAATCGGCTCCAGCCTCAACAACAGCCTTTACTTGTTCAACAGTTAGTACCGTACCAAAACCTAAAGTTATTTCTGGTACTTCTTTTTTAATAACCTTAGCTGCTTCAATAGCTGCCGGAGTTCGTAATGTTAATTCTATTGCACTAACGCCACCCTTTAATAAGGCTTTTGCCACGGGCACAGCGTGTTTGACTTCATCAATGATTAAAACCGCAATGATACCAGAGTCATCTATTTTTTTAATGATTTCTGGTGCCATAGCACTTTGAGGTATTGGTTCCATAAATTTCTTTGTTAATTAATTGCATCCACAGTTCGACTTTTAATTCAAACCGCATCCAATTCACAAAGCAACAGGAAGGCGCGCTTTTAATCTTACCTTTATTTACCCATTAATTGCAGTTTTTTACCTTATCACGCATAGCATGGTAATTTTTATTTATTAGTTGGTAATTCTTATGAATACATCACTTCATTTTTCCTTTTATTTTGCACTTACCAAGCGAACTTGAACTCTAAAAAAATGAAAACATACACGTTTTACACCACTATAATACTTTTAGCATGCTTGACTATAGCATGTAACGGGCAAAAATCTGCTCATCAAACTCAAAAAACGAAAGCGCAGGTAGTGCCTTTTTCAGACCCAAAAAACCGTGGTGACTGGAGGTTAAGCACGGAGGTGAGTGATGAGTTTGACACCCAAGAAATCGATGAAGAAAAATGGTATATCGTAGGTAAATTTGAAAATGGGAAACCTGTTTACAAACACCCCGACAAACCCAACAAAAAAGTATGGAAAGGGCGCGCTCCTTCACAGTTTTCAGGAAGAAACTACCGTCTAGAAAACGGCAAACTCATATTAGAAGCACGCTGGGAACCCGATTTCCCTTTTAGTGAAGATATAGTTACTCCTGTTTTTGGAGAAGCCTTGCCCTATGAAAACATCACAACACCTTGTATTATAGGTCGAAAAGACTTTAAATACGGTTATATCGAAATTAAAAGCAAAGCAGCCAACGCTCCAGTTTCTAGCGCATTTTGGGCTACAGGCAACAACCTTGAATTCGACTTTTACGAAACTTACGGAGGCACCATTAACCCCAACAAAAAACACCTAGACAACCAACTTTGGTGGTCCATTAGAGATTGGAAAAATTTAAGAGGAAAGCCTACTTATACCGAAAAAAAAGACGTTGGATTTAGAATTGCAGATGACTGGCATATTTGGGGCATCGAATGGAGCGAAAAAGGTGTAAAATACTTTATTGACGGCAAACTTTTCTCTGAAGTAACCGCAGAAGAAGTTACCGCTTGGGCCAAAGAAAATCGTACCGAAAAACCACTCCCAGAAGACTATAATGGCTATGTAGCCACAAAACCGATAAACCTATGGTTAGACATGGAAATTTTCCCTTGGCATGATATTCCAAAAACGAAAGCTCAACTTGAAGCCCATAGTCCTGAAAACAAAAAAGATGACGGCGTTATAGACTTCGAGGTTGAATACGTTAGAGTCTGGCAAAAAAAATAAATACAGAATAATCCCTAAAATTAAATGATCATGAAAAAACTACTTTTAACCCTAACTTTTGCAGTCTTTTGTATATCAAGCTATGCACAAGAAAATTACCAAGACCGGTTAACCAACTACTTTATTAGAGCAGCTACTCAGGAGTTTGATTTAAATAAGAGGCAACAACGAAAAATTGCTAATGCCAGAACCGAAATGGCAGAAACTTATATGGAAACAGCACAGCGGCAAAAGAAGTTTTTAATTACCGAAGACGGAAAAAATGAGCGTAACCTGGCGGCAAACAAGAAATACTATGATGCTTTATCTGATATTATTGATCGGCCTTTTAGTGAAATTCAACCTTTTTTAAACCGTATGCGCATAGAATTAAAAAATGTAAAATAAAACGATCTTTATAATCGTACTTTTCTTAAAGGCGCTTCATGGTTCGAATATTAATTTCGGCTATGAGGCGCTTTTTTAATCATTTTGTCATTTCCATAGCAATTATAATCTTACTTTTTCAAACCTCCTAAGTCATAATTCTCAATTCATTTAATAAGAATAATTAGTATCTTAAAAGTCGTCTTTTAGACTTCTTATCATGAAAACGTTAACAAACAGTTAAAGGAGGTAATATTGGCTAAGTTAAGGGTAAATATTACCGATTTACATAGGCACTATTCCAATAATTTTGACTCTACGAATATTAATACTGATTTTTTGTAAAGGTATGACCCAAAATATTCATAAATATTTGCCAATTAAAATTAAACAAATGAACTTAAAAAAACAACAGGATTTAAAACATCATGGAATAAGTGCTTGCTTATTTTGTTTTTTATTTCGCATAGCATACTCTATGCCCAAAACCAAAAAATTACAGTTAGCGGAACTGTTACTGAAGAAGACGGCATACCGCTTCCTGGAGTTAGCATTCTCGTTAAAGGAACCACCCGTGGATCTGTAACTGATTTTGATGGAAGATATGCGCTTGACGCTTCTAAAGGAGAAACCCTTGTATTTACCTACATCGGATTTCAAGAACATTCGGCAGTCATCAAGAACGCCACTATTGATGTTGAAATGAAAGAAAGTCTAGTCGATTTAGATGAAGTGGTCGTTATTGGATACGGTGCTGTCAAAAAGAAAGAAGTTACGGGTGCCGTAGCCACTGTAGATTCTGAAGAGATTGAAAGTATTTTAACCCCCGATTTAGGAACAGCATTACAAGGTCAAGTGGCTGGTGTTAACATCGTATCCTCATCGGAACCTGGAGCAGATTCTGAAATCTTAATTAGAGGTATTACTTCCCTATCTGGAGATAACACCCCGCTATTTGTTGTGGATGGTATCATTCAAGATGGCGACCCAAGAATACCACCAAGTGATATTGAGAGTCTTACCGTTTTAAAGGATGCTGCTTCTACTGCAATATACGGGGTTCGTGGTGCAACAGGAGTTATCTTAATAACTACCAAACAAGGTAAACCAGGAACTCTAGAGGTAAGCCTAAACGGTAGTTACGCCGTACAACACCGTAGTGCCGCTGTACCTCTAATGAATTCTGTAGAGCAAACTTATTTTGACGTGGTACAAAGTAGAAATGTAAACGGAAGTTTTGATGACCAGGTAAGTTTACAAGTTTTACAACAAACTAATCAGTTTCAAAACGAAACCAACTTAAACGATTTAATATTCAACAACAATGTTCCCACTCAAAACTACAACATCAATATTGCAGGTGGAACCGAAGATATAACCTACAATGTTGCTTTAGGGCTATTTGATCAAGAAGGTTTACAAATTAACTCGGGATTTAACCGTTTTAATGTAAGAGCAAACACGGTTTACGAAAAAAACAAACTACGTATACAGACCAGTTTAGCCATGAATAAAGAGCAACGCGAAATTCCTCAGCAAATGCTTTTATCGCAGTCTATTGTTTACAGACCAACTCAAAATGGTATTAACTTAGATAGTTTTGATGATTTATCGCAAGGTGGTGACGATGTAAACCGATTAGGATGGGTTATTGAAAGTTTAAGAACTACGAATGTTTTAAAAACCAACCGTTCTAATGCCAGCCTTAACTTAAGCTATAAACTTTTTGATGGCTTAACCTTAACCAGTAATTTAGGACTTACCAGCATAAATGAATACGGTAAAATTATTAGTCCGTACCAAGAGATTTATAACAACCAAACACCGCCTCGTTTACAAAGTCAACCAGAAGATAGTTACATTGAAAACCGAGCACGAACCACAACAAATATCCTTACTGAGTTTGGTGCAACTTATGAAAAAACGATTGCAGACGATCACAACGTAACCTTTACCCTTTTTGGAACCGGTGAGAAAAACCAAAGCGAAGCCTTTACTGGCAGACGAAACGGTGCTACCAATCCTGAAGGTGAGGTTATAAATTCTGCTACAGGAACTCAAAGTGCCACTTCTGGATTCGATTACACGACTACACGTATTGGTATTATGGGTAGAGTGCAGTACAATTACAAAGGAAAATACATTTTAAGCTCTAGTATACGTCGTGATGGATCATCAAAATTCCCTGGCTTTAACCACTGGGGTACCTTCCCTTCTATAGCCCTTGCCTGGAACGTATCGGATGAAGAGTTCTGGAATAAAAACGTTGTTAACAACCTAAGACTTAGAGCCAGTCAAGGAACCGTAGGTGTCGATAGAATTCCAGACTACCAATTCGCTGCAGGTATTGTTCAAGACGTGAATTACGCGGCTGCCAACGGATCGTTAAAATTAGGTGCTACACAGCAAGATTTTGTTAACCGTGTATTACAATGGGAGTCTACTGTACAGAGAAACGTTGGTATAGATATGGGCTTCTTACAAAACAAAATCACCCTATCTGCCGAATATTATCACGCTGATAAAACCGATATGCTTTTCCCAGTTTTTATACCGCCATCAGCTGGAGGGGGAAATAATGCTAGTGTTATCCTTAACGTAGGAAACATGACCAATAGTGGTGCCGAACTAGCCATTGGATACCGTGGAAAAATTGGAAAAGTTAACTTTAGAATGAATGGTACTTTTGCCACCAACCAAAATGAAATCACTAAAATTAATGGAGGTACAGACTTCTTATTAACAAACGATTTTGGACTTGTAGGGCGAGCACCTCAGCAATCTCGTGTAACAGCGTTAGCAGTAGGTCATGAAGTAGCGTCTTTCTTTTTATGGAGAACCGATGGTATTATTGATACCGAAGAGAAACTAGCCGAATACCAAAAAATTGACAACAATGCTCGTATGGGAGACACTAGGTTTATCGATCAAAATGGCGATGGCGTGCTAGATGTTAACGACCGTGTTTATAGCGGTAGCGGAATGCCAGATTACGAAATAGGATACACATTTAACGCAAACTGGAAGAGCTTCGATTTTTCTATGAACTGGTATGCAGCACTAGGACAAGAAATCATGAATGGATTTGATGCTTGGGCTTATGGATTTGGACGTCATAAGGATTTAATCTACCAGTGGTCTGAAAATAACCCGAACTCTCCTATTCCAGCTTACCGTGACGATATGAGAAGACACCAAAACTACCTAGGATATAGCGATTTATGGCTAGAAGACGGATCATACTTAAGATTAAGACAAGTTTCTTTAGGATACAGTATTCCTAAAAAAACAGTAGAGCGATGGGGCTTTAATAGATTACGTTTTTACGTAAGATCACAAAACCCATTAACGATTACGAAATACTCTGGTTATAACCCAGAAGTAGGTGGAGGTATTGCTGCAAGAGGTCTAGACAAAAACACAGGACCAATTTCTTCGTCGTACATGTTCGGTATCAACTTCAACTTTTAATTAAATGAGAAATTTATTTGTTATGAAACAACGAATTCTAAAATATATAACCCTTACACTACTAGTCGCTTTTATGGCGTCTTGTGAAAACAATGAGTTCTTAGAAGAAAAGAATCCAAATGTAGTGTCTACAGATAGCTTTTGGAGAAACCTATCGGAAACAGACAAAGGCCTAAATGCCGTTTATCAAACACTTCACAACCCTGGAGTTATCATAAAGTTTGAAGAAATATTACGTTCGGATATGGGTTACCCAGGATACGGAAGACCTAATCCAGATAATACCGAAGAGTTTTATTTACACCTTTACAATGGGAGTACAGATGCTATTTTACAAAAATGGCAAACCAATTACACAGGTATTTTTAGAGCCAATCAAGTTATTGAAGCCCTAGAAAACATTAAAGAAACGATAAGTGATGAAGCCGAATGGACATCGCAAATGGCACAAGCTCGTTTCTTTAGAGGTTTGTTTCACTTTTACTTGTATACGTCTTTTAATCAAGGTAGCATAATCATCCGCGATCGCGTTCCTGAAACTAACGACGATTTTAGCAAGCCTTTATCTTCACCTTCAGAAGTTATTGAATTTATCCGTGAAGATTTAGAATTTGCCTATGCCAACTTATACAAAAAAGGTGCTTATCCTGATAACGATTTAAGTAGAGTGACATCGGGAGCCGCTGCAACCATTTTAGGAACCAGTTATCTATACGAACTAGATTACAATATGGCCATGCCTTATTTTGACGATGTAATTAATAACCATGGTTACAGCCTTGAGTACGACATGTCTAAATTATTTACTACTGCTGGTGAGTTTAACGACGAATCCATTTTCGAAATTAACTTTGCTGCCGAGCAAGTACGTATCGATTTAACCCCTTGGACTGGTGAATCTGGCACCAACTGGTTAAATGTTCGTACGTCTCAAACACAATCGGCCACAGGACCAGCATGGATTGCCTCTGCTTACAAAGAAGAACCAATGGACCCATTAGACAGTCGTAATTATTATAACGATCCGGTATCAGGAAGTTTAACCTTGCGCCATGTGCCACTACGTGCATCGGCCATGATTGCTTTGGTTGACGATAACGAAACTACTTACTATTTAGACGGCACAACAAGTGAATACCAGCGTTTTCATGGAACCGCTTGGGGATTTGCTTGGTGGAAGAAATACCAAAACCACGATATTGTTTCTGTAGAGAGTGAGTTGCCAGGCGGACAACAATTCTCATCTAAAAACATCACACTAAATCGCCTTGCCGATGTCATGCTTATGCAAGCCGAATGTAAAATTAAAACAGGCGATGTTAATGGCGCAATAAACTTAATGAATGATATTAGAAAAAGATGGGGTCTGGTGCTTCTAGGTCTATCTAATGGTGACATTGCTCATACTTATGACGAGCAAGTTTATACCGAGCAATCTTTAATGCAACATCTTATGCGTGTTGAAAAACCACTTGAAATGGCTGTTGAAGGCCATTGTATTAGAACTTTAGATTTCCGCAGATGGAAAAAATCGGAAAATTACGGCTTTAAAGAACGTTTGGAAGAATTAGCAAGCGAAGAGTACTATGGTGTTAATTTCACCTATTACAACTATACAAAAGAACAAAACGAAACCCGCTTCAACTACCCTTCTATTGAAAGCCAGAAACCAACTGGGGCACACATTACAGTAGACTACGAATATGATATCCCTAGTTTAAACTATAACGAAGAAAGACACGGATATTTCCCTATTCCTTTTGCCGAAGTTAATGCCAATCCAAACCTTAACTAAAAAACAAAAAACTCATGAAAAACATAAATAAATATATACTTTTTTTCAGCTTATTACTTGTTTTAGGATGTGAAGAGGAATATGCCGACTTTACAGCTCCAGACGACTTAACAGATGTGTCTTGGATAGTAGGCTTAGATCAAAATAGACCGAGCAGAGAAGCTCAATTTAAAATTAATGCCAATACGCATGTGCCTTTTATGAATCTAGCTCAGGGCGCTACAAGAAGTGAATGGATTATTGAAGAGGGTAACTATTTTTTAGAAACAGGCTTTAAAACCAGTGATACTTTAGACAACTTTATTGATGAAGACCTCGGCACTTCCATGGATCATAAAAAAGCGTTTATTTTATTCAAAAATAGTGGCACAAACACTGTAAGACTGATCAACAAATTTAAAGAGCCAACAACACCAACTGTGTCTGGAAATGACTCTTTAGTAGTGAAAATTGACACCTATGAAGAAAATGGTGAATATGTTGTTGACACCAAATTTATTTTTGATGTCTATGCCGAAATATTACCAGCCTTTTCCGTGTTGCAAAACGGTAATGAAATCATTAATGTTTCTGAAGATGATATTATTGATATTAACGACCAAAGCACTTGGCCTATAGTTGAGGTAGAAGCCGCCTCCTCTTTAACCTTTAAAGACAATACGACTACTGGCCGACCTAATAGAGCGGAGTGGAAAAGTGCTCAAGGCGTGCCAAATCAAATTATTACAGATGCTCAAACCGAAACTGAAATTAAATTCTATAAATTAGGAACTTATAATGCAGGAACATTGAGATCTTTTAGATTTGCTTCAACCGACAATCCAGTTCCAAGTTATTCAGCACAAAAAATTATTCCTTTAAAAGTTAAGGTAGTTCAATCTACACAACCTTTTGTTTATGATGGTGCACTTTCCGAAGCAGCAAATCAAACCATTTCATTCAGGGTAACAGGTGAGGTCCTACCATTTACTGGGCAAGAAAGCAATTTCACCGTGCATGTTAACAATCCTACTTCTGGATTTAATCAAGATATCCCTGTTCAAACCGCTAAAGTTCGTGCGAGTGATGCGACTTTTATTGAATTAAGTTTAGCAGCTCCAATTTACAATTCCGATGAAGTTACTGTTTCTTATTCTGGATCCACTATTGAATCAGCCGACAATAGAATTTTAGAACCATTCGGACCAGAACTGGTACAAATGCATTTTGGAAACAACGTTTTACCAGCAAACTCTTGGGCGAGTTTTGAACTTACCGGAGGAAATGCCGATAATGCTTTTGCATCATCAAAATACTGGATTCCACCAGGACAAGGCAATGGGCAATATGGCGATTTAATTTACGAGCGTGTGACCACGAAATCTTATACAGGAAGCGCTAGTATGCGTTACCAAATTCCAGATGTCTCAATACCATTAGTTAACTTATTTGGTTTTGGTTTAGCCGATAACCCAAATGGTCTTGATGCCGGAACTTACCAAGTATCTTATTGGGTATTCATTGAACCAGGAACCACTATTAATACGTTTAGAACCGAATTTGGAAACCCTATTTATGGCTACTTATACTTCGATATTTCTACTGCACCAAGAGGGGAATGGGTTAAAGTAACGGCCGATGCTCCGCTTGTTATAGCCAACAAAATAACATCATCCGAAGCTAATCGACGCACCACTTTACGCATCCTAGATGTAGATAACCCAGGCGTAACTGGACCACAAGAGATCTATTTCGATGAGCTTTCTTTAGTCGTAATTGAAAACAGACCTTAATAATTTGAAATACAAAAAACAATGAAAAAATTGAAATATATAATTGGCCTTTTGGCATGTGTTATCATGTTTGTAGCCTGTGATGAAGAATCTAATTTTAAAGATTTTGATGCTGAGAAAACACCAGTTTTCAGCCTAACAGAAATCAGCAATAACGGTCCGTTTAAAATAAACATATATCAAGATAAACCTTTAATTATTGAATATATAACACCAGTAAACGCTTCCAATTTTGTTACTAAAAATTATAGTGATAGCTCAAACGATACAACCTTTGAAATTACTGTAACTAAAATAGTTGAACTTCTAGATGAGGACGGTGAATACATAGGGGAAGAAGAAATTACTTATTTGGTTAACGCCGATAAAACAACGGGACAAGGCACCTTAACAGAAAATGGAACAACCGTTTATGATGTTATGGTAACAGACACCGAAGTTTACAACTAATTCCTTTAAATCAAAGGCTAACCAAGCATTAAAAAACAAAATTATGACAATAGAAAAAATAGAAACGTTTATTTTAAAAGATACCTTATCCAAGAGTTTTTTCTTTTCACAATGGGAATATGCCGAACGTTGCATTTGCGTTGTAAAGGTTACAGCTTCAAACGGACAGTACGGATGGGGTGAGGGTTATGGCCCTGCAACCGTGTTAGCCTCTGGTATTAAATTATTAGAACCTCATGTTATTGGTAAAAATCCTTTAGAGAATGAAGTGATCTGGAATCACATGTACCGCAAAACTTTAGATTTTGCCAGACGTGGTATTTTAGTCGCTTCTATGAGCGCCATAGATATTGCTATTTGGGATTTAAAAGGTAAAATATTAAACCTTCCCATTTCAACCTTATTGGGTGGAGCACATCGTAACAAAATACAACCTTATGCTACAGGACTGTATTTTACAGACCATGATAATCCTGCTAGAGATTTTGAGGAAGAAGCGAAACTTTACATTTCTCAAGGTTTTAAAGCCATGAAAATGAAAGTAGGTTTAGGCATTAAGCAAGATGTTGAAAACGTAAGAAAAATGCGTGAGTACATCGGACCAGATATTAAACTAATGGTCGATTCCAACCACGCATACACTCTAAGGGAAGCTACCGAGCTAGCTCGAAAAATAGAACAGTACGATATTGGTTGGTTTGAAGAACCTATATCTCCAGAGTTCTATTCGCAGTATAACGAATTGAGACAAAAAACGACCATTCCTATATCGGGAGGCGAGTGTGAATACCTACGATTTGGCTTCCAACAACTCATTGAAAACAAATCGGTAGACATCATCCAACCAGATATTTGTGCTAGTGGCGGACTTACAGAAGCCAAGCGTATTGGTGCCTTGGCTAGTGCTAACGGTGTGGATATTATTCCACATACATGGGGAACTTCCATAGGTATTCATGTGGCGCTACATTTTATTTCCAATATCGAATCGGTACCAGGACGTATGTATCAACCCAATTTCTTAATTGAATACGACCAAACCGAAAACGGATTACGTGAAAAACTCACTTACCCAGCTATTGAAATGAAAGATGGCTATATTGAAGTCCCTAACCGACCTGGCCTTGGTATTGATGTGGATGAGGCTGTTTTAAAAGAATTTTCTATATAATTGATATAAAAAAATTGAAAATGAAAACGCAAAATTTCGGATATAAAAAATTATACATTGGCGGCGAATTGCTAGATGCTGTTAGTAAAGAACGTGACGATGTTATTTGTCCGGCTACAGGAGAAGTTATCGCTCAAGTAGCTCGAGCTGGAAAAGAAGACGCTTTAAAAGCACTGAAAACAGCCCAAAAAGGATTTAAATATTGGTCTAAACTTTCACTTGCCGAACGTACTAAATGGATGCATAAACTGCGCTTAGCCATTTTAGATAAAGCAGATGAATTAAGAACCGCCATGGTTCATGAAATGGGTAAAACCTTTGCCGGCTCGCAAGAGGATATTGACCGACTTACCGAAGCTTTAGAATGGTATCCTGCTGCGATGCAAAATTTACGCGAAGAGCAAATACCAGATTACGATAACACCCATGCTCATAAAATGATTTCGAAACCTGCAGGAGTAGCTGTGGCCTATTTAGCCTGGAATTTTCCACTTTTAAATGTGGGTTATAAAATCGGTCCTGCTTTAGCTGCTGGTTGTTCATTAATTATTAAACCTTCTGCCCTTTCACCTCTATCGGCATACATGGTAGGTGAAATCATGCATAGCATCAATTTCCCTGCTGGCGTCGTTAATATTTTATCTGGTCCAAGCAGCGAGGTTGCAACAACAATGACTACCAGTCATATCCCTGCTGTTTTAACCATGATTGGATCAACAAACACAGGTTTACGCGTAATTGCAGACAGTACAACATCAATCAAAAAATTTGGTATGGAATTAGGAGGTAATGCCCCTTTTATCGTTTTTGAGGATGCTGATTTTGACAAAGCTGTAGATCTGGCTATCGGACTTAAATTTGGCAATACCGGACAAATTTGTGTCGCTGCAAACCGCATTTTTGTACATAAAAACATTTACGATGCATTTATTGAAGCTTATGTGAAAAAGGCTTCTAAAATCCAAATAGGTTTCGGCATTAAAGAAAACCCTGAAGTATTTATGGGTCCTGTAGTAAGTCGTAAAGACCGCGATAGAATGTTCGACCTCATTGACGATGCGGTTAGCAAAGGAGCTAAATTACAATACGGAGGAAAAATACCAGAAAACCTTCCTGAAGGTGGGAACTGGATTGAGCCTACTGTCATTTCGGATATTAAAACAAATATGGATCTGTTCAGAAAAGAAACCTTTGGCCCGGTTGCTGGTATCATGCCTTTTGAAACCGACGATGAAGTGTTGGAACTGGCGAATGATACCGAATTCGGATTGGCTTCGTACATTTTCACCAACAACCATAAACGCATTGAACGCTTTACCGAAGAATTAGAGTTTGGTGAAATTCATATTAACGGTGTAAAATACGCGATTTATTTACCACACGGTGGATATAAAAATAGCGGTATAGGTCACGACTGTTCGCATTTAGCTCTAGAAGATTACTTAGTAAAAAAACGTATTACAACTACTATTTAACTACCTAATTAAAACCATAATAAAACCAATAGCACCTAAAAAGTTATTGGTTTTATTTTTTTAATCCCCATTCGAAAAAAACAATGAAAACAACTCATTACATTTTTATCACCCTTGCACTCACAAGCCTAAGTTTATTTAGTCAAAACCCTGTAAACTCATTTAACCCAAGCGACACATGGACTTTACTCCCCGAGTACACCGACGAATTTAATGCTACCACTATCAACTGGACAAAGTGGAGTAAAACAAACAACCTACCCAATGTAGCCGCTTGGAAATGGAATAACGACACTAATGTCAACCCTACCACCTTTCAAGGCGAACAAGCAGCATCAATTACGGCACGTCAAAATACTGGAAACACACCTGTTGATGGCACCTACTTTAATACGGGCTGTTTACAAAACACCAACGTATTACCTACCGGATTTGTAGGCTATGTAGAAGCCCGTATTTGGGGCGCAGATCTAGAAGCACCTCTAGCTTCAGGAATTGATAAAAGACGTGGCGTATGCCCTGCTTTTTGGCTATACAGTGAGTTTTATGACGATAAACCCGTAGGTGAGGTCATCTATACAGAAATTGATGTGGTCGAGTTGCAACAGTTTGACTATTACAACGGGGTACAAGATTTAATTTATGATGCAGAATCGAATTTACACTTAGCAACTAAAGTGGCTACTGGAAATGGTAGAAATTTTATACGTCCGAAACAAAATCCAGATGCGCAGCTTAACAAATATGAACTTCCGGGCAGGTTCGACCCTGCTAAAGGATGGCATACCTATGGCTGTGAAATAACACCAGATAAAATTCATTTTTATATCGATGGTATTAAGGTTGGAAAATCCTTAGATAATACTCACTGGAGCAAAAACCCATTACAAGTTATCGTTTCACTAGGTATGCGTGTTCCGTTTGTTACTTTTAGCGGAAATGCCTTTGTCCCAGTAAACCCCGAAGTAGATGACAGAGCAAGCAAGAATCTACCAGCAATGCCTGTTAGCATGTATTTGGATTATTTAAGGGTGTGGTCGAAGGATAATGCGTTAAGTGTTTCAGATTCAAAACAAAGCAAACTAAAAGCTTTTCCTAATCCAACTGAAGATTATTTATATTTAAAAGACACACAGAACGCTGAGATTACTATTTTCAATTCATTGGGACAAAGCGTCTTTCAAAAACAATTAGAAAACCATACTAATCCAATAGATGTTCGCCATTTATTACCTGGCATATATTTCATTAAAACCAATCATAACAATCAAATTAAAACCGGAAAGTTTATTAAAAAATAATTGAAAATAGTTTCATTGACTTTTGACTGTTGACCTTTAACTCTAATATTTACTATCCTATATTTACTATTTAATATTGATTATTGATTATTGATTGTTGACTGTTGGCATTCAAAAACCATGATTGTTTAATCCCAAGACCTCAGCTTCAAACTACTTGATATTTTCTATCTAATATTTACTATTGATTATTGACTGTTGGCACCTAGTATCTTTGAAGCTCTGAAACTCTGTTACTTTGCCGCTTTGCTACTTTGTTACTTCAAAACTTGAAACTTGAAACTTGAAAAATCAAAAAGGCCGTTTAATATGAAATTAAACGGCCTTTAATCTTAAAAAACTTTAACTACTAAATAAACTAACTATTATTTTTAATTTTTTATAAATTTCTTAGTTACTACACCGCTTTCAGATGTTAACTTAATCACATATACTGAAGGACTTAACGAAGACACATCAATACTATTAGAAACATTATTTAAGGATAATACTTGTTTTCCTAATAAGCTATAAACCGATACGTTTTGAAGAGGCTCTAGTGTATCAATATACAACGCATTAGCAACAGGGTTTGGATACATTTTAAAAGCAAAAGCTTCGTTTCTATCACCTGTAGAAAGCACCACATCATTTCTCGTGATTGTTATTCTGTTTTGTAACAAGGTATTAATATTAGTTCCTCCAGCTTCATAAAAACCAAGTGACCAGTTAAAATAATAGGCACCAGAACCTACAAGAGCACTGTACACATCGGCTTGAATTCCTGTTACCTCTTCTACAATAGAAGTTTCACCACTACCTAAGTTTTGTAGTCTAACTTTTTTGGTCGTGCTAGCTGCATCTGCTCCTATCGTGTACTCTTGAATAATATCATAAGCACTTTTATCAGCTTGACTAATCGATAATGCGTTAGCAAACGATCCTACAGTATTCGATAATTCTACAGTACCTCCATTAGCTATTAATGTTTTGATTATAACACCATCACGGGTTTGTCCTAAAACAGAAGCTTGTGTAGGGTTTGCTGAAACCGTAAGTCCAACTAAAGCCATATCCTTGTCTGACCCACTAAAGCTTTGGTTGTTATACCCTAACATCATTACAGAATTAACAGTAATCACATCACCTACATTACCAGTGATAGGCGCACTTAATACGCTATAAGCAAAGTTTGCTTGCGTATAAATCTGGGAATTTGCTCCACTTGAAATCCAAGTACTAGCGTTGTTAAAATGACCAGCTGCCCAATCGACATGCAAATCCAAATCTTGAGCTTCTATGGCACTATAACTTGGATCGGTAAAATCTTCAGAATAAATGGTCGTTTGAGCTTGAATTACTAGACAAGCTAAAAATGATAAAATACTTAGGTAATTTTTTTTCATAATACTAAAGTTTAGTTGTTATTAATTTAGATATTCCAAATCTAACCTCTTAAAGCAAAGACCAATAACTGTATTTTACCTTAAAATAACACGGAGTTACCTTATGCCCGAAGTCGGTTTAAACCTCCAACTATCACTAAATTAATTCCGTCCGTATTAGTGCCTTACACCCAATAACGGCTTACTTTTTGTAAAAAAATGCTTTTATTTGTAACACAACCATAACCTTATCACTATAATGCATGCGCTGTTTTAGCCCTGTTCATAAAAACACTACCAGGTCGATATTTATTTGTTGCTTATATAGCCTTATTTTTTGCTGGAACTTCATGGGCTATACCCAAGACAAACCTCTTGAAGACGACAACGCGTTTACACAACAATTGTGGTTTACTTTAAATCCTAATTGGAAGCTAAAAGATAGTGTTTCGCTTAAAGCAGATATTGGTTACCGCACCATAAACTCAAATACCTGGGACCGATACATTGCAAGAGCTGGCTATGAAAAACAGATTAGCCCATTTGTTTTCAAGAATTTAAAACGTACTGAAGCTTATATTGGCGGACTAGGTTTATTTTACTTCAATAATAAAACGGGAAATAATTCACTGGAAATTAGACCTTTTCAGGGATATCGTGTTGCTTTTCCTTTAACCAAACGCATCCATCTTACTAACTATTTTCGTTTAGAAGAACGCTTTTTAATTACCAAACAAGACCGCAGTAATCATTTTGGGTTACGTTTTCGCTACCAAATTATGACAAATATTGGGTTACAAGGCTTTTTATTCCAAGAAGAACGCGGATTTTATTTCCCTGTGGGTATAGAATTCTTTTTTAATGTAGTAGAACTTTCGCAGTTTAGCGATGTGATTCGTATTACCCCTGGAGCGGGTTACCAATTTGACAAAACGTTTAAAATTCAAGGTATGCTAGCCTACCATTACACCGAACAGAATATTGGCGGACTGTATAGAACGAATGATATTATTTTCAGAATTAAAGTGGTAAAGACTTTTTAATGAGTATTACCTGAACTGCGAGTAAAAACGAGGCAGAATAAACAAACAAAAAAGCCAACTACAAAATAGTCGGCTTTTCTTTTATTAGTGCGGGCGGGGAGATACGTCCTATTTTTGCAATCCGCTTTGAAGTACCTCCTTTATCCCTTCCAGGTTTTCTGAAAATTGCATCATTTGTGAAAGCAGCTGCGCCATGTCGTTTTTATCACCAAAACCTTTAAGCTTATTATTTTTTTGAAACGTTTCTTTTATAGCAGCCCAACGTTTTTGTTCTACATCTGTTAACTGTGCTACGAGCTCCTTGAACTTTAATAAATTCGCTTCCGCGGAAGAAGTAAGCGTTTGAGATTCGCTTTCATAATGTGTTAGCACTAGGGTTTTTAATTCCTCATTATTCATAACAGGCGACACTTTAGAAACCATTTTATTCATATCACGATACGAACCTTGAAGTTTAAATGAAGGCTCTGTTCTATATTCATCCTCCATGGCAGCACTTTTAATGTAATTCGCATTAACCTGTAGAACCGTGTCTCTAATTTGAATGATTTTTTCTAAAACAGAAACATATTCCTGAACCTCCTGATTGGTATAATTACCTGTTAATTGCGCTTCTTGATTACCGTTCTCTATACGATCAAGTAATTGATACACATCATCAAAATTCTTGCTACTTAATTGATGCATTATAGGATTAGAAGTCAATGAGTTTTCAATAAGACTCAACTTAAATAAATGCGCCGTATCACCAATAATATCCCCGAGGTTATAAATATCGGCTCTATTCGCTAACATATCAGGGATTCTAAATTTTTCACCACTTTCTGTATAAGGGTTCCCTGCCATGATGACACAGAATTTTTTTCCTCGAAGATCATAGGTTCTGGATTTCCCGTTGTAAACCCCTTCTATTTTTCGAGTCCCATCAGATAAGGATATAAATTTCTGTAAAAACTCAGGATTACAATGCTGAATATCATCAAGATACAACATCACATTATTCCCCATTTCAAAGGCTAAGTTTAATTTCTTTAGCTCTTCACGAGTTGCAGAATTCGTGGCCGCCGACGGGTCAACCGATGTCACCTCGTGCCCTATAGCAGGACCGTTAATCTTCATAAAAACAAGACCAAGCCTATTTGCTATATACTCCATAAGGGTTGTTTTACCATACCCGGGCGGAGAAATAAGCAGTAATAAACCCATTCTGTCTGTTCTTTTCTGGTCACCTAAAGCCCCCAACTGTTTCGTCAAATTATCACCAAAAAGCGGAAAATAAACCTGATCTATCAACTTATTCCTTACAAAGGAACTCAGAATACCCGGTTTAAATTCTTCCAATTTTAAATCTTCTTTCAACTGCACGGTCACTTCATGCTTGGCCTTTCTAAAAGCATTGTAAGCAGGAACTTTTTCTTCAAAATAATTGGAGTGCGCAGCTATAAAATCGTGATAATTAAACTGAAAAACCCCATTTTGAATAGTCTCATGTTCGCCTGCTAAACCTTCAATGGTTTCCGAAGGAGATACAAATTTTGCATTCAAGACAGCTTCATCTTCAAACAGAATGAGGCAAACTACTTCGTTAACATATTTTAGCTTCAAACCAATCGCTTCATCTTGCTGACTGCTTAAAAAGGCTTTAACCCACTGCCTAATTAAAGCCACTTTTGCTTCGTTAGACTCCAATTTGTCTATGCTTGTTCTAAATTTAAGATCGGCCTTTTCTTCTTTTAATTTATTAAGAAAGGCTTCCTTTATTTGAATGGCAATACCACTCTTTTGAAAACTATGGCCGTTTTGAAGTTCCTCAAAAAGGTATTTTGCCGCTTCCGCGGAAAGTGACGCATCGTAAATACCCAAAGTCTCTCCCATATTAAAGATACTCTTTTGAAGCTTTTTTAATATGAATTCGTACTCTTGGGTTGCTGGAAAAAACTGAATCACTTCTCCTGAAGCTTTTATAGTTTCATCAAGGTATTTCTGGTTTTCCTTATCTGTGAAATACCAAAAATATTGTGCACAAGATCTAATTTCGGGATGAAATCTTAAAAGACCCAATGCTTTATGTTTTTGAACTAGTGTAGACAAAATCTTTACCGCATCTAAATCATGAACACCTTTCACATAACCTTCCGAGTAATCTTTACTACTTACTTCTTGAACGATGTTTAAAAGATTTTCTTCGGTTCTTTCTATAACTAAGGCATTATTATTTTGAAAAACTTTATACGCCAAATAAGCCCCTCGATAGATGTATTTATTTTCAGAAATATAATCTTGATCCCAGAATTCTTCGGACTTTAAAAGGGTTTCATTTTCTATTTTTTGATAAAAATCGGTTCCTGTTAAGTGGTACTTCAATCCGCCATCGGCAAAAAGTATGGTTAAATCTAATTCCTGATTATTAACACCAAACTTATGCTTCCCTAAACGTATAACATTATCGCCATCTTCATACAGTTCCTTTTTATCTTTAAGTTTTCGCAGAGCATCTTCACGAGCAGATTTTAATAAAGACAAAATTTCCTCTGCTTTACCGCTATCATCCATGTCTTGAAGCTGCTGGGCGATATCTCTGGTTTTATTCACCAAAATATCGGAAGCGAAATAGCCATTAATATCTGCAACTTCCGAAAACGATTCGGCCTTTTTACGAATCCCTTTTAAAATACGCTCTGCTGAAGTTTGCAAAACAAAAGTCCGTTTATTACGCTTTTCAACCAGACTATTTTTACGGGCCTGAAAGGCATTATAAACCTCTTCTCTTTTCTCGATAATCAGGTTAATAAAGGTGTCGAAATCGGCGTACTTGCCTTCCAACCCCTCCAACTGAATAGTAATTCTTGTTTGAAAATCATCACATTTCTCAGGCACATCGACAATATCAAGGTAATTGATAATACTCTGATCAATAAGCTTTAGCTGCGCAGCAAAACTGGCTTGAGCTTCTTCACTCCCGAGAGATTTCCTCTTATTTTTAATTTCAGCTTTTAACTGATTTATGGTTGAAAATATTAATGAGATGTTATTAATAATGCCGGTAGAATGTGAGGTGTCTTCAATTTCTAAATTCGACACAATGTCGATAAGCAGTTCGAGGTCTTTAGAAATTACATTTACCTTCTCCTCTAAATTTTTAGCATCTACCACCTTTTTAATGGAGGCTAAAGCTTTTTCATTCAGTTTAACCTCATCTTCATAAGGTTTTAAAGCTTTATCATCTAAAAGGAAGGTAGCGCAACGCTCTGAAATTCGTGAGGTTTGCTCGGCTATTTGCGTTTCTAGTGCATCTATATAATTTTCATCAACATAACGCACCTCCTTTAAACTTATAGATTCCCCTCTTAAACCCCTTAACTGCGTAAGGAAACTAACAAAGTCATTTACACTTCTAAACCCCGTACTTTTAATTTTATTAAATAAAAGCTCGGCCTTTTCACCAAGCGCTGCAGTTTGTTGTTCGGCATTTTTCTTTAACTGCAAGACTTTTTGAAACTCATCAATAGCGGCATTTGCAGCTTGATTAATTTCTTTTAAGGGCTCGTTTAATTGCTGGGTTTCTGCTTCTTTTAACCAATAGTAAGCATCGAGAATATCCTTTGATTGTTTAGCCAAATCAATATACAAGCCCTCGTAATCGTCTGCTTTATTTAGAAGATTTACAAGACCATTTACTTCGGCCATCGCCTTTACAATATCTTTATTCCCAATTTTATAAAGCAAGTTATCTTCATGCGCAGAGGGCATAAAATCGCTTTTCATGTAAGGCGTTTGCCAAATTTGAATAACATGATGTTTAGTTTGTTCATTTTCATTTCTGAAATAACATAACTCGCCATCTTCTAAAATGGTAAATCCATTACAAATTATGGGTGTTTTAATCTCTTGCGAAATCACGTTGTAACTCATTAAATTATAGAGTCCGTTTTCTGCAGAATAAAACACATAGAGATAATCTTCACCATTTGGGGATGCTACCTTTTCTTGAAATTTCACATGGGAAATACTGTTATCGAAAATATGGTACTCGCCCGTTTGAAGGTAATATCCCGTAGGGAAAATGATGCCATGATCGTCTGGAAGTAAAACACAAGCATCCTTGATACTTTCAATTTTCTGAACTTCTTTCAGTTTATGGTTATAAACAAAATACCTCGAACTTTCTTGAAATGGCTTTACATCTAAAACAATGAGGTTGCCTAAATTTGCATAGCGATACTGCGCATCATCTAAGGTTTGGTCTCTATATTTTACTTCTTCAGAATAAATCCCTTTACCATCTTCGGTATTATCTTCAACTTTAATAGTTAAATCGCCTCCAATAGTTTCTACAAATACTCGGTCTAAGATTGAAACATGGGCATGCACACCGTGCCTATGCATATCTCGCGAAACGTCCTGCCAATTAAACTCATGCTGAGATGGCAATTTATACTCATGTTCACTTCGATTATCGATATACTGAAGGCTGCCATCTTTTATTAACCATTTAAAGGTTTTAATATCTGTAACGCTATCACTTAACTGAAAAACCATAAAGAGGTAATTCCCTATGATGGCGAACTTTGAAAAAATAGTATTGCGGTAGTATTTAAAGAGATTTTCGAAATCTAATTTAAAAACCTCATCTTCAAGAAGCTCTAAAGAAACAGCTTCGAAACTATTTTCTTTAAATTGATAAATGCTCAACACATCATTTAAAGCAATATCTGTTCGTAAGGGGACTGTAAACTATTTTGTGTTTTTGCTGTTAGTTAGTTTAAAAATGATTTTGAAATTCATAGGCAAAAAATTTACTTTTAAATTTTTATTTTATGAACTCAGACTTAGAAAAACAATTAGACGCCTTGATCGGCAAAATCAGCAACAAGGAGGACTTTGACCAGGTCAAGGAACAGTTGCTTAAACGTGGTATTGAATCACTTTTAAAAGCAGAAATGACTGCCCACTTAGGGTTTCAAAAAGGAGGTTCTGTAATTGAGAACAACCAGCGCAATGGTTTCTCAGAGAAAACTATCAAGACTCATAACGGCGAACAACGCATCAAAATCCCCAGAGATCGTCAAGCGAGCTTTGAGCCTGTTATTGTCCCCAAACATCAATCGATTAGTCAAGAATTAGAAGATTGTATTCAACTGCTTTACGCCAAAGGTATGAGCAATAGCGATATTATTGATTTTATTGAAAGTACCTATGGAGTGCAGTATTCCACATCACAGGTATCCATTATCACCAATCAATTATTGGAAGACATCAAACAATGGCAGAATAGACCTTTAGAAGACGTATATCCCATTGTCTGGATAGATGCTATTCATTATAAAATACGTCAAGAAGGCAAGGTAATATCTAAAGCCTGTATGATAGTTTTAGGGGTGAATACCGAAGGGCAACAAGATATTTTGAGCATGAGTATTGTGGAGACAGAAAAGGCAGCTGCTTGGATGTCCATTTTAGACGATCTGCGCTCTAGAGGCGTAAAAGATATCTTCTTTCTGTGTTCGGATAACCTCTCTGGATTAGATAAAGCTGTAGAAGCTATTTTTCCAGGTAGTATACGTCAAATATGTATCGTACATCAAATTAGAAACTCTTTAAAATATGTGAGCTATAAGGACCGTAAATCAATAATGGTCGATATTAAAGCTATTTATCAAGCCGATAATGAGAAATTCGCTTTAGAGGCTTTCGAAGTCTTTAAACAAAATTGGGAAGATAAATACCTCTCTGCCGTACAGTCTTGGGAAAACAATTGGGATAATTTGACCGCGTTTTTAAACTACCCAAAAGAGATTAGAAAACTTATATATACTACCAATATCATTGAGAGTTTTAATGCCAGTTTAAGAAAATATACACGCAACAAAAAAGTCTTCCCTCATGATGATGCAGCACTGAAATCCATATATTTAGCAGCTCAAAGCATCAGCAAAAAATGGAAGAAAACACGATTTAAATGGGGCCAAATTTACAATCAATTGTATATTTGTTTTCCAAACAGGTTATAATCTATATTATTTTAACCTATGAATTTTGAAATTATTTTTCAAAAACACAAAATTTTGGATAAACTCTTCGTAAGCCAAAGTGCACATTATAACCAAACAAACAAGTGTTTCCAAGAGACACAATATCTCTAGCAATACAGTTATTTTCTGTATTAATACGATCGTTGGTGATTAGTTTTGTTTCTAGAGATCCAAAAACAACCTTTCTACCTTCGTTAAGTTTTTTAAGACGTTGCTGTAATTCTGTTTTTTGCTTTTGAAGTCGATTTTGAATAACCTCGTAAGTTCCAACATCAAGTTTTTGAGCGTGCGCTTCCTTTATAGGGTCCTTTGTCATTGTATCCTGTCCTGAACTTTAAATTATAATTAGTTTGAGCGTTTTAAATTTTAAAAATGGAGGCAAGCTGAAAAGTATTTAGCTGTCATATGGAGCCTATCGAAATAGTTTTACTGATTAACAATCAATATCGGTTTCGACAAGCTCACCTGACAATTCAAATATTATCGACTTTTCAGAAAGCCTCTACTTTTATTTTATCAACTTTGGAATGGTACTATCAGAAATCCCCAAACCTTTAGCCAGGTTTAAGAGGTTTCCAAGCATGGTATGCTCCTCCTGGTCGTTAGATTTCATTTTCAAATCTGCAATTAAACTAGCTACGCTAATATTCTTAAGATCTTCGGTGGAAACATTATATTTCAAAGCAAAATCCTTCACTTTTTCTAAGAGATTTCCCTTTACGTCATCACTCCCTAGAATAGCCGTTTTAACCTCTTGAATGTTATTAGAGTTTTGAACTAAGCGATCAAATCCTTTTCCTCTGGTAATCTGTCCAACAATTTGATCGAAGAACATGGTTTCACCACCAACAATATCAATTTTAGCAGCTTTTAAGGCATCCCCTATCACTTGAGCTTGTGCATCGGCAATCTCCTTTTGAATATTAATATTAGCTAAATCAATTTGAAGGTCTTTATTAAGACGTAATTTAAACTCTTCGTGATCTTTACCTACACCATCAAGTTTTTTCATTGCTGCTGCTTTTTCTTCAATTCCAGAAGCATCGGCAATGGCTTTTTCTTTAATCACATCGGCTTCCGCAATACCTTCTTTACGTTTTGCTTCAGCTTTGGCTTCAATACCAGCAGCTTCGGCTTTCGCTTTTTTCTCAATAATGGTTGCTTCAACTAAGCCTTGACGCTCATTAGCATCTGCTTTTGCATGCATCACCTGAGCTTCAGACATTCCAACAGTAGCTTCCTCCTTAGCTTGAGCTTCGGCTAATATTTTACGCGCTTCAGCTTGTTTCTGGCTAGCTTCTTTATGCGCCAGTGCCTCAATATTAATCTCTTCAGCCTTTTGTTTAGCCGCTTCTTTTTGAGCTTCGGCTGCTATGGTTGTTCTAATTAAATCTTCTTGAGCAAGTCCTTCAGCAGTTGTAATTTTAACTTGCTTATCTCTATCTGCTGTTTTAAACGCTTGAATATCTTTCATGTTTTCTTGCTCTTCAACAACACCTTTTTCAAGCATCACACGATCTCTAATAACATCTTGAATATTCTTTTTCTCAACTTCAACTACTTTCTCTTTTTCAATTTGCGCCAGGGTGACAACACGCTCACGTTCTGTGGCCTCTAATAACCTGTCTTTTTCAACTCTTTCGGTTTCTACAGCTTCAGTACGCTCTTTATTTTTAAGCGCTACAATGACTTGACGTTGCATATTTTCTTCAGCAACTTTAACCTTTTCTTCAGTAGCAATTCGAGCACTTTCAGATTTTAAACGTTCTTCTTCATTAACTTTTAACGTTTCAGCATCTTCTCTAGCTTTAATATTTGCAATCTCACGTTTTTGCTTCTCTTCTTTTTCAGCTAATTGTTTATCTAGCTCTAAAATGGCTTCTCTAGCTTCAACATCCTGCTTTCTGATTGTTTTTTCTTCATCGCGTTTAATCAGGTTCGCTTTCATGTTTTGAACTGCAGTAAGCTCGGTGATTTTCTTAATACCTTCAGCATCTAAAATATTATCAGCCTTTAATTCTTTTACAGAAGTTTGCTCTAAAAAGTCGATGGCACAGTCTTCTAAAGTATAACCGTTAAGATCGGTTCCGATAATATTTACAATTTCATCACGAAACTCTCTTCGAGCTTCATAGAGCTCGATAAAGTCGAATTTCTTACCTACCGTTTTTAAGGCTTCAGAAAACTTAGCCTCAAAAAGATCTTCTAATGTTGCTATTTTTGAAGCACGATCCACCCCTATAGTTTGCGCTACTTTTTTGATGTATTCAATATCATTATTAACACGAACAAAAAAGGCCACTTTGATATCTGCACGCATGTTGTCTTTACAAATAAGACCTTCATGAGCCAGTCTTTCAATTTGGATTTTCTTAACCGAAATATCCATAATTTCTGTTTTATGAAAAACAGGAACGGTATACAAACCTTTGTCGGTCGCTACTTTTGTTCCACCAAACCCTGTTCTAATGAGCGCTTGTCCTTGCGGTATTTTTTTGTAAAACATCGCGATTATCGCGAAATAAACGATGATTAGGAATCATTAGTGTCCGATAAAAGATTTTAAAAGCGGGATTTCCAAGATAGGATTTCCCGCTTATTTTGTATCTTGAAGTTATCACACATCCAAGATATGAATAAAAGTAAAAACTTTAGCGGACAACCCATAATCAAACAGGTATTAAATTTCATTTTGCCCAAAGATGTTCATCGGACAGCCAAAAAGCACAACAGTGAAGTGTCTACCTTTGTTGTGACGGTTTTATATAGAGTATAAACTATATTTGAATTATGGGAAAAAAATATGACAATGAGTTTAAATCGATGATATTAGATTTATCCAAATCTGGTATACCAACAAAACAACTGAGTGAAGAATATGGAGTTCATACAAGTGTTATTAATAGATGGAAACAAGAGTATGATTTAAAAGGAGGAGATTTTTCTAAAAATGAACCTAAATCCAAAGAACATCAAGAACTTATAGCATTAAAAAAGGAATTAAGAGATGTTAAAATGGAACGTGACATCTTAAAAAAGGCGGTGAGCATCTTTTCCAAGAGCGACTGATAAGGTATAACTTCATTTTATCAAACAAAAATACTTATCCTGTCGAAAAGATGTGCAAATGCATGAAGGTTAGTAAAAATGCTTATTACCATTGGCTTAAAACCAAAGACACCTTAAAGGTTAATTCCTCTAAATCATTTTTAAAAGACAGAATCGAAGCTATATTTGACAATAGTAAACAGATTTATGGTAGCTATCGAATTCAAAAACAACTTGAACGAGAAAAGCTTTTTTATTCCCGTTCATATGTGGGGTTACTTATGAAAGAAATGGGACTAAGAAGTGTATTGAATAAGAAATTTGTGGTAACTACGGATTCAAATCATTCTCTAAAAACAGCTAAAAATGAATTAGACAGGGATTTTACCAGTTTTTCTTTAGGCTACAAATTAGTCTCTGACATTACGTATATAAGAGTTAATCAACAATGGAACTATTTAACCACGATAATGGATTTGGCTGATAGAAAAATAATAGGCTGGTCTTTAAGTGAAGATATGACTACTGAGAATACGGTTTTAAAGGCCTGGGTTGATGCTAGAAGAAACAGAGTGATAAACCAGCAGTGTATTTTTCATTCCGACAGGGGTGTGCAATATGCATCCAACAGAATCACAAATATGTTCTTTTTTAATCAAAAAGTGATACAAAGCATGAGTAGAAAGGGAAATTGCTGGGATAATGCTGTAGCTGAAAGTTTTTTTAAAACCATTAAATATGAGTGGATTAACAGATTTAAGTATACGTCTTATAATCAATTATACAAATCTATTGATCAATATTTAAACTGGTATAACACTCAAAGATTACATTCTAGTTTAGGATACATGACGCCTCTTGAAAAAGAATTACAATTAAAAGGATTTATTAACAAAGCTGCTTAGTATAAAATAGTACCAAATTTATTAGGTAGTCCAACAGCGATCGCTATACCAAAAAGTTTACCACCTATGAGCATTTGGCCACTATGGTATTTACCGTGATCAGTGGCTGTAGCTCACTTCGTGAGGTTTCCAGTATTATGCTTGCCTGCGAGGGAAAGATCAACCATCTAGGACTCACGGACTTTCCAAAACGCAGTACCTTGTCAGATGCTAACAGGAGAAGAAGCTCTGAAGTATTTGCCGATATTTATCATTTACTCTACAAACGTTACCATCGCTTTTTATCGGACAGCAGACCCTTAGAACCTGCAGTGAAGAACCTTAAAATCGTTGATTCCTCGACCATCCCCCTATTTAGTGACATTCTTAAAGGTGTAGGAAGGAACCCGCTCAACGGCAAAAAGAAAGGAGGTATCAAGATGCATACTATGATAAACGCCATGGAAGACGTTTCTTGTCTGATTAAGTTTTCAAGCGCGGCCACGCACGACCACACCTTTTTAAAAGACCTGGAACTCAAGAAGGGCTCTTATGTGGTTTTTGACAAAGGGTATGTGGATTATGAGCAATACCAAAAATGGACACTGGAAGATGTTTACTTTGTGACTCGGCAAAAGGACAATGCTCGCTATACAAGCCTTGAAGAGTTTGATATCTCCAATAAAGTGGACGATGCTGTCTTAAAGGACGAAAAAATAGGGCTTACGGACAAAAACGGCAATGCTTTTTCCCTGAGGAGAATCGCTTTTTGGCACGAAAAGCACCAAAAAGTTTATGAGTTCATCACTAATAATTATGATCTTGATGCAGACAAAATAGCCGACATCTATAAAAATAGGTGGCAGATTGAGACGATGTTTAAGCGGCTTAAACAGAACTTTCCGCTAAAGTATTTTTTGGGAGACAATCAAAATGCCATCGAAATACAAATCTGGGTCAGTTTGATAATCCAGCTCATTATGCTTGTGATCCAAAGAAAAGCCCAAAGAAACTGGGCTTATTCCAATATGATGTCCGTCATACGATACCATTTGATGACATATATCGATTTGTTCAAATTCCTGAAAAACCCAGAAGCTAATTGGGAAGAGATTACAACCAAAAACATTGGGCAATTAAGCCTTTTTGACCCATAAGGAGGTTCTGTTTTCAAAATAAAGAGTGCGATCAATAAAAAAGGCCAACACCAACGCTTTTTTAGCTAATTCTGTTTTTTATCGGACAACAATAATTTTAAACAAAAAAGCCGACTTAAAAAAGTCGGCTTTTTCCTTTAAATCGTGCGGGCGGGGAGACTCGAACTCCCACACCTCGCGGCACTAGATCCTAAGTCTAGCGTGTCTACCAATTCCACCACGCCCGCTAAAGGACTGCAAATATAAACAAGATTTTTAAATTGCAAACTTTATAACACCAAAAAAAGTTTCTTTTTTATACTTTTGATACAATCTTAAGAAAAAATAGCATGAAAGATATTCAAAAATACATCCAAGAAAACAAAGAACGCTTTTTAAACGAACTGGTTGAACTCCTCAAAATCCCGTCTATTAGCGCCGATTCTGCTTATAAAACCGATGTTTTAAAAACCGCTGAAGCCGTTAAACTCCGTTTAGAACAAGCCGGTTGCGATTTTGTTGAAATTAATGAAACCCCAGGCAATCCTATCGTTTATGGTGAAAAGATAATAGATAAAAATCTACCCACGGTTTTGGTTTACGGACATTACGATGTGCAACCACCAAACCCTATCAATTTATGGGATTCCCCACCATTTGAACCCGTAATCAAGACCACCGATAAGCATCCCGATGGTGCCATTTTCGCCAGAGGTGCCTGCGATGATAAAGGCCAGATGTACATGCATGTTAAGGCTATGGAATTTATGACCAACACAAACCAGCTACCCTGCAATGTGAAATTTATGATTGAAGGTGAAGAAGAAGTTGGTAGCGTTAACCTTGGGGACTTTGTTAAAAACAACCACGATAAGCTTAAAAACGACGTTATTTTAATATCCGACACAGGCATGATTGCTAACGACGTGCCATCAATAACCACAGGATTACGTGGTTTAAGCTATGTAGAAGTGGAAGTTACGGGTCCTAATCGCGATTTACATTCCGGATTGTATGGCGGTGCCGTAGCCAACCCCATAAACGTGTTAACCAAAATGATTGCACAACTTCACGAAGAAAACAATCACATCACCATTCCAGGTTTTTACGATCGTGTGGAAGAACTATCTAAAGAAGAACGTGCCGAAATGGCCAAAGCGCCATTTAACTTAGAAAACTATAAAAAAGCCTTAGATATTGATACTGTTTATGGCGAAGCAGGATACACTACCAACGAAAGAAACTCCATTAGACCAACTTTAGATGTTAATGGTATCTGGGGAGGTTATACAGGCGAAGGTGCAAAAACCGTTATCGCCAGCAAAGCCTATGCAAAAATCTCGATGCGTCTGGTGCCAAATCAAGACTGGAAGGAAATCACGAATTTATTTCAAACACATTTTGAGGCCATCGCTCCCGAAGGCGTAAAAGTTAAAGTAAACCCGCATCATGGCGGACAAGGTTACGTCACGCCTATCGATAGTATTGGTTACCAAGCCGCATCCAACGCCTATCGCGATGCCTTTGGAAAAACGCCAATACCGCAACGTAGTGGTGGCAGCATCCCAATTGTTTCCCTTTTCGAACAAGAATTAAAAAGTAAAACCATTTTAATGGGCTTTGGTTTAGACAGCGATGCCATCCACTCACCAAACGAGCATTTCGGTATTTGGAACTACCTAAAAGGCATAGAAACCATCCCTTTATTCTATAAATATTTCACCGAACTTTCAAAATAAACTTATTTTTTTGATCTAAATTCGGTTATGGTGTTACGCCCTTTAGCTTTTTAAGGAAGCGAAAGGGCGTCGCGCTATCTGCTACAAGTTTTGGCTCGATGCACGCCTCGCCAAAAGCTTTCCACGCCTATCGCTAACACAGTCAACTTGAAACGTTTTTACTAGATTTAAGCAGAATAAAACATAAAAAAGCTGTATAAAAATAAGCCTCTTTGTTATTTTGAGCTTATCGAATAATCTTAAAAACAATCCTTAACTCGGATTTCGACAAACTTAAACTAATAAAAAAACTATAACTTTTTATACAGCCTCTTCTAAATTTATAAAACGAAAATGAAGAACGCTCTAGGCAGCAATTTCTGTTTTAAAATGGTCGTAAAGCTCTTTACAACCATAACCAATAATTGAAAACTGCTTGTTTTTCATTAAAGACTCGGTATGAAGTTTAGACAAAGCCTCTACGCCATATTTATCCATACTCTCAACGTCCTTAATACTAATAGTAAGACTATCAAAATTATTAAAAATATTATCAAACTCGTTGATAAAAATGCCTACAGTACTTTTGTTTAAGTGGCCTTTAACTTTGTAAAAGTTATTACAGCTGGTAATTTCTAAATCCATACTAAATGTTTTAAATGGTTAAACTAAAAAAATAAGGAGTCCATAATAGGGTTGTCCCATAAAAGTAAGAAACCAATATCATTTGTATACTATTTTATCGACCAATAGATTTTAAGATCAGTTAAAACACTTCTAGGTGCATATTTTATCGACAAAAGACATATCAATTTCTATATTTCATTACTTTTACTAGAACTTTTAAGTTCTAGTTTAAACCTACAAATTTAAGTTCATGAAAAAATTCGCCCTATGTTTTTGTTTACTATGCACCTTGAGTAGCTTGGCACAGTCGCAAGAGGCATCAGACCAAAAAGCCATTCAAAAAGTTTAAAAAAAACAAAGGCTAGCCTGGTCAAACAACGATATTGAATCCTACATGGAAGGTTACTGGAAAAGCGACTCTTTAAAGTTTACGGTGTTCATGGTGTTACAAAAGGCTGGGAAAACACTCTAGAGCTCTATCTAAAGGCATATCCTACCAAAGAGCACACCGGGAAATTAAATTTCAAAATAAATGACATCACTAAAATTAGCAACGACGCGTATTATGTTTTAGGAGAGTATCACATAAAACGAGATGTTGGAAATGCCGATGGTATTTTTATGCTGGTTTTCAAAAAAATTAATGGCGCATGGAAAATTATTGCCGACACTTCAACTTAAAAGGTTCTTGCCCTACAATTTCTTTACAAAATCGGTAATAATCACAATTTGTTGCGCGCCTACTTTACCTTCAATGTATTTATCATTGTCGCGATCTAAACGAATATTTCTAACCGCAGTACCCTGTTTTGCTACCAAGCTAGAGCCTTTCACTTTCAAATCTTTAACAAGCACTACAGCATCACCGTTACTCAAAACTACACCATTAACATCACGGTGAATAATTTTGTTAGCCTCATCTTCATGCTCGCCAGTAGCGCGTGCTAGTGCTAAAGCGTCATCATCCAAATACATCATATCAACCAAGTCTTTTGGCCAACCCTCATGACGTAAACGCTGTAACATACGCCAAGCCATGATTTGTACGGCCACATGCTCGCTCCACATACTATCGTTTAAACAACGCCAGTGATTAGGATTCATTTCTTCCCTTTCTTCAATTTGATCCAAACAGGTTTTACACACCAAAATGTCATTATCCACATTTTCATTTAATGATGGAGGAATGGTGTATTGCGATAAATCTTTAGCAGATGAACATAATTCGCAAGTGTTGTTGCTTCGGTCTTTTAAGGTCTGTAAAACGCTCATATATGAAATTTATCTTGCAAAAATACAGCTAAATAAAACCTTCCGCAAGCTTGAAAACAAAAACAAACTATTTAGAAAGTCCTGACACAAAGGTGTAAACGTCATCTCGATAAACATTTGTAAAATATTTATTCATCATATGTTCACGCTTTTTACGTAAGTGATCTGTTGGCCATGCCTTTTTCTCCAAATCTGGAACACTTTCAAAAAGTTTTTGCAAGTCTGAAATAGACGATAAAAAATAGGCGTTTTTCAATTCACTACCATGGGCGCCCCAAGCATGTCTGTAGGTGAAATACCCCTTAACTATAGCATTATCTTTGATTAATTTTTCAAAATCTTCCTTAATTATGTTTTCTACCTCTTCTTTTTTTCCATCTTCTGGGAAATTGAGATGCTTCGTACGCACATAGCACACCATGTCTTTAGACCAGTCTTGAACTGGCTTCATTATTGGAAGTACAGAATAAATCTCATCGGCATGATCATGCGTATAAAACGATCGCTGCTTTCTCTTAAAATCTTTAAGCGCTTTTTCGTTAGGCCAGGCTATTTTTTCTAGTTCTGCATTGCGCTCTACAGCTCTTTCAATCGCCGCCCAAGAACCGTATACTCTTACTAAAACAAGCTCTCCACTACTTCCCGATAATTGTGGCTTATAAAAGGACGACCCCAGTATATACTCATTTTTTTTAATGACTTTCTCTAAATACTCTTTTTCTATAGCTTTCCATTCGGCTAAATCTAAATGTTCTAAATTTTGATTCCAACTCAAGGTAGTTGTTGTCATAAACTTCGGTGCTTGGCCAGACTGAGCACAGATGGTTTCGGCATAAAAAAACATGAACAGAAGTGTCATGCATGTGAGGGTGTGTTTAATAGTTTTCATAATCTAGCAAAAAATTAAAGTTAATAATTAGGCTTTAAGATTTTGGGGCAAGGATTACGCTACTAATATAATATACTGAGAGACAAGTTGTTAAAAATACAAAAAAGTATTCACATTATCATATGTTTTTTAAATTCTCTTGCATTTTTTTTGGCATACCTTTTACAACCATGTTGTATGAATGATCGATTAAAGTTTTTATAAAATCGGATTGTAAGGCACCTTCATTCAGGTAAAGGGTATTCCAATGCTTTTTATTCATGTGGTAACCCGCCCGAATACAACTATGAGATGCCCGTAACTCTAAAGCGTATTCGGGATCGGCCTTTAAGTTGATTGCCGGCTCGCCTTGTTCCCATTTTTTTAAAGAAATTAAGGCATACATCTTGCCTAAAACTTTAAAAACCAAAGTATGCTCATCAAACGGAAAATCTTCAGAAACCCCATTTTTACTTAAACAATAATCTCGAATTTGTTCAATATCCATGCTTTAAATTCTATAAAATTCAACCTATAACTTCATATAAAATAGGCTTACTAGGGGCTGCATCATTCTCAAAAGGTGCAATTTGGAGATTTAAAAAATATTCGCCGTCTTTAACCTTATTAGGTACATAAATAAACTCTGTAATACTAGCATCAAGGCGTAACTTTCCGCTGGTATTCCAAAACGCATTATGCGCTAAAAGCATACATTCATCCTTTTCTTTATCGACACTTGGCAAATCTACCAACAGGTGTTTTATACCCTTTTCTCTTAAATAAATAGCCGCATCTTCTAACAAATAGGGCGGATTGGTATGAGAATAATGCATGGACAACTTGTCTAATGTATTAGGAATCGTACGAATCACTACAGCGTCACGCTTCTTATTTCCTAAGGCAAATTTAATCTGCTTTTCAGAAATAACCGAGTCTCCATTTAAACGCTCTGGCGCTACGGTAATGACTTCTGCTAAAAAGAAAAATTCCTTTAAGTGTTCATTTATAGAGTGTACTTTTTCGGTAATATGCCCTGCACATTCGGTATGTGTACCATGAGCATGCGGATTAAAACTAACATTATTAAAATTTATACAAGCGCCATTTTTTACCGCTATTTTCCACTCACCATCCTCAACAGGCTCTATTCTAGGAGCATCGACATACCATGCCCGAACATTTTTTTCGGAAGCACGAAGCGGTATAGAAATATCTATAGGCTTTTTTAAATTAATTTGAAGTTTTCGTGAATTATATTGGATTGTAGCGTTCATATCCAAATATAATCAAATCATAAATAGTTCTGAAGCAATTCCGTCAATTAAAAATTTACCGTTCTGTGTTGCTACAAGGCTTTTAATGACTTGACCATTTTCATCAATACCTTCTGAAATAGCCAGCAAATCATCTTTTAAAAATGACGCTGCATGTTTTCGTAAATATTGAAGAAACGGCTCCCCAAATTCATCTTCAATTTGCGACAACGATACCCCCCAAACCGTTCTTAAGCCCGTCATAACACATTCATTAAAGCGATCGATTTCAGATAGCGTTTCTGTTGTTTTTGGTAATTTACCTATGGCGATACTTTGTATGTATTTATTATTATTGGCAATATTCCAACTGCGTTCATTCCCCTGAAAGGAGTGCGCCGACGGCCCTATTCCTAAATAAGCTTTGCCTTGCCAATAACTCGTATTGTGCTTAGAAAAGTAATCGGGTTTCCCAAAATTTGAAATTTCATAATGTACAAATCCTGCTTCTTTAGTACGCCTAACCAAATGATTAAAATGTTGCAAAGCTAAATCCTCATCGATAGGTGGAAACACGCCTTTTTTCACAAAACTATCCAAGACAGTTTTAGGTTCAACCGTAAGGGCATAACTAGAAATATGCGGCACTCCAAATTCCAAAGCTTGTGCTATATTAGCCTCCCATTTTTCCACGCTCATATTCGGAATACCATATATTAAATCGATGGTTATATTATCAAAATAAGCAGTCGCTTCTTCTAAACACGCCCTAGCCTCTTGGGCATTATGAGCCCGATTCATGCTTTTTAAATCATCTTCAAAAAAAGACTGAATACCTATACTCAAACGGTTTACAGACGACTGAGACAATGCTTTAATTTTTAATGCCGATAAATCATCTGGATTGGCCTCCAGAGTAATTTCTGGGTCATCACAAACGGTATAGTGTTTATAAACGGCATCTAATAACATTTGGATTTCCTGTTGAGACAATAAACTAGGTGTACCTCCTCCAAAATATATGGTTTCAATAATTAGATTTTCAAAATCCGCTTTACGCATTTCTAATTCAATAATTAAAGATTGTAATAGTTCATCTTTCTTTTTTAAAGACGTAGAAAAATGAAAATCGCAATAGTAACAAGCCTGTTTACAAAAGGGAATATGAATGTATATGGCAGCACCTTTATAGCGCTTCAAATGGGATAGACCCTGTGCTGTTTGAGCATAGTTATTCATACCATATCAATTTATTAAAGGTTACTTTTTAGAACGAAGATTAATAACTGTAGTCCCTTTTGAAGACGGTGTACTATTCTGCTTCACGAAAGCTGCCCACCCAGAATAACTTTTATCTACATTAACACGTCCAGAATTATAAAAATGACAAACAGCCGCAGCCAAACCATCAGTAGCATCCAAGTTTTTAGGCAAGGTTTTTAAGCCTAAATTACTTTGAAGCATTTTAGCAACCTGTTCTTTACTAGCATTTCCATTTCCCGTAATGGCCATTTTTATTTTTTTAGGCAAGTACTCGGTAATTGGAATTTCACGACTTAAACCAGCAGCCATAGCCACGCCTTGAGCCCTACCTAGCTTTAACATACTTTGTACATTTTTACCAAAAAAAGGCGCTTCAATAGCTATTTCGTCGGGATTGTGTGTGTCAATAAGTTCAATGGTGCGTTCAAAAATAAGTTTTAACTTGATATAATGATCGTCGTATTTTTTCAAATCCAACTCATTCATCTGCAAAAAGTGCATCTTTTTACCAACCACTTTTATAAGGCCGAAACCCATAATGGTGGTTCCAGGGTCAATCCCTAAAATTATTCTTTCCTGCATTAATCATTACAAAAGTAACAACCGCTTAGCGAAATAGACGCCCCAATTGTTACGGTTAATATATCTCCGTTAAAAGTACCATAACCATCAGACACCTGATTATAGTCCTTTCCGAAGCCAAAGATATAAGAACCATCCAAATAAATGGACAAAACGTCGTTAATAGCGTAATGAAATTCTATGCCTCCCATGGCATTAAGGTAGTTCAGTTTTTTTTCACCATAAATATCCAATGGTCTAATCATAGAATATCCAGGGCCTGCATGCAAAAAAGTTGCCATGCGTTGGGAAAATCTCATAATATCAGAGGCGTCGTAAACCCATTGTAAATTTAAACGCGTATAATTTATTTTAAAGGCTGGACTCTGGTTTTTGTTTGAAAACCGGTTATACCCAAAGTCTAATTTAGCGCCAAAATCTTCACTAAACATATATTGTAACCCTAAGTTAATGGTTGGAAAATTAATTGGCTTCGCTTCAAAATTACTCACAAAACCATTTGACATGGGCGTATTAATTCCCGTTGCAAATTGCAATTTAAATGTACTCGTATCGCCTTGTGCTTGTGATAAATTACAACACAACAATAAGAAACCTACCACCCATGAACTCTTAATTTTATTAAAATAAGCAATCATTTCGTAATATTGATTTAATTTGTACCATCATAGCACATACACTTTCATACCGCAGCAAACAGTATCTTTTTAGGCTTATTAAAATAAGCATAGTCCTTGCTGCGCTTTACTTTATCTATCAGAAAATTATACACAATAATACGTTACATTTTTCTGACTTCTACAATATTTTGTCTGAAAATAATGCTTTTTCGGTCAAAACACTAAGTTTTCTGTTAATTTTGACCCTTATTAACTGGTTATTGGAGCTTTTTAAGTGGCAATGGCTACTTCGTCCATTTAAAAAAATTTCTTTATATCAAGCCTGCGAACAATGCTTAGGGTCGCTCACCGCTTCTTTAATAACCCCTAACCGCATTGGTGAATATGGCGCCAAAGCCATGTACTACCAAGCCGCCTTTAGAAAGCATGTTGTAGTACTAAATCTTATTAATAATATTTTACAATTAACGGTAACAACAATTGTTGGATTTATAGGTTTATTGTGGTTTACACAAAGCCATAAAACACTTTTAAACACATATTACCTAGTCATTTACATCACTACTCTAGCACTTATTACTGGTTTAATTGGCTTGTTTGTTTTTAAGGGTAATTTTAAATTCATGCAGTTGTCTACTAAAAAATTGAGTCGCTTTTTAAGACGACTTCCTAAAAAAACACTTTATTACGGATTAGGATTATCCTTTTTACGATACGCTGTTTTTTCCTTTCAATTTTATTTTTTACTACAAATTTTCCAAATTGAACTGCCTTATTTTGAAGCGCTCTCCATAATTGCCTCCATGTACTTTATAACCTCAATAATTCCTTCTATAACACTTTTTGACGGCTTGATAAAAGGCAGCATTTCGGTATATTTATTTGCATTTGTTGGCGCTCACGAGCTTATCATTTTATCAATTACCATGGTGATGTGGTTGCTTAATTTTATGCTTCCAAGCCTAATAGGCTGTTACTACGTACTCAACTTTAAGTATAAAAACACGATAAACTCATGATGTTTTTATACACAGCCATTCTCATCCTTTATGTTATCCTAATTGGTAGTTTAGCGTACGGTTGCAGTCAGATTAAAATTTTTAATGGTACAATAAAAAAACCGGCAACCAAGTTTTCTGTAGTGATTCCTTTCCGTAATGAAGCTAAAAACCTGCCTCAATTATTAGCATCGATTTTCAATCTTAACTACCCTAAAACCTTATTTGAAGTCATTTTAGTTGACGATGCCTCGGAAGACGACTCCGTTAAGCTGATACATAATTTAACTAAAGACCAGCGCATTGATCTAAAAATAATACCCAATGAAAGAAACTCAAATTCCCCAAAAAAGGATGCGATAACTTCTGCTATCAGTAAGTCAAATCACGACTGGATAATTACCACCGATGCCGATTGTATTTTGCCAGAATTTTGGTTAGACAGCTTTGATGCTTTTATTCAAAAAACCGGTGCTTATTGCATTGCTGGCCCTGTAACTTACCATGTGAAAAGTTCATTTTTAAACCGTTTTCAATGTCTTGATATTTTGAGTTTACAAGGTGCTACGATTGGAGGGTTTGGCCTAAAGACGCCTTTTTTGTGTAATGGTGCTAATTTTGCTTATAAAAAATCATTATTCACAGAAGTTTCTGGCTTTGAAGGCAACACGAATATTGCTAGTGGCGACGATTTGTTTTTGTTAGAAAAAGCCCTTGATAAGCAAGCAAATCGGGTTAACTATTTGAAATGCCAAACGGCCATTATTAAAACAAATGCCCAAGAAAACTGGAAGCAACTCATTTCACAACGGGTGCGTTGGGCTGCAAAAACCACAGCCTATAAAAATGGTTTTGGAAAACTTACTGGTGTTCTTGTATTCGCTACAAACCTACTCCTCGTTATTGGACTAATACTTAGTTTGTTTGGTCTATTTTCATTTAAAAACCTCAGCATAACCTTTGTACTAAAGTGCGGGACCGACTTTTACCTGCTCTATAAAACGGCTCGTTTTTTTAAACAGACTTCTATTTTAAAAAATTTCGTGGTAAGCGCCTTCCTTTATCCTTTTTTTAATGTTTACGTGGCATTTATGGCCTTATTTTCAAACTACAACTGGAAAGGCAGAACTTTTAAGCGCTAGGCTAATTAACACGTATTATTAAAGGCAGCTTAAATTCTGTAGTGACTTGCTGACCACGTTTAATGGCTGGAAAAATTCTAGGCAAACCGGTTAGACTCTGATTTAGTAAATCATCAATATTTGGGATTTCATCGATGGTTAAGCTATCAACACTGGCATTAATTAAAGATAAATCACCTGTTTTAGACACTTGAAATTCCAATAAAATGGTATCATTAATATCTCGAGAAACCACAATCCCTTCATCTTGCAAAAAATTGGTGATATGATGGGTTAACGTGTTTTGAAAACATGTTTGTCGCGCAGCTTTACTTGCCGATTCATCACAAACTGTAAAATTAGGGTATTCATCAACATCATTCCAATTAAAAGTCTTCAACTCTTCATTTAAAATGGCTTCTGAAGATGTTTTTTTTACTTTAAAATACTCGCAAGACGAAAGCATTAAAACCAATAAAAAAACAATAGCGTGTTTCATGGATTACAACTGAAACCGAAAAGTACAATATTTTTAGATTTTATGTTGACAAAAAGGGAAAAACCTAATACACTGAGCCTTGTGATATAGAAATACGGACTTAAAAAACGGTAGAGATACAAAGTTTCAAAGCAACAACGTCATCAAGCAAAAAAAGGTGTCATAGAATAGGCACCTAAAGTTGCGGAGACGCAAAACATCATGACCTTAATTAAAACTAAGGTTTTAAAACTTCACAATTTCTTTAAAAGAAGCGTAATCTATAAAAAAGGAAACTTTTAAAAAAGAAGAACCCTGTGGGTCTCTCACCTCCACAGGGTTATGTAAATTGCTATTATCAACTAAAAAATTGAGGGATTAATTAATTTTTGAATTGTTGATACCACAAAGATATATAACATGATTCTTTTCTAACTGCGGAAAACCCGCATCAAACTTACGGAAACAGATCAAGTAGTTGATTTTCAGCTTTTTAACATGTTAAAAATAAACAAATAATGTCTAAAAAAGTAATAATTTTTATTTTTAACGGTACTTTTTATACAAATCCTTTTTTACGTGCTTGATTTAGAAGGGTCTCATCCTGTCCATCTTCAACTTCAAAAAGATCACGAAGTTGCTTTTTGCGCTTTTCTATAGCACTTAAAGAAATATCTAAATGCGCGGCTAAATTTTTAGTTTTAACACCTTGTGAAAGTAAGTGGAGTATTTTTCGATTCTTATCGTCAATCACAATATCACTGCTAATGGTTCTGCGTATTAATTGATTTACTGTAGCACTATAAAAAGGCACATTATCCATAACCGTTTGAAAAGCGTTGGCTAATTCGTTAGATGTTAAATCACTTTTAATTAACAAGCCTTCCGGATTTATCGTTTTAATAATGTTATGAATTCTAAACGACTCATTAAACATAGTTAAAATGATTATTTTGGATTGGGGCAATACCTTTCTAGCAAATTCGGCTAAATCTTCGCCAGAATTCATACTTCCATCAGTTGACGCTGGCAAACTGATATCTACGAATAACACATCAAAGGACCTGTCTGTTTTTACAGCCTTGTTTATGGCCCTAAGCGCTTCATCGCAGTTATGAGCGATTTCAATTTCTAGTTCTTGATTGTCGCGTTTGGTATACAGCAACGTGTTTTGATACCCCTCAATAATCATGGGGTGATCATCAATCATAAGTATTTTAATAGTTTCAGTCATATTTAAGGGTTAAGATATGGGGACATCTATATTTACCGTGGTTCCTCCTTCTATTTTTTTAGAAATTATGTCTATTTTTCCTTGTATTTCCTTTATTCTTGAGGTCATGTTTTTAAGGCCAATGCCAGATTTTGTTCTGCTCACATCAAATCCAACACCGTCATCAATAATACTTAAACAAACGGCATTATTTTCCAATTTAAAAACAAGATTCACTTTACTTGCATTAGCATGTTTATAAATATTGTGGAGCGCCTCTTGAATAATTCTATAAAAATGAATTTTTATTTTATTTGAAACCTCATCCCAATCGATAGTAGACTGCCATTCTAATTTATATTCAAGTCCGTAAGCTACAGTTTGGGTCTCCACTAAGGTTTTAATAATACCTCTAAAACCAGAACCCGAAACAAAATCGGCATTTAACTCATGTGAGACTTTTCTAATGTCTTCTTCTATCATTTTAAGCTCAGCAATATACTGGCTTCTTGTTTTCATGGCCTCGGGACTCGTATTGGTATTTAAGCTATCCAAACTTAAACGAGCACCAAAAAGTTTCCCTAGCACACCATCATGTAACTCTTCCGAAATACGTTTCTTTTCTAAAGCTCGAGCATCCTCAACAACTTCATTTTGAGCAAGTAAAAGATTATAAATTTCTTCGTTGGTTTGTTGTTGTTGTTGAATAAACTCTAACTTCTTATTTTTATTGCGCTGTGTAAATATGATGTATAATAAAATAGAAGCCACAATAACTACAATTGAAATAACTAACAACCACATGCGCTCGCGTGCTATTCTAATATTCTCCTCTTCTATCTCATTAGTTTCAAACTTAATTCTAGTAAACTTATTTCTAATAGCCCGTTCACTTTTCTGAAGGCTATCATTAAGTCGCACATAATTTCTTAAATGGTTGGCAGCAACCTCGCCTTCCTCAATTTTTGAAAGTAATAATAATGATTTCAAGAGGGCGTCATTATAATATTTTTCTGCAATACGCTTGGCTTCATAACCATAATATTTAGCGGAATCCTTCAATCCCAAATCATTAGAATATTCGGCTAAATGTTGAAAAATGATTATAGAATTATAACCATCTATACCGGCAGCTTTGCTTGCTTTCAAGGCTTTATGATATAAACCTGGCAAGGCGTCTCTATCATTCGACAAATATAAAGTGTGTGCATAGTTGTCGAGGACGATGGCGTAAAATTCGGGTGATTCATTTTCTAAAGTTTCATCTTCAAGAACTTCCCCTAAAGTCTTTAATGCTAACTCATATTGTCCGGCATTTTTTAATACGTTTCCTAAGTTGTTTTTTGAAAAATCTATAGCCGCCTTATTATTTCCTTTTAACCTTAACTTGAGTTCTATAGACTTATTTTGATATTCAATAGATTTATCATATTGCTCTAAACCATTAAAAACCACCCCTAAATTATTATAGAAAAATGCCTTTTTTTGAATAACCTCTTTTGTCGGTTTTTTTATTTTGTTTAAAAGCATGATGCCTTCAATTGACGTCAGTTCACTACCTGTATAATCCTTGGCACCACGTTGAAGCAAAGCGATATCTAATAATACTGCAGCCGTATTATAATGATCATTTAATTGTTTAAACAATTTCTCCGCGCGATGGTTATAAAAATGTGCACTATCGACCTGTTTATCAAAATAATAATAGCCTAAGTTTTTATTTATTTGAGCTATGGTAGTCGTATCTTTAAACTTTTCTGCTAGTTGTAAGTTTTCATGACTCAATTTTAGAAAGGAACCACTATGTCCCATTTCCTTATCTAATTCTAAAAGTTTTTGGTTACACTGCAACAATAGGGAATAGCTATTCATATCAAACGCTAAATCCTTAGCTTTTAAAACAAGTTCCTTTTTTTCCTCTAAATTATGCTCTGGATTACTCGACTCACTTAAATAATAGAGTACCCTGTCAAACTTTTCTTTACTATAATTCTGAGTAAAAGAAAGATTAACACACAAGACTATCGAGAATAAAAAGAAAATAAAGCGTTTCAAAAGTATCAGGGGGTAAACACCTTCAAATGTATCTATAATTTTTCAATTTATCTAAAACCGATGATCAAACCTATATAAAAAGCCATCTAAATTTACAAATACCTAATTAGCGCTCAACTACATTTCCGCCTGTGATTAACGTCGTTGTTGGTTCATCAGTAAGCATGTCATCTTCTTGTAGGTCTTGCTCTGTACACGAAGCAAAAATTGTTATAAAGACTGCAATTAATAAGGTAATTTTAAGAATTTTCATTTTTACGTTTTTATTAATTGTCATTAGATATTATATTTGTAATCTTTTTTTTAACGCTCAACTACATTTCCACCTGTAATTAAGGTCGTTGTTAGTTCCTCGACGAGTTTGTCGTCTTCATGCAAATCTTCTTTAGTACATGAAGTAAACAAAGTAATAATGGCTGCTACTAATAAGGTGATTTTAAGAATTTTCATTTTTGATGTAATGGACAAAATGGTTGGTAAATCCTTTCGAAGAGCTTATGTTTATTAGCTTTGAAGCAAATCAAAGGCTTTGAATAAAAAAAATGTAAATTTTGTAATAGCTTACTAACCCATAAATATGGTGTTAGATTAGAAAAACAGCGTTATAAATGTTTGAATTGTAAAAGTGTTTTTACTGGAGGAAAAGAAATTCAAGTAGACTCTGGGACTGTAAACTATTTTGTGTTTTTGCTGTTAGTTAGTTTAAAAATGATTTTGAAATTCATAGGCAAAAAATTTACTTTTAAATTTTTATTTTATGAACTCAGACTTAGAAAAACAATTAGACGCCTTGATCGGCAAAATCAGCAACAAGGAGGACTTTGACCAGGTCAAGGAACAGTTGCTTAAACGTGGTATTGAATCACTTTTAAAAGCAGAAATGACTGCCCACTTAGGGTTTCAAAAAGGAGGTTCTGTAATTGAGAACAACCAGCGCAATGGTTTCTCAGAGAAAACTATCAAGACTCATAACGGCGAACAACGCATCAAAATCCCCAGAGATCGTCAAGCGAGCTTTGAGCCTGTTATTGTCCCCAAACATCAATCGATTAGTCAAGAATTAGAAGATTGTATTCAACTGCTTTACGCCAAAGGTATGAGCAATAGCGATATTATTGATTTTATTGAAAGTACCTATGGAGTGCAGTATTCCACATCACAGGTATCCATTATCACCAATCAATTATTGGAAGACATCAAACAATGGCAGAATAGACCTTTAGAAGACGTATATCCCATTGTCTGGATAGATGCTATTCATTATAAAATACGTCAAGAAGGCAAGGTAATATCTAAAGCCTGTATGATAGTTTTAGGGGTGAATACCGAAGGGCAACAAGATATTTTGAGCATGAGTATTGTGGAGACAGAAAAGGCAGCTGCTTGGATGTCCATTTTAGACGATCTGCGCTCTAGAGGCGTAAAAGATATCTTCTTTCTGTGTTCGGATAACCTCTCTGGATTAGATAAAGCTGTAGAAGCTATTTTTCCAGGTAGTATACGTCAAATATGTATCGTACATCAAATTAGAAACTCTTTAAAATATGTGAGCTATAAGGACCGTAAATCAATAATGGTCGATATTAAAGCTATTTATCAAGCCGATAATGAGAAATTCGCTTTAGAGGCTTTCGAAGTCTTTAAACAAAATTGGGAAGATAAATACCTCTCTGCCGTACAGTCTTGGGAAAACAATTGGGATAATTTGACCGCGTTTTTAAACTACCCAAAAGAGATTAGAAAACTTATATATACTACCAATATCATTGAGAGTTTTAATGCCAGTTTAAGAAAATATACACGCAACAAAAAAGTCTTCCCTCATGATGATGCAGCACTGAAATCCATATATTTAGCAGCTCAAAGCATCAGCAAAAAATGGAAGAAAACACGATTTAAATGGGGCCAAATTTACAATCAATTGTATATTTGTTTTCCAAACAGGTTATAATCTATATTATTTTAACCTATGAATTTTGAAATTATTTTTCAAAAACACAAAATTTTGGATAAACTCTAGACTCTCTTTGGGATGAATATACCAGAGGAAAGCAGACCTATTTACAGCTTTCTCAGAAATATGGATGTTCAAAGCGAATTATACAACGTAAACTAGATCTTCATCAAGTAAAGGACGTAGAGATAACACCTAAGAAAGTTATTGTCTTAATGGATACAACATATTGGGGGAGAAGCTTTGGATTAATGCTCTTTAAGGATGCTTACAGCAAGGAGAATCTTCTTTGGTGCTGCATTCAAGGTTCTAACGCAACAAACGTTGCTTTTTTTTGTATGAGTCTAAGCTACAATTTTTAGTTCTTTTATCATAACTTCATTAGGGGTTTTAAATCCAATAATTTTACGAGGTCTATTGTTTAATTTTTCTTGAATTTCGATGAATGTATTTAAGTCAATTTTGTTAAAATCTGTTCCTTTTGGGAGGTACCTTCTGATGAGTCCGTTAGTGTTTTCATTGGTACCTCTTTCCCAAGAAGAATAGGGGTGTGCAAAGTAAATTTTCATACCTGTTTTCTTGGTAATTGTTTCGTGTCTTGCCATTTCAATTCCATTATCGTAGGTCATAGATTTTTTGAATATGGGATCTAGTTTGTTAAGTTCTTTAGAAAACATTTTAGCAATTTCCTTAGAGTTCCTGGCTTTTAGTTTGATAATTAATGTATATCTAGATTTGCGTTCTACGATAGTTCCAATAGCCGATTTTTGATCCTTCCCAATCATTAAATCTCCTTTCCAGTGTCCGATTTCATTTCTTAGGTTAATATGCTCGGGCCTTAGGTCTATACTGACTTGGTTTAATATTTTAGATCCTGTTCTGCGTCTTTTTTTAGAGGGTCTACGTCTTGTTTTTTTGCGTACGAGGAGTTTAATTAGTTTTTTATTTAAACTAGCTTGAGGCTTTGCATATATGTACCTATAAATTGATTCGTGAGAAATAGACATTATAGGATCATTTGGGAATTCTTCTTTTAGTCTTCCAGCAATTTGTTCAGGAGTCCATTGTGATAATAAGCCCCTATAGACATAAATTCGAAGTCTAGGGTACTTAGATATTTTATCAATATTTCTTTTGTTTAGGTAATCATCTTTGGCGCACCAATGAGCTAGTTCTGCTGAGTATTTATCTCTATCTGTTTGCACCCATTTATTAACTTCTCTTGTAACCGTAGATCGAGCTCTGTTAATGGTTATAGCGATGTATGATTTATTCTTTTTTTCAGTTAAAAGAGTCTCAATCTGTATTCTTTATTCTTTCTTTAAGGGTAAGTCTACCTGTTTTTTTCGTACCATAATTACAAATCTATTAATTTAGATTTGTTGCGTTAAGTTCTTGAATACGGAGGTATTGGCTAACACGGTTCGATTTGTGCCAGTGATTTCGGAGTTACTGTGCCGTTGATTTCGGTTTAAATTGTGCCACACGGAAATTGAGTTAGCTAAAAACGGTTTGATTTGTGCCAATGTTTCCGTTTCGATTTGTGCCACTTTAAGAGATCAAGTAATTACCTTATTGCTCTAAAAAGCGATATGGCCAACACACTTGATCCAAAGGACCTAAAACAAATTATCAACTTAAAACAAGATGGTTATAGTAACCGTCAAATTGGAGCCACACTTGGCATTTGCCGCAACACTATAAATAGCTATATACACCTATTTAAAGGTAGTGGTTATAGTTTTAAGGAGTTATTAAAGCTAGACAACCACACCCTAGAAAAGCTCTTTACATCTCATACAACCATAAATAACAAACGCTATGATGAATTGATGCTTTATTTTGAAAGTATTAATAAGGCTCGGAACCACCCAGGATTTACTTTTTTGTACCACTACACAGAATATAGTCAAAAGGTTAAAGACCCTTATAGTTACACTCAATTCATGGAGCATTACCATCGTAAATATGCCAAGATCAAGGGATCTATGAAACTTGAACACGAGGCAGGGAAAGAGATGTTCGTGGACTTTGCTGGAAAAAAACTTCAGATAGTAGACAAAATCACAGGCGAGATACTTCCAGTAGAGGTCTTTGTTGCCATGCTCCCTAACAGTCAGTATACCTATGTTGAGGCTTGTATGAGCCAAAAGCGTGAAGATTTTATAAGTTGTTGCGAAAACGCCCTTCATTTCTACGGGGGGAGTACCCAAGGCCATCGTATCAGACAATCTAAAATCAGTCGTTACCAGATCTAGTAGATACGAAGCTCAGGTTAACCGTAGTTTTAAAGACTTTGCCCGCCATTACAACTGCGTGGTCAATCCAACGCGTAGTTACTCCCCTCAAGATAAAGCGCTGGTGGAAAACGCGGTGCATCTAGCTTATCAACGGATTTATTATCCCCTTCGGGAAATGACCTTTTTTTCTTTAGCAGATCTAAACAAAGAGATAAAACTTCTACTAGAGCGCTACAACAACCTATTATTCCAACGCAAAGAAGCTAGTCGTCTGGAGCTCTTCCAAAGCGTCGAACGAGAGTATCTAAAACCCTTAAGCAGTACACGCTACGAGATAAAAGAATATAGAAGAGCTAAGGTTCAGAAAATAGGCTATATCTATTTTTCACCAGATAAGACTTACTACAGCGTTCCATATCGTTACATTGGCAAGGAAACCACGCTACACTATACCAAAGGCATGGTAGAGGTGTATTATAATCAACAGCGCATAGCTATACACCAACGTAGCGGTTCCAAAGGCGCATACATAACCAACAAGGATCACCTTAGTAGTTCTCATAAACAATACAGCCAGTGGAGTCCGCAATACTTTAAGAACAAGGCAGTTGTCCATGGTAGTTATGTTGCAGCATGTGTCGAGCGGATTATTGCTGCGTTGGATTATCCTGAAACAGGGTATAAAAGAGCTATGGGCGTTATACAACTCCATAAGTCTTATGGCTCCCAAAGGTTAGATAATGCTTGCAAAAGAGCCATACAGGCTGATGCTGTAAGCTACAACAGGATAACCAACATACTGAAGAATAATCTAGATCAAAGCTCCTTATTCCTACAAGAAGAAACAGACCGAGGTTCTCATATCCCCAAGCATGCGAACATCCGTGGGGCATCCAATTATAAGTAAAAACAACACGAAAAAATCACTTAAATTTTATACATATATGAATACAAATCACACCATCGAAAAACTCAGAAAAATGAGATTAACAGCTATGGCTGAACTCCATCACAACCACCTTAGTGATAACCGAATAGAGGGTCTTACGCCAGATCAATATCTAGCATTGCTTACCGATCACCAATGGGAAGACCTTCAGAATAGAAAGATAAAAAGGCTTACAACGCAAGCAGCCTTTAAGCAGGGAGCTACACTTACAGATATTAATTACCTGCACAACAGAAGCTTGGACAGAAATATGTTCGAGCGTTTGGCTACTCTAGATTTTGTACAAAAAAAGGAAAACTTGATTATCACAGGATCCTCTGGAGTGGGTAAAAGTTATATAGCTCAGGCATTGGGACATCAAGCTTGTATGATGAATAAAAGAACCCTATACACAAATACTGCTAGACTGATGAAACGATTAAAACTAAGTAAAGTAGATGGCACTTACCTTAAAGAACTTGCAAAACTATTAAAAGTAGATCTGCTTATCCTTGATGATTTTGGTTTACAGAGCTTCGACAATCAGGACAGAGAGGCGCTTATGGACATAATCGATGAAAGACATGATAAAAAAGCAACGATTGTAGCTTCACAAATACCTGTATCCGCTTGGTACGATATTATCGGCGAAAGCACTATCGCTGATGCGATACTAGATCGTATTGTAAATTCATCGCATAGGATAAACCTTACTGGAGAATCCTTGAGAAAAGGTAAGTTGAAAGAACAGTATTAATTAAATTTAACTATTATTGTATGATCTCTTAAAGTGGCACGGTTTGACCGAAATACGTGGCATGGTCACTCCGAAATAGCCAGGTATTACGTCAAATCAGAAACTAACGCTTTGTATATAAAGGGGATTAATGAGCTAAAATCTAAAGGTTTTGAGATTGTTGCTATTGTATGTGATGGTAGAAAAGGCTTGGTTGGTACGTTTAAAGGAATACCTGTCCAGCTCTGTCAATTTCATCAAGTTGCTGCAATAAGAAGATATATAACTAAGAACCCGAAAATGCTTGCTTCAATTGAATTAAAAACGCATGTAGCTATGCTCAAAAATACAGATAAAGAATCTTTCGAAGGAGGATTAAATATGTGGTTTATTAAGTGGGAAAGCTTTTTAAATGAGCGAACTATTAATAATGAAACAGGCAAGAGTCATTTTACCCATAAACGACTTAGGAGTGCGTATAGAAGTCTTAATACGAATATGACATGGTTATTTACATGGTATGATAATTACGATTTAAATATTCCTAATACAACCAATATGATTGATGGGCATTTTTCTGATTTAAAAAACAAACTCAGAAATCATAACGGATTAACCAAACAAAGAAAAATCAAATTTATTAATGAGTTTTTAAAAGCAAAAATAGACGTACAAGAATAGGCGTTAAAAGACCAACCATTTTGTCTATTAGGCCTCATTTTTACGTTTTTTTAATTGTTATTTGATTTGAGAAATTTATTTTTTATTAGCGTTCAACTACATTTCCGCTTGTGATTAATGTCGTTGAAGTTTCGTCTATCAACATATCATCTTCATGTAAATCTTCTTTAGTACAAGAAGTGAATAAAGTGATAAAGACTGCTACTAATAAGGTGATTTTAAGAATTTTCATTTTTTTGAGTTTTTCAGGTTAAATATTATTTTAAAAAATTGATGTATTTTGAATTTTAGACCGTAAAAATCAACTAAACAAAACATATGAAATCGCACTTAAATGCACGACCATTAGCGTATGGATATTGAGAGAAAAATGGCCAGAAATAGCCATGAATGATTTTTTACAGGAAATAAAGAAGCAATTTTTTAACCATTCAGCATTCTAATATAATTACAAATATTTAAAATTATAAAGCCCCCCTAAAAAAGGAACCTATAATCGCTGAAATACCCGAAATTTTAACAAACTAAAGTGTAGATTTATTTTTTATGAGGCTCGTTTTCACTATTTTAGTGCGAAAATTCTCATCCCTTGGCGTTTGTTGAAGCCTGGTTATTAGAAGTTCTGCTGCCTTAGATCCGATAATTTTAGCATGCTGACGAATGGTCGTTAATCTGGGTAAGGTATGATAAGAATCGGACTTACTAGCAAAACCAATTACAGAGATATCCTTTGGTACTTTTAAACCAAAATTCACAGCCATATTTAAGCCAATTATTCCCGAAGAACTATCGGCAGCAATAATACCATCTAGCTGACCATTTTTCTTGAAAAAACTCTTAATCTTTTTCTGCTGATCATCTTTTTTCTTAAGTTTTAAAACCAGTGCCTCCATACCGGCTTCTAAAATCGCTTTATTATAACCGCGTTCTCGAAGTTTCCCAACACTTAAATCGTTGATGTTACTAATAAAACCTATAGTTTTCCGGTTTTCGGCTAATAAGGTTTTTGTAGCATTATAGGTGGATTCAAAATCATCTACAATCACTTTATCGCACATCACATCGTGAGCAACGCGATCAAACATGACCACAGGTAACCCCTGACTAATGGTTCTTTTGAAATGCTCAACCTCACCTTTAATTTGCGTTTCTTCGGCCATGGACAAGATAAATCCATCAACACTTCCGCTGGCCAGTAATTGTAAGCTTTCCTTTTCCTGAGCTAAAGATTCATTAGAAATACAAGTAATGATATTATAACCGTGTTTAGTCGCCTCTCGTTCGATTCCGAAAAGAACTTTAGCCAAAAAATGATTCAGAATATTAGGAATTATAACACCAATAGTTTTGGTTTTATTCTGTTTTAAACTTAAAGCAACCTTGTTGGGTTTATAGTTATATAATTCGGCGAGTTCTTTAACACGTTTTACGGTTTCGCCACCTATCTCGGTGCTATTATTTAGGGCTTTTGAAACTGTAGAAATCGATACATTTAGCTCTTTAGCCAATTGTTTTAATGTCACCATAAATGATTATAAAATTGTATAACTCATGCAATGTACAAAATTACTCATTGCTACTCATGATTTATTTTTTTAGAAAAATTCACATGTACTAAAAACCTGAACTACTCTACATTAATATTCCTATCTACACTTGGAGAACAAAAGGCATCTCCGTTTCTAACAGTAGGTTTTACCACCACCTTATACGATCCTGCATCAGAATAAGTATGCGTCGCCCTAGTTCCTGAAATTTTCAGAGTAGTACCATCTCCAAAATTCCATGTGACCTCTTCATCTAAATTATGTTCACCAGTATACAACAAGATAAAAGACACTTCCTTTGAGTTTTTGGGTGATATCACATGATTTACATTGAAATTTACGGGTTCAAAAAGGCAATCAATAGCATTTTCAGCATCATCAGATCCGCATGAGTTAAAACCCATAAAAAGACCTAAAATAAATAAAACATGATATACTTTTTTCATTCAAATACACTTTAAAAATTCAACATAGGAAAAGCTTTCCTTTTAAACATAAGATAAAAAATAACAATAGCACATTTTCACCAAAACCTCAAAAAAATAATATTTGTATGCCAAAAGAACAGCACATTGCTTTATTAAGCATTTCTATTAATAAAAAATAAACCTACCTTCGCCAAAGCTATATAAATACCCCTTACTACTTGGTCAATTTAAAATGCTTATGAAAAGGCATATTTTTCTATCACTGCTCATTTGTTCGATCTCTATTATCGCACAGCATGACTCCACAATTCATAGAAAGAAAACGGATAGCACTAAACACGAGTCAAAGTTTGACCAATTCAATAAAAAAGCTGAAGCCTTTTTTAAGAAATTCCCTGTACCTATTTATTCTCATCTTCCAGAAGCTGGTAATATTTATGGATTAACCAAATTTAACATTTTACAACTATCCCAAAAGGATACGATTTCGAAACCTTCCAAACTATCAGAATTGTTCACCTTATCCTCTAGGGGTCAAATTAACGCTTCCATTTCCACAGAACTTATCTTTAAAGAAAACAATCGTGTTGTAGAGGCCTACATAAATTATAAAAAACAGCCCGATTATATTTTTGGAATTGGTAATAACGTTAAAAGAGAGGATGTAGAAGAAATCCAACTGGAAAGCATCAAGTTTTTTTCTACCTACATGTTTCGTTTCAACAAATACTTCTACGTTGGGGTACCTATTAATTTTTCTAGTTATTTTAATATTGAAACCGAACCAGATAGTTTTTTAATCCGAGACAAAGTTACAGGCTTAGACGGAGGTATTGCCTTAGGTACAGGATTAGCTTTTTCTTATGATAGCCGCGACAACAGGTACAACCCGCAACAAGGGACCTATGTAATGACTTACATTTTAACCAACCCAAAATTTTTAGGAAGTACCTACCAATTTTCTAAATATGAAATTGATGCCAGAAAATATTTTAATCCGTGGCTAAACCACATCATAGCCATTCAAGCCACTACGAGCAACACCCCTGGCAACACGCCTTTTTACGGATCAAGAGCAAAAGTTGGGGGATTTTAGAATTAAGCAAAAATAGTAGTTAATCTATAGAGGAAGAATTTTACGTTTCTCACGCCTCTGAACTGTGCTCTAAAAGCCTTAATTTTAGCATTGAAAGCTTCTGCTGAAGCGTTGGTACTTCTATTATCAAAATAGTTTAGAATGTTTTGATAGTGAACAGACATGGTTCTGGATATAGTATTAAAGCTTTTAAAGGCTGCTTGTCTAACTTTTTCATCCCATTTAGCTAATCGTGTTAATGCGGAAGTTTTATCCTGAGTATTGTTAAAAATCCAAGATAAGTTCTGGCATAGTTTGTATGCTTTTTCTATATCAGGATAGTGTTTAAATAGTATCACTGATCTTTTAGCTTGGTTTTCAGTCCACTTATTGCTTGGCTTATAGAGTAAATATCTTCCTCTTGCCAGTAGTTGTTTTAATGTATCTCCGTTTGGAAGTATTTCAGGTGTGTATTTTAAAGATTTACTTCTAGCGTCTTCTATGGCATCATTTTCAAAATCGATGGCTTCCCACCTGTGTTTTATTCTTATTTCTTGCAAAGCGTCCAATGCTAATTTCTGCACATGAAAACGGTCTATAACTAAGCAGGCATTGGGGAATGATTTTTTAACAATGAGTCCCATGTTTCCTGCCATATCCAGAGTCACTTCTTTAACTTTATTTCTTTGTTTTAAAGGAATTTCATGAAGTATTTTTATCACTGTTTCAGCTTTAGTTCCTTTAACTATAGCTACTATAGAGCCTTTCTTTCCTTTGGCATCTTTATTGGTTAAGATGGTGTAGAGTTCGCCATTGCAAAAAGCGGTTTCGTCAAGCGATAGGTAGCTTCCTAGATTCTCAGGGTACAATAGCCAATCTTTTGCATGGGCTTTTTGATCCCAAGATTTAAAATCACTTAAGTGATCTTTGTACTGGCGTTGCAGTTTCTTGCCGTTAACACCGTAGAAAAATCCAATGGTGTGGCAATCCGTAGCTTTAGTATGGACTAATTTCTTTTAAAAAATCAGCAAACTCGGCGGTCATCCGTGTTCCCTGTGCTACTAAATTCCAATCTCTATGAACCACTTCATTGGTTTGCTTATTCAGCCATCTGCGGCGTTTTATATGAAGGTAAACATTTTTACCTCGTATAGGGAAGTCTTGAACGGTAGCCTCAGAAAAGAAGCCTTTGGAATGAAGTTTAGTTCCATTAAATTCTTCGGGAATCGTGTTTAGTTCTGTAAAATAAAAATGTAGTGCTTCTCCGGATCAAGAGCAAAAGTTGGGGAGTAAAAATAATTTTATCTTTGGAAAAAATTAAATTCCGTGGAAATTTCTAAAGATTTATTATCCTTATTACTACCTGATTTTCTGGTAGCTCATTTTAGTTTTAAAAGTAGTTCTTCAACAGAAGATAAACTTCGGTTGTATTTCGAAGAGAAGAACATTGTCCCAAATAGTTTTAAAACACGTAAAGTAGAATCTAAAGGTTTTCATAAAGAAATAATTATCGAGGATTTTCCACTTAGAGGGAAACTAGTTTATCTGCATTTAAAGCGCCGCAGATGGCGTGATGTAGACACAAAAGAAACCCTGCAAAGAGACTGGAATAATGTAGAAAAAGGCACTCGTATGACCACCGAGTTTGCCGCTTTTTTAAAAGAAATTAATCGATAATAACAATACTAGCACGCAAACTATAGCTAATTTGTATGGTTTAGATGGTAAAAAGCTACAGCGCCAATATCGAGATTATTTAAGTGAATTTAAAGATTGGGAATACCTTGAGCGATCCTCCAAATGGTTAGTCTACCCTCAAAATATTGGCAAACGATTATCTATAGATGAAATAGCACTTTCACAAGGAGAGTTATACACCGTAGTAACCAATAAAAAAGCCAAAGGTAGAGCAGGTTCTATTGTAGCTATTATTTCAGGAACTAAGGCCGAAGAGGTTATTAAATATCTTAAAAAGATACCTGAAGGCAAGCGGAGGTTGGTAGAAGAAATAACCTTAGATATGGCCGGTAGCATGAAACTAATTGCAAAGAAGAGCTTCCCAAGAGCCGTGCAAGTCATTGATCGCTTTCATGTACAACAACTAGCTTCTGATGCTGTACAAGACATTAGAGTAAAATACCGCTGGCAAGCTCTAGAACTAGAAAATGAGGCTATCAAGACAGCTAAAAATAATAACTACCAGTATCTAGCAGAAGTATTTAGTAACGGGGATACGCGCAAACAACTGCTAGCACGAAGTAGGTATCTTCTATTCAAAAGTCCTGACAAATGGACTAGTTCCCAAAAGGAAAGGGCAGGAATTTTATTCATGCAATACCCTATGATAAAGGAAGCTTATGACTTGTCAAACCAGCTAAGAGTAATTTATAATACTTGTACAGACAAAAATATAGCAATGACTAAATTGGCACTTTGGTACAATCAAATTGAAAATAGTGGCTTTAAAAGCTTTAGAGTTGTTATGAACACAATCTCCCTAAATTACAGGGGAATATTAAACTATTTTGACAACAGAAGTACCAATGCGGCCGCTGAATCTTTTAATGCAAAGATCAAAGCCTTTAGACAACAACTTAGAGGTGTGAGAAATAAGGAATTCTTCCTCTTTAGATTAGCACAAATTTATGCCTAGTCCCCAACTTTTAGGACTGATCCGCTTCTCCTTTAATTTCGTGCTTGTCCAAATCAAAATACTTCATAAGTATTTCTGGAAGTAATAAATTGGCTATGGCTAATAATGAATCTGATGACATTAAAAATTTTTATTCAAAGATCTTCTTTTTTTAAATACTCCCCAACTTTTGTGCTTGATCCCTTTTTACGAGCTTTCTAGGATCAAGCACAAACCGCCCTAAAACAAAAAAGCATCCCCATTTTCTAGATCCTGATAGTCATCAGGACTTAAGGAAAAAAGGAAAGCTTTCCATTGGAATACCAAAATAACTTTGGTAAACTACATCACGCTTATAGCGTGAACAACACAACCTCATTATAATTGCCAAAAAAAGCCCTAATTTCTCAGAGCTTTCTTTTTGCAATTTTAGCGGTCTGGACGGGACTCGAACCCGCGACCTTCGCCGTGACAGGGCGACATTCTAACCAACTGAACTACCAGACCGTTGCTTTATTGCGAGTGCAAAGATACACGCCTTTTTAAATTTCACAAACGTTTTTTGAGTTTTTTTTATAAAAATTTTCATTTATTTTAATAGCCCCTGAAAATCAACTATTTAATAAATATATTTTATTTAATAAAAAAAGCCCTTTTAAGTGAATTTTTGACGCTCGATTAAATACGTTGTTAGTATCTGATTAAAATCGGCGTTAATATCGGCCTCCACATACTTTATTTTATACTGTCCGCATTTCAAACGTAAGTTAGTAAAATACTTTTTTACGGTATCCCGATAACTTTCCTTAACGGCATCGGCATATAAGTTAATATATTCCCCCGTTTCAACATCTACAAACCGTTTTGGTGTATTGCTAAAATTAAATTCCAACTCCTTCTTTTTATCCATAACATGAAATAACACCACTTCATGCTTGTTATATTTTAAATGACGTAAGGCTTCAAACATTTTAGAATCATCTTCCGAAGCTTGAAACATATCCGTAAACAAAAAAATCATGGAGCGTTTATGGATTTTCTCTGCGATTTCATGCAAATACTTATAGGTATCCGTTTGTTTCTTTTCCGAATTGGAAATAGCCACCTCACTCAAAGCACTTAATAACATTTGATGGTGTCGCTCACTCCCCTTTTCTGGTGCGTAATAATCGTACTGATCGCTATACACACTCAATCCTACAGCATCACGTTGCTTCTTTAATATGTGCATCAGCGCAGCAGCTGCTAACACCGAAAATCCTATTTTATTCAAATGATCTATGCAGAAAGTCTGCCTTTTAGGATAATGCATCGAACTGCTATTATCTATAATCATATGGCAACGCAAGTTGGTTTCATCGTCGTAGCGCTTCGTGTATAGTTTTTCGGTTTTTGCAAACAACTTCCAATCGATATGACGGGTACTTTCGCCTTGATTGTAAATTTTATGTTCGGCAAATTCTGCCGAAAAGCCATGAAACGGACTCTTATGCATACCCGCAATAAAGCCCTCGACCACTTGTTTTGCAAGAAGTTCGAGGTTTTTAAAACCTTCCGCTTTGTTAAGTTCGTTTTGTAGCATAATGAAAGAGCCCCACCTAGCCTCCCCGAAGGGGAGGAACACTCAAATGGGAATCGGTGTATTAAATTTTAGTTCTATAATTTAATCTGATATTCTCAATATTTTATTAGGAATGAGTAAAAGTTCCCCTTTTGGGGTTAGGGGGCCTGACTTTACTTCACCCCATCAACGATGCCATAAGCCACCGATTCTTCGGCACTCATCCAGTGGTCGCGATTAAAGTCTTTCATGACTTTCTCGTAATCTTGACCACAATTGTCTGCTAAAATTTTAGCACTTAACTCCTTAGTGATAATAATTTCTTTAGCCGTAATTTCAATATCACTGGCCTGACCACGAGCACCTCCACTAGGCTGATGAATCATCACACGAGCATGAGGCTGAATAAAACGTTTCCCTTTTGCTCCTGCCGATAAAATAATAGAACCCATCGACGCAGCAAACCCCGTACATATGGTAGACACCTCACTATTTAACGCCTTAATGCAATCGTAAATAGCGAAACCCGAAGTCACATAACCACCAGGACTGTTAATATACAGCTCAATATCTTCAGTTCCTAAACTATCTAAATACATCAATCGATCAATCACATGTTTTGCCGATTTATCATCAACTTGTCCCCATAAAAACACTTTACGTTGTTCTATAAATTTGCTATCAATAGCATCTTGTACTTTTATTTTATCGCTCATTTTGATTTTAATTTTGTTCTAAAAATAAAAAAAGGTTTACCATTACGGCAAACCTTTTCTCTTTTCTTTTATTAATATAGACTTATAAACTATAGAAGCGCGTCGATAGCTTCAGTATATGCCGTTTTAGGCGCTACACCAACTTGTCTTCCAACAACTTCTCCGTTTTGAAAAACTAATACTGTTGGAATATTACGAACACCATATTTGGCTGCAAATTCCTGGTTAGCATCTACATCTAGCTTTCCTACAACAGCTTTACCGTCGTATTCTTCACTAATTTGCTCGATAATTGGTCCTACCATTCTACAAGGTCCACACCATGCAGCCCAAAAATCAACTAAAACTGGTTTATCACTTTTTAAAACCGTTTCTTCAAACGTCGCATCTGTAATCTCTAATGCCATAATATTTATATTTTATCTATTTTACTTCAATGTTAAAGCACAAAATTAGTCAAAAAAAACTCGAAAGCTTACAATCTTACAATTTGTTTTCCCTATAGCGTTATCAATTCCTACTATCTATAAGATTTTGGGCGCATAAACCAGGCTATCCGCTGTATCTTTTTTGTTTAAAAACCGTATCCTTTTTAGAGGAAGCACTAACAATCAAACACCAGACTCATTTAAAAACGAGCTCTTTAAATACAAAAAAGGATGCCGCTGCTATCCTTTGCGCGGCGTTTCGTTTCAGTTAATTCGATGCGTCGTTAGAACCAAAAAAACTTCTCGACTCCGCTCGAAGACCGTGTATAAACGCCCATAAAACTGGTGTTCGAGCGGAGTCGAGAACCTTCCCTACTAACAAAATAATTTACGAAAATCAGTGCAATCTGTGTCAAAAAAACACCGCTACCGCCAGTTTGCAAACTGGTGGTTTTTACCCAATAATTTATACGTCACAAAAGACATTAAAATAAACTGACCTTGTAATACATCTAACCCATAAACCATTCCAAAAGACTCAAAAATATAATAGCCTAGGAATGTTTTGGACTTTATAATTTCTATTCACCATAAAAAGGCAGTAAAAAACCATAGCTATATAAAACCTTGGTTTTGATTTTTATTATGGCCACCAGTTGCAAACTGGCGGGAGCGGGCGCATAAACCAGGCTATCCGCTGTATCTTTTTTGTTTAAAAACCGTTCCTTTTTAGAGGAAGCACTAACAATCAAACACCAGACTCATTTAAAAACGAGCTCTTTAAATACAAAAAAGGATGCCGCTGCTATCCTTTGCGCGGCGTTTCGTTTCAGTTAATTCGATGCGTCATTAGAACCAAGAAAACTTCTCGACTCCGCTCGAAGACCGTGTATAAACGCCCATAAAACTGGTGTTCGAGCGGAGTCGAGAACCTTCCCTACTAACAAAATAATTTACGAAAATCAGTGCAATCTGTGTCAAAAAAACACCGCTACCGCCAGTTTGCAAACTGGTGGTTTTTACCCAATAATTTATACGTCACAAAAGACATTAAAATAAACTGACCTTGTAATACATCTAACCCATAAACCATTCCAAAAGACTCAAAAATATAATAGCCTAGGAATGTTTTGGACTTTATAATTTCTATTCACCATAAAAAGGCAGTAAAAAACCATAGCTATATAAAACCTTGGTTTTGATTTTTATTATGGCCACCAGTTGCAAACTGGCGGGAGCGGGGTCGTTATTTTTTCTTTCCAATTAATAATAATGAATCTCCGTCTTCAAACTCATTATATTCTTCAAGCAGCAAAATTTCAAAATAGTTCTCAAACAAAATTCTTAAGCTTTCATCTGTTTGGTAATTAACAAGTAATCCTTTGAATAATTCATCTCCTTCACCTTTCCAAAATGAATGGCAAATTATTCCATTAGAATTCAATAAATCAACTTGTCTTAGAATAGATTTCTTTAATTCTTCGTCTATTAAATGTTGTAGGACTTTATTTGAATATATTCCATCAAATTTCTTATCCGTTCTTAGTGTTACAGCATCTAAATTTAAAAATTCGTCTTTTACGTTAAGGCTAATTAATCGATTCAGAAATTCCGTTGAATAATCGGAACCAACAACTCTATAATCTTTCTTCAATATTTGAAAATCAGTTCCAGGTCCAGAACCAATCTCAAGCAACAATGAATTTGATGGCAAGTAATCATTTAACTTCTCAATCAGTTGCCTACCATCAACATCTTTAGCTAATTTGATATATTCTTCAACGGATTCTTTAGTCTTGTAATAATTGTCATTCATGTTTTAAAATTCTAAATATCTAGTTCTTGCAATGCACCACAACTAAGTTATATCAAACATATTAAAACCACATCATCAACACAACTTAGTAAGCAATAATTCAACTACGAAATATCTTTTTCATATTCATGATATGAGATTCCTGCCTCCGCAGGAATTAGTTTAATTTAAACCTTATAAATCGAGATTCCAGTTCGGAAATCAACTCCTGACTCACTCTTACTTTTTGCATTCTACTAGGCATGGATATTTTCACCTTTTCTTTAGTATCGTAAACATCAAAATTAAGCGATTGATTTCCTGGGTGCATTTGAATTAGCTCCTTTAAATCCATCACCTTTTTATCGTCAAGATCATTAATATCCACCTGAATAGAAAGCTTCTTAGCGTAATTCTCCATGACATCATGAAGCAACTGAAAGCTGTTAAACTGCAACCTCGGATCGCCTTTCTTCCCTGTGTCTTTATTCACCCAACCTTCACGAATAAAAGCCTTTACAAACACAAAATTATTAGGCATAAAAAAGTGTCTGAACTTTAAATACTCCTCGCCAAAAATTCTAAACTCAAAACTATCGTAGTAATCTTCAATAGTAAATAAAGCCCATCCTTTACCTTGCTTGCTCACACGATGCTGCACATCGGTTACCACACCACCAAAAACCAACTCGCGGTTTACATATTTTTCTAAATCGTTAAACATACCTACCTGCGCGTTACAGAAGGTTTTCATTTCGGTTTTAAAATCATCTAAAGGATGGCCAGAAATATAAACCCCTACCACTTCACGCTCCTTACTTAGCTTCTCCATGGTACCCCACGACTCGCAAGGCGGCACTTCGGGTTCGGCTATTTGTACCTCACTAGCTTCGCCAAACAGACTTACTTGTGCCGAGTTTTCATTTTCTTTATGCTTTTGAGCGTATTTAATGGCTTTTTCTAAAAAAGTAATACCATCGCCATCATCATGAAAAAACTGTGCGCGATGGGTATCGGCCAAACTATCAAAGCCGCCAGCTAACGCTAGGTTTTCAAAAGCTTTTTTATTGGCAGCTCTTAAATCTATACGTTTTGCTAAATCGAATATGGATTTATATGGCCCATCTTTACGATTATCAACAATAGTCATCACGGCACCATGACCAACACCTTTAATGGCTCCCATTCCAAAACGAACGGCCCCATCTTTATTTACCGAAAACTTATAGTAACTCTCATTCACATCGGGCCCTAGTACATCAAGCTTCATACGCTTACATTCGTCCATGAAAAACGTGACCTGCTTAATGTCATTCATATTATTAGAAAGCACGGCCGCCATATATTCGGCAGGATAATGCGCTTTACAATAAGCGGTTTGGTAAGCAATCCATGCATAACAAGTGGAGTGCGATTTATTGAAGGCATAACTCGCAAAGGCTTCCCAGTCTTTCCAAACTTTCTCTAAAATTTTAGCATCATGACCGTTGGCGCTTGCTTGCTCGATAAACTTAGGCTTCATTTTATCAAGTACCGCAATTTGCTTTTTACCCATCGCCTTACGCAGTACATCGGCCTCACCCTTTGTAAATCCTGCAAGACTTTGAGACAGAAGCATTACCTGCTCTTGATATACTGTAATACCATAAGTTTCCTTGAGGTACTCTTCCATGGCTGGTAAATCGTACTCAATCTCTTCATCGCCATGCTTTCTTCTAACGAAACTCGGAATATATTCCATAGGCCCCGGACGATACAAGGCATTCATGGCAATTAAATCTTCAAAAACCGTAGGTTTTAAATCGCGAAGGTGTTTTTGCATACCAGGGGATTCGTACTGGAACACCCCAACTGTTTCACCACGTTGGAACAATTCGTAGGTTTTCTCATCATCTAAAGGAAAACTATCGGGATCGAGCTCAATACCATGCTTGGCTTTTACAATTTTAACCGTATCCTTAATAAGGGTTAAGGTTTTCAGTCCCAAGAAATCCATTTTTAGCAGTCCCGCATCTTCCACCACCGAGTTATCAAACTGGGTGACATACAAATCGGAATCCTTAGCTAGAGACACAGGAACGAACTTGGTAATATCGTCTGGTGTGATAATCACCCCACAGGCATGTATACCCGTATTTCTAACCGAACCTTCAAGAGTTCGGGCTAGATTTAAAGTTTCAGCTTGTAAATCGCTTCCGTCGGCAATATTTAAAAGCTCATTTACTTTTTCTAATTCTTCAGCTCTAAATTTAGACGCCAATGCTTTTTCATCTAAACCAAATATTTTATTCAGCTTAGACATATTCGGAATCAACTTGGCAATTCTATCGGCATCAAAAAGCGGTAAATCCAGTACACGTGCCGTATCTCGAATAGACGATTTTGCAGCCATGGTACCGTAAGTGATAATTTGTGCCACCTGATTGGAGCCGTATTTATCAATGACATAATCCATTACACGGCTTCGACCTTCATCATCGAAATCAATATCGATATCGGGCATGCTCACACGATCCGGATTTAAGAAACGCTCAAAAAGCAAATCGTACTTCATGGGGTCAATATTGGTAATCCACAAGCAGTAGGCTACCACCGACCCTGCTGCCGAACCACGTCCTGGCCCCACCGAAACATCCATATTTCTGGCCTCGCGAATAAAATCTTCAACAATTAAGAAATACCCCGGATACCCGGTATTTTCAATAACGCTTAACTCGAAATCGAGACGTTCAATAACTTCCTCCGAAAGGGGTTCGCCGTAACGTTTCTTAGCGCCTTCATAAGTTAAATGTCGTAAAAAAGCATTTTCACCACGCTTACCACCATCAACTAAATCTTCCTCATGCTTAAATTCCTCGGGAATGTCAAAAGCTGGTAATAAAACATCACGTGCTAATTGGTATGCCTCAACCTTATCTGCAACCTCCTGTACATTAGAAATCGCTTCAGGAACATCCTTAAAAAGCTGTTTCATTTCTTCGGAAGACTTAAAATAGTATTCCTGATTTGGCAATCCGAATCGGTATCCGCGTCCGCGACCAATTGGTGTGGCCTGCTTTTCACCATCTTTTACACAAAGTAAAATATCGTGCGCATTAGCATCTTTTTTATCTTGGTAATACGTGTTGTTTGAAGCTACTAATTTGATATCGTGTTTACGCGCCAATTCTATAAGCACGGGATTAACACGATTTTCATCCTCTTGATTGTGGCGCATGATTTCGACGTACAAATCGTCGCCAAACTCTTCTTTCCACCACAAAAGTGCTTCTTCTGCCTGGTTTTCACCTACATTAAGCACTTTACTTGGCACCTCACCATATAAGTTTCCGGTGAGCACCATGACATCTTCTTTATATTGCTGAATTAATTTTTTATCAATTCTAGGCAAATAATAAAAGCCATCTACAAAGGCATGCGATGATAATTTGGCTAGGTTATGATAGCCATTTTTATTTTTAGCGAGTAAGACAATTTGATACCCATTGTCTTTTCGTTTTTTATCTAAATGATTTTCACAAACAAAAAATTCACAACCAATAATGGGTTTAATTTCTTTGGCTGTAACGGTTGCTCCCGTAGCTTCGGCTTCTTTAATTTTGGCTTGAACACCACTATTGTGTCGGTTTACCGCATTCACAAAGTGAAAAGCCCCCATCATATTAGCATGATCGGTTAAAGCCACGGCAGGCATGTTGTATTTTGCTGCTGCCGAAACAATATCGGCCACACCCATGGTTGATTGTAATACCGAAAACTGTGAGTGATTATGCAGATGCACAAAATCGACATCGGCTAATTCAGAAATATTTTGTTTGATTTCTTCGGAAGACACATCAACGTTTTGCGCCTTTTTGATGCGTTCCTGGATTTTAGCACTCTCCCGTTTAAGGTTAATATGCTTTAATCCGATAAGCTGGATTGGCTCTGGATTGGCCTTTTTATAATTCTCGAAATAATCGGGCTGAACGTCTAGCGCCTCCTTTGTGTATTCTTCTAAACGAATAAGCTCTAAAAAACAGCGGGTTGTGGCTTCCACATCGGCAGTCGCGTTATGCGCTTCAGCAAAGGGTTCGTTAAAAAGAAACTCATGTAATTCGGTAAGGGTTGGAAGTTTAAATTTCCCATAACGTCCACCGGGGATTTTACAAAGTTCGGCCGTATGCTCGGTACAAGTATCTAAAACAGGGAGTTCTTGCAAGTTATTTTCAACAGCCTCACGCACAAATTCGGCGCCCATAATATTTAAATCGAACTTCACATTTTGTCCGACTACAAATTTTGTTTTTGCTAGGGCCTCATTAAATTTCTCTAAAACCTCAGCTAAAGATACGCCTTGCTCTTCGGCCAATTCGGTAGAAATACCGTGAATTTTCTCGGCATCATAAGGAATATTAAAACCATCGGGTTTCACCAAGTAATCCTGACTCTCAATACAGCGTCCCATCTCGTCATGCAACTGCCATGCGATTTGAATACACCTTGGCCAATTATCTACATCGGTTATGGGTGCGTCCCAGCGTTTAGGCAATCCTGTGGTTTCTGTATCGAAAATTAAGTACATTTTTGAAGTTTAAGCGTTTGTAAATAAGGTGATTAGAAAAATAAATCTTAGCTCATAAAAATACGTAGAATTTACAGTTTTAAAAACCGATTATCTAAAAGTTGTAAACAAAAAAAAGAGGCTGCCTTAAAAGTCGATTTCAAGTCAATCTGAATGTGTTTCAGATTCTCATAATCATTTGAATGTCATGAGACACTGTTTTAAACACAGCATAACGATTTTTTAACTTTTAAGGCAGCCCAAAATTAGCCACTAATTAATCTGTATTAAGAGATTAATTCTTCGTGAACTTTTTCTGAATTTATTGCCGCTTGAATGGCTCGACGCTGATTATTCAGCATCACATCAATACTTGGTGGCAGGTTTCTATCTTTAAGAATATCATCGTAGGCTTTTAAACTTTCTTCTTCGCCACGAATGGCTTCTTCTAAAACCACTTCAGCATCATCCGACGCTAACATGGTTTTTAATATGGCCCAATTTCGGTGCATGGCAGCTTTAAAGCTGCCGCCGTCCTCAGGGATTTGACCGTATCTTAAAATCTCAATTCTTAAAGCTTTAGCAAAGTCGCCACGTTCGATGGCTCTTCTTTTAAAAAACATTTTAAGCTTAGGATTATCAACGGTTTATGCCGCATTGAGATAACCTTTCTCGGCATCAAAATTCTTGATTAATAATTCGTTTAATTTATTTGAAATTTCTTCAGTATACTTCATAATAACGCTTACATTTTAAATTCCAATAACTTCTTTTAGGATGTTGATTGTTTCACATCACCTCTTTCAACATAACTTAAAACCTCAGCAAACACAAGGATTTAACAGACTTTACCAAAGATTTAAGAGCCCTTAACAAAATAGCCTTTAGCATTAAGATAAATTATCATAATTTAGACCATTAAAATTTAACACATGCAGTACAGACACCTTATATTATTGGTTTTAGCCGTTTTTACAACAAAAATGCACGCTCAAAACATCCCGCTTTACGTGGGTACTTACACCAACGAAGATGCCGAGGGTATTTATCAACTTCAATTTAACACCGAAACAGGCACGTTAAGCAAGCAAACTTTAGCTATAAAAATTGACAACCCTTCATTTTTAGAATACAGCCCAAACAGAAAATATTTATACTCGACCAATGCCACTAATAGCGGATTTGTTTCATCATATGTCGTTAACGACGATGGTTCGCTAACCATGCTTACCAGAATGCGTAGTCATGGCGAACTGCCTTGCCATATTGCTTTAAACAAAGCAGGAACTAAGGCCGCCGTTTCAAATTACAGAGGAGGCACCCTTGCTGTTTTCCCAATAAATGAGGACGGCACTTTAAGTGATGCTTCTCAGGTTTTCGATCATAATTCAGAAAAAACAAAATCACACGCACATTCTGCACATTTTGTTAATGACGACTTGTTTGTCGCCGATTTAGGTACCAATTCTGTTTTTCAATACGAATTAAAAAAAGGCGAGTACAAACTAGACACTGATGCTATTGTGAAGGTTAAAGGCAATCCAGGTCCTAGACATTTTACCACGACCCAAGATGGTGAGTTTATTTATGTGATTAACGAAATAGAAAGCAGCGTTACGTCGATAAAAAGATCGAACAATAAATTTAAAGAAATTGATTTCGATTCAACTTTATCAGAAGATTTTAAAGGAGAAAATGCTTCGGCCGACATCCATTTATCTAAAGATGAGCAATTTTTATATGCTTCCAATCGCGGCGAAAATACCATAGCGGTTTTTAAGCGTCATCCTAAAAAAGGTACTCTTGAAAAAATACAGAACGCATCAGTTCATGGCGATTGGCCACGAAACTTTGCTATAGATCCAACAGGTAAATTCCTAATCGTAGCCAATCGCAGAAGCAACAACTTGGTAGTTTTTAAAATTGACCCTAACACAGGAGAACTCAGTTTCTTACAGGACCATAAAACACCAACGCCGGTATGTTTACTTTTTTAATTTAGGCAACAACAAACCGCTGAAAATTAAAAAAATATAGTATCTTTGCGCCCTCATTAATAATCGAGGTCGAGAACCTCAAATAATTAATTATTATGCCTGTAAAAATTAGATTACAAAGACACGGTAAAAAAGGAAAACCTTTTTACTGGATCGTAGCAGCAGATGCTCGCGCGAAAAGAGATGGTAAATACTTAGAGAAATTAGGTATCTACAATCCAAACACAAACCCTGCAACAGTTGATTTAAACGTTGACGGTGCTGTAAAATGGCTACAAAATGGTGCACAACCAACCGATACAGCTAAAAACCTTTTGTCAGAAAAAGGTGCTTTATTAAAAAACCACCTTGTTGGTGGGGTTAGAAAAGGCGCTTTAACTGAAGAGCAAGCTGAGGCTAAATTCACAGCTTGGTTAGAAGAAAAAGCTGGTAAAGTTCAAGCTAAAGTTGAAGGTTTATCTGAAGCACAAGCTAAAGCAAAAGCTGAAGCATTAGCTGCTGAGAAAGCTGTTAACGAAGCAAGAATTGCTGCCGCTGCTCCTGTAGTAGAAGAGGCTGCTGAAGAAGCTCCTGCTGCTGAAGCATCAAACGAAGAAGAATAAAAATATTATTTTTTTATACTTTTAAACTCCGGTAGAAATATCGGAGTTTTTTGTTTAATAATAACTCTAAAAGTTATTATTAACATTCCCGCAAAGGCGGGAATCTCAATATTATTAGACTTTGTTTAATTTTTAAGATGCTCCGAATGCAAATCGGAATCTCATAATTAAAACACAGCTACAGAATACACAAGTAAATAGATATCCGCGAAGGCGGGAATCTATTATACTCTAGAATTATTTTTGAAGAGATTTCCGCTTTTGCGGAAATGAAAAAAAGAGCACTTAAAATGAAAAAAGAAGATTGTTTCTATTTAGGTAAAATTGTAAAGAAGTACAGTTTTAAAGGGGAAGTATTAGCAAAATTAGACACCGACGAACCTGAAGTTTACGAAAATTTAGATGCTATTTTTTTAGATTTAAGAAATAACCTCATCCCTTTTTTTATTGAAAGCTCACAATTGCACAAATCGGAACTCCTAAGAATTAAATTCGAAGAAGTTGATACAGAAGCCGATGCTGATGCGATTATGAAAACTGACTTATACCTACCTTTAAATTTACTTCCTAAATTAGAGGGCAACAAATTCTATTTCCACGAAGTCATTGGATTTACCATTGAAGATGTAAACTTTGGAAAAGTAGGTACTATTAAAGCTATTAACGACTCGACAGCCCAAGCCCTTTTTGAAATTGATCGCGACGGTTTAGAAATTCTAATTCCTATGAACGATGAATTTATTGTAAAAGTTGACCGCAATAATAAAACCATTATAGTTGAAACCCCAGATGGCCTTATTGACTTATATTTAGAATAACCTAAGTTTAATTAAACTTATTAACGAGTTATTTCGAAAAAAAAGCTATTTTAAAAGTCTTACTTACATCTACCTGCTAACCAGGAAAACATCATTTAACTTTTAAAACAGCCCTAATTTATAGTTTTAAACTCTGCTTGACTGTACCATTCACTTAGCGTTTATGCATAAGCAATGAGATCGTGTCTTTCAATACTATCTTTAGCATCTTGAATCCTATCGCGCTGCTTAATTAATAGCTTACAAATAGAAAGAGGTAAACCTAACATGCGTAATAACTCGTTATATCGGTTAATAGTTAAACCTTGCATATCCCGAACTTCGCTCATTAAGCTTTCTTCGCTTTTGTTAAACATTACAAAGTTTCTAATATTCATCCAAAACTTATATAATTCGCTGTGCATACGCCCCTTATTATCATAAGAACCACCCAGACTAATTATTTTGGATTTTAAATCCTTAGTAAACTCATGCCTTTGCATCGCCTTGTCGCTAAAAAATTTTTTTAAATCCTCATCCGATACCTTATCAACAAGTTCCATATAAATTTTTTCAACTTCAGCATTCATAATTAAAAGGCTGTTTAAGCTGTTAATATATTTTTCATTTTTTTTCATAGCAATCTTCTTTTAAGTACTAGTCACCAACTATTCTTTAAGAGAAAGAGAGAGAGAGAATTAAGTTGATAGTACAAAAATAGATATGCTAAGTCTTGTTAAATTATATTTAACACAGTTTAGCAAATTTTAATACATTTTAACAGGTGTAATAATACAAAACCCACAAAATCAAGAACATAACGCTTTAAAAACGACTTCATTATAAAAAAAAGTTATATTCTTAAAGGGCATCATTACCCCGCCTTAGTTGGGTTACTATAAACCACTAAATTTTTATAGTTTTAAAAAATTACATACCATTAGATTATCATTATTCCTTAGTTTTACCAAAGAATTACAAAGCATGTCTAAAAAGCCTTTTTTATTTAAACAGTTTAAAGTACAGCAAGATCAATGCGCCATGAAAATTGGCACCGATGCCGTGCTTTTGGGCGCATGGGCGTCATTAGAAAAACATCCCTTTTCCATTTTAGATATTGGCTCTGGAACAGGTGTTTTAGCTTTAATGTTAGCGCAAAGGTCTGCCGCCGAAATTATTGACGCCTTAGAGATTGACGATAAGACCTATGAGCAATGTGTAGACAATTTTGAACAATCCCATTGGGGTGATCGCTTATTTTGCTACCATGCTTCTTTAGAAGAGTTTGTAGATGAAATTGAGGACCAATACGACCTCATTGTTTGCAACCCGCCATTTTATAGTGAAGATTACAAAACCAATAATATATCTCGCGATTTAGCCCGTTTTCAAGAGGCTCTGCCTTTTGATCACTTAGTACAGAGCGTTTCAAAATTATTATCAGATACAGGGGTATTTACGGTTGTTATTCCTTATAAAGAAGAAGCCCGATTTATCGCATTAGCTTCAGAAGTCAACCTTTTCCTTAACCGAAGTCTTCATGTAAAAGGGAGCCCCACTTCGGAGGTTAAACGTTGCCTTTTAGAGTTTTCCTTCCGCGAAAGCGACATAAAAAACGAAACGCTTATCATTGAAAATCAGCGACATGACTACACTGAAGATTACATAAACTTAACAAAAGATTTCTATTTAAAAATGTAAAATAATAGATAAGATTGATTAAATTTGAGAGGAAAATGTACAGAAAAAGCAAAAACAAGCCGCTTTTTCTACAATTTTAAAGCGAATCTCAAATTAAATTCATCTTTATGCGTCCAGACTTATTTCAAGCTCCAGATTATTACCAGCTTGACGAGCTCCTTACAGATGAACATAAATTGGTTCGCGAGGCTGCCCGAAAATGGGTAAAACGCGAAATATCACCTATTATTGAAGATTACGCTCAAAAGGCTGAATTCCCAAAACAACTTATAAAAGGCTTATCTGACATTGGTGCGTTTGGCCCCTACATTCCGCTGGAATATGGCGGTGCTGGATTGGATCAAATTTCTTACGGACTTATCATGCAAGAAATTGAGCGGGGTGATTCGGGAATTAGAAGTACCGCTTCGGTACAATCTTCATTGGTGATGTATCCCATTTGGAAATATGGCAATGAAAATCAGCGTAAAAAATACTTACCCAAACTAGCAAGTGGTGAATGGATGGGCTGTTTCGGATTAACAGAACCAGATCACGGCAGTAACCCCAGTGGCATAATCACTAATTTTAAAGATCAAGGCGATCACTATTTGCTAAACGGAGCCAAAATGTGGATTAGCAATGCGCCTTTTGCCCAAATTGCCATAGTCTGGGCAAAAGATGAGACAGACCGTGTTCATGGCCTTATTGTAGAACGAGGCATGGCAGGTTTTACAACGCCCGAAACACACAATAAATGGTCATTACGAGCCTCGGCTACAGGCGAATTGATATTCGACAACGTAAAAGTTCCTAAAGAAAATATATTACCCAATAAATCGGGCTTAGGTGCTCCGCTAGGTTGTTTAGACTCGGCCAGATATGGCATCGCTTGGGGTGCTATTGGTGCGGCCATGGATTGCTACGACACCGCTTTAAGATACAGCAAAGAGCGTACACAGTTTGGCAAACCTATAGGACAGTTTCAGTTACAACAAAAAAAACTTGCCGAAATGATAACAGAAATTACTAAGGCCCAACTGCTAACTTGGCGATTAGGCGTTTTAAAAAATGAAGGAAAAGCCACATCGGCTCAAATATCTATGGCCAAAAGAAACAATGTGGATATGGCGATCAATATCGCTAGAGAGGCACGACAAATTTTAGGTGGTATGGGCATCACTGGTGAATATTCTATTATGAGACACGCCATGAATTTGGAAAGTGTGATTACCTATGAAGGTACTCACGACATACATTTATTAATTACTGGATTTGATATTACAGGCTTAAATGCTTTTAAATAAACACTACTACTGCGAACTTCTTACTTATAAATTACGTCTACTTAAATTAATTTTAAACTCAAACGTTTTCGATGAAATATTTAAAGAAAATTATTTAGAATACTGACTTTTGACAGGTTTTATAAACCTATTACCTCCTAACTTTGTTAGGGAATAAGAGAATATTATACACAAAGTAACTTTTAGACATCATGCAAGAAGAATCAAGAAAAGACATTATCCAATTTACAAACTTACAGTTAGCTTCCTTATGGTTGCCAACTTTTAAAGACAAACCGGATAGTGCAGTCAAATTTTGCAATCCGAAATTTGAAGAATTAACAAGTGGAATCATAAAGAATGTACAAGCTAAGTCTAGACTTTTAGCAACACATCATTCACCTGCAGATTCTCGTATTCAAAATTTTTTAAACGACTATTTAAAAGATACAAAAACTGGTAAATCCTATACCTTACCTAACAACACCCTTATTTTATCTAGAAAAGGTCAAGCTAGAGAAGTGAGTTTACCACCGGATGGCGATTCATTTGAAAGTAACATGGTTACTTCAAAAAGGATAAAACAAGGAATTTTAAACAACCCTTTACACGATAAAAGAACAACAAAAGGAACATTTCATATTGTGGAAGGCCCACTTCCGGTGCCTTTAGATAAAAAAGAAGTTCCAAGAGAAGTTTTTGCACACTTTTTACATGCTGCATTTAACCCTTCAGACGAGTTAAAAAACTTACCTTTTACGTCTAGTCAGCCTGAAGATGAGCAAGCCAAAACTTTAGTATCTATGATGCTCAGACCGGTGGTTTGCCCAGAGGTTAAAGGTGTGATTTCAGAAAAATCTTTAGAAGTGCGTTTCTTTGCTCCAGGAAGCCTTGTGAGTAATTTAGATTTTGTGGAGTCTATTTTTGGTAATGCTGGTGATCCGCACTTAGCTTTAAATGATGCTGCTTTAGACCCTGAACATTGGACAGGTCATACTGGCTGTATTATTTTAGCACCACAGTTGTTAAAACTTAAAAAGAAAGATTTAGGACTTCCTCATTTTGATGAGGCTACAGAACGTCAAAAAAATGACGGTATGTGCTGGAAAAATGAAGATGAACTTTACAACGATGGTGGCGCCTTCAAAATTACCTGTAGAGACGATCGAGGTGTGGTAGTAACCATCATCGCAGATAACTACTACGGTTATTCTAAAAAAGAAATTAAAACACAAATAAGCTACTCGGCAAACTTATATGGTTTGGTTGAAGAGGAGCATGCTGGTGGCGCTATTGCCTTTGCTAGACGTGTTATGGGAAGTACTTTAGATGGTAAAGATTATACCGAATTCCATCATAATAAACATAGTTTTGAAGATGTTAAAACCTTATTAGGCGACCGCATCGAGGTACAACCAGAAAATTATGCCATTGATAAAAAATATCCGAATATTATTTACATTCCAGAACATGCTTATGTAAACACAAACACCAATAGCATTACTTGGGAGCATAACGGTAAAGAACAAAAACTAATCCTTTCGCCGCGTAAAACTTATGTGCATCCAACTGGAAATAAATTTAGATTAGAAAAACATCCATCGGTAGATTTATGGCGTATAGTAGACACTTTTGCAGAAGGTATATTCTGCCATAAACCTTGTACGGTTTCTGGTGGTGGAAAATCGGAGATTTCAAAATCCATGCAAAATGCCATTACCTATAGCACTTTTAATATTCAAGATATTGAAGAAGATTTCAAAAAGGCAGACGAAATCATTGAGTTTGATTACACCACACGTTGGAAGGTAAAAGACCCTAACAGACCGAAGTCTAGATCTTTTTTAAGTGAGGAAAGAACTTTGAGCTCTGCTGTGAAACTTTTAACACCTTCGGATGAAAATTCGGATGAATACAACCAAATGTTGGAAGAAATTCCAGTTCATATTAGATCGTTGGTATTGTTTGTAAAACGATTATACAGACAAGCACGTGGGGTTTTAAACTGGAAAGACTATATGTCGGTTGAAATTATTAACGGTGAAAACGGTACTGGACTATTACACAATAACACCCCTGTAGTTGGTAGTTATGTGCGTATAGGATTTAATCAAAAAGGAAACTGGATGCTTAACAAATTAAGATCTGACTTTTCTCCTTGTGAAAAAATTCAAACTGAAGATGACATCACGGCATCAATCACCTTACCAAGAGAGCAGATTAATAACCTAAACCCTGAGTTTACAAACAAGAGTTTAAAAGTGGTTACAAACTGTGAGGCACACCTTTTCCAACGTCCTGATGAAGCCGTTGTTAGAGGATATGATAAAAATGCAGAGCTAGACATTGTTAGTGATGGTCGTTTTTTAACCAATTATGAATTATTAACAAAACAAGATGCTATCGATATTTATAATGACACCATCCATTTTGATAAATACACACAGCCGGTAAAAGATTTCATTACTGAAATTGTAAACAGTCCTAAAGACGAAGCGTATTTCGTATTACCATCACACACGAGAATTGTAAACGGTGAACCTACGAAAAACCCAAGATATTTAGAGCCTAATGTAAACGTGAGCGAAACAGAAGCGACTTATTTAGCTGAAATTGGCGTGCGTTTAGTTAGAAAAATAAAATCTGAAGACCCGGTTATTAATGTAGTAAACGCTGTTTTACCTGGTAGACGAAACAACCCTGCTGATAAAAAGGCTGGAATACGCGCGTTAGCGGTGTACAACCCAATTCATTACCAAGAAACTCCAGAATTATTTATGGACTTTATTTGTAGCTTAACAGGTAAATCGCCTTCAACTACGGGTGCAGGATCTGAAGGCGCTTTAACAAAGGGGCCGTTTAATATGTTAACACCAACAACAGATTTAAACAATGCCTTACTATCGCATATTTTAACCGAATCTGATGCCTTTAGTACTGCTGCAGGTTACGTTGGTGGAAACAATCAAGTAGACCATGATATTAGTTTACTTATTCCTGAAATTTGGGCACGATTGGAACCATCTGACCGTGATCCTAAAAAATTAATTGAAACAGGATGTTTAGAAAAAATCGATGATTTTGAATACAACGGTGAAACGATTCCTGCAAGCCGTTTAGGGTATAGAATTACAAAACAATTTTCGCACCTATGCTTAAATAGACTATTCGATGAGCCTACTGCTGTTTTTAATGAAAAAATGTTAAAACCAGAATTACAAGGCATGGAGGATTATGTAGACGGTATTAAAAATATTGTTGAAGCTCAAGAAAAAGTAGCTTTAAGATATTTTGAAGACGGAAGTATTGATGCTGCTATTCCACCATTAAAAGTACTACTTCATATGATGGCTTACGGAAATTTCGAAGGCAAAAGCATGGACGACCCTGAATTAAGAAAATTATTTGATAGAGACTATGTTTTAAATAGCGATTGGTATAAAGAAAGACTGAAATTAAAACAACAAAAGGACATTCAGTTTTACGCTAATCAAATAGCTTATTTAGAAGCCTTCACAACAAATCCTAACAACAAGAACATCGCTACTGAAATGCATATAGAGGAGCGTTTAGAAGAGGTTAAGAAGCATTACAATGAGGTAAGTTCTGAAAGCTATTTAAACAGTTTGGTAGGCACCATTGGAGCCGATCCATTGTGTAGAAAATAAATTTAAACACTTATTGAACCATTAAAGCCACCGAAACTTCGGTGGCTTTTTGTTTTCTATAATAGGCGAATCATGGACGCATTTTTAGACTAACACTAAAAAACACTCTTTATTTTTAAATTGAAATACAAAATAGCCTTATAAAATCGCCAAACGTTTATAATTATGGCAGTATCTCATAAAGTGTGTAAACAAAAAATATCGAGGGTTGCAACCCTCGATATTTTTTGTTTAATTTTAAAATTTACACACTTATGAAGAAAGAAGATTTTCTAAACGACGATTTTTTAAAACAGTTCAAAACAGGAGACGAACTAACCTCCTTTCTAAAATCCATCCAAAAGCGAGGTATTGAAAAGATGCTAGAAGGAGAACTTGACGCTCATTTAGACTATGAGAAACATCAGCAATCCAATAATAGCAATACCCGTAACGGCTATGGATCTAAAAGGATAAAAACAGCTTTAGGAGAGACTAATATTAAAGTTCCCAGAGACCGAGAAGCTTCTTTTAACCCTATGCTGGTTCCTAAACGCACAAACATGGTTGACGGCATAGAAAACGTCATTATCAGCCTTTATGCCAAGGGTATGAGTAATTCTGATATTGAAAGCAAATCCGAGAAGTTTACGATTTTGATGTATCTACATCTACCATATCACGTATCACAGATAAAGTTACCAATGATATTATTGCTTGGCAAAACAGACCCCTGGAGCCCGTATATTTAATTACTTGGATGGATGGTATTGTATTTAAGGTTCGGGAGAACTCTAAAGTCATTAACAAAACCATGTACATCGCCGTAGGACTCCGTAGAGATGGTAAAAAGGAAGTCTTAGGACTTTGGCTGGGTAAGAATGAATCGGCAGCCTTTTGGATGAGTGTACTAACCGATATGAAAGCCAGAGGCGTTCAGGATTTGCTTATCACGGCCACAGATAATCTTAACGGTTTCACCGACACCATTAAAAATGTTTTTCCTGAATCTAAAACCCAAATTTGCGTGGCACATCAGATTCGTAACGCTTGTCGCTATGTTGTTTGGAAAGACAAGAAGGAATTTACAAAAGACATGAAAAATATCTATGATGCACCCACCAAAAACGCAGCAAAAGCTGCTTTAGAGGACTTTGCTCAGAAATGGGAACACAAGTACTCTTATGCTATTAAAAGCTGGAGAGACAACTGGGATGAGCTTACTGCTTTTTATGAATTTCCTGTTGAAATTAGAAAAATCATTTACACTACCAACCTTATTGAAAACCTTAATGGAAAAATCAGAAAGTACACTAAAAACAAGCTCTCATTCCCAACAGATGAGGCTGTTATGAAGTCCACTTTTTTAGCCCTTAGAGAGGCTACCAAAAAATGGTCGATGCCTATTAGGAACTGGGGCATTATTTTAAACCAGTTTTTAACTATATTTGAAAAAAGGGTTCAACTTTAAAAAAGCTAAACCCTCGATTTATAACTTACACACTTTTCGGGATAGTGTCTAATGCTTTGAAATTTGTGACAATTCTCAAATAAAAACTACCTACGCTTCTTATTCTTCTTCCCCTGAAACTTCACCTTATTCTTGCGTTTATTAAAAGGCACAGCATCATCAAAAGTGTGTTTAGCATCGCCTTTAGGTTTGTTTTTACGCCATTTTTCGTTCTTTTCTGGAAGTAGCACTTTTAGTAAATCCTGACGCCCTAGTTTGTTTAAGGTCTTTCTAATCCAGGCTTTATTTTCGTCTTTATACCAAAAGAAAAAACGGTGCTGTTCCTCTTTTTCTTTAGCGGTAATAGGCGTTTTTACTTTTTTAAGCGTGTATGGATGGTAACCACTATAATAAATTACGGTAGCCACCGTCATAGGTGTTGGCGTAAAACCTTGCACTTGCTCCAATTGGAAGCCCATATCTTTGGTTTCGGCAGCGAGGTTAGCCATATCTTCAGCCTCACAAGCTGGGTGATTCGAAATAAAATACGGAATCAACTGCAGCTTCAGCTTATGCTTTACATTTATTTTATCGAAGCGCTCCTTAAACTTATGGAAGTAACTAAACGAAGGCTTACGCATCAGTTTTAAAACAGGATCACTGGTATGTTCTGGTGCTACCTTTAAACGTCCAGAAATATGCTTAGTCATCACCTCTTCGGTGTAATCGTCTAATTCCTTCGGGTCGGCATTTTTATTAAATTCCGGCACCAACATATCATGACGAATACCACTACCAATAAAGGATTTTTTAATTTTCGGGTGACTATCAACCGCCTGGTATAACTTAGTTAACGGCTTGTGAGACGTATCTAAATTACTGCAAATTACAGGCGAAATACAGGAAGGCGCCACACACTTATCACAAATGGACTGCACTTTCCCCTTCATTTTATACATGTTGGCACTTGGGCCACCAATATCAGACAAATAGCCTTTAAAATCGGGCATATTCGCTACTTTATCCACCTCACGAAGCACCGACTCCTGACTCCTAGAAGCAATAAACTTCCCTTGGTGTGCCGAAATGGTACAGAAACTACAGCCTCCAAAACACCCACGGTGAATATTTATCGAGAACTTAATCATTTCAAAGGCAGGAATAGGTCCGCGCTTATTGTATTTCGGGTGCGGTAAACGCGTGTAGGGCAACTCGAACGAGGCATCAATCTCGTCTTCGGTCATGGTGGGGTACGGCGGATTAATCATCAAGGTTTTATCACCTATCTTCTGAAAAATACGACGTGCCGCTAATTTATTACTCTCCTGCTCTATCGTTTTAAAGTTAGAAGCATAGGCTTTTTTATCCTTTAAGCAGGTTTCGTGCGACTGGATTTCAACATCTTCCCAGTTACTGTTTTTCGGAATTTTATCAGCACCATCAACCAACAAAGCTGTTTGCTTCACCGTATTAATACTACTAAAAGGCACCCCTTTTTGCATTAAACGCACCACCTCTCGTAAAGGCTGCTCGCCCATACCGTAAACCAACATATCGGCTTTCGAGGTTTCTAAAATAGAAGGCAATAGCTTATCGCTCCAATAATCGTAGTGAGTAACACGTCGTAAAGACGCTTCAATCCCACCAATTAAAATAGGAACATCGGGAAATTTATCTTTTAATATTTTCGAATACACCGAAGTGGCGTAATCGGGTCTAAAACCAATATCACCATTTGGCGTGTATGCATCTTTATCACGTCGCTTTTTATTCGCGTTATAATTGCTAATCATCGGGTCCATACAGCCCCCGGTAATCGCAAAAAATAATTTTGGCGTTCCTAGCTTTTCAAAATCCTGAAGGTTATCATTCACATTAGGCTGCGGAACAATCGCTACACGCAATCCGTAACTTTCCAGAATACGTCCAATAACGGCAGGCCCGAACGATGGGTGATCCACGTAGGCATCGCCACTAAATAATATCACGTCTAGGGCATCCCAGCCGCGTATTTTCACCTCTTTGTTTGTGGTAGGTAACCAATCTGAAAGTTGTAACTCTTGCATAGCGCTGCAAATTTAGTCAAAAAAAGACTCTTAAATGTAAAATGTAAATAATTTGGGCGTTACCCGAGGGTCGGGCTTTCCACTATATCTTTTTTGTTCACAAACATTTAGATCATTAATCATGTGTTTTCTAAACTTCATATTTACGTTCTAAATCAACTTTAGGACACACAAAAAAGGATGCCGTTTCAATCCCTAACGCGGAAGTTTCGTCTTTGATTGGTGGTTCTGTTTTGATTTTGATAATACAGCCCCCCCTATAATCCCTCTAGGTGCTAACTACATGACGTCATTCTGAACTCCTACAGGCAGGCAGAAGTTCAGGGTGACGGCAACTAAACGATTAAACAAATAAACACATCAACATTTATAAATCTATCGCTTTCAAACTCTCAATACGGTTTCTAACTAAGAAATCGTCAATCGTTTCAAAATGCTCGATAACACGTTGGTCTTTAAATTCGAATACTTTTTTAGATAAGCCTTGAAGAAAATCTCTATCGTGCGAAACCAAAACCAAAGTACCATCAAAATCTAATAAGGCTTCTTTTAAAACATCCTTCGATTTTAAATCTAAGTGGTTAGTAGGCTCATCGAGAATCAGCAAGTTTACGGGCTCTAATAATAATTTCACCATGGCTAATCTGGTTTTTTCACCACCAGAAAGCACGCCAACTTTTTTATCGATAACATCGCCTTTAAACATAAAGCGTCCTAAAATGTTTTTAATTTGCTTTCGCACATCGCCTTGAGCGACTTCATCAACGGTTTGAAATACGGTAAGTTCTTCATCTAACAAGGCGGCTTGGTTTTGTGCAAAGTAGCCCACCTGTACATTATGACCTAGTGCACAGGTACCTTCAACCTCAATTTCACCTAAAATAGCTTTAATCATGGTCGATTTCCCTTCACCATTACGACCTACGAAACACACTTTTTCACCTCTTGCAATAGACATGCTGGCATTCTTAAACACCACATGATGGCCGTATGATTTCGACACCTCTTTTACTGTAATAGGATAGTCACCTGAACGCTGGGTTTTAGGGAAACGTAATTTTAAGGCCGAAGTATCGATATCGTCTACTTCAATAATCTCTAACTTTTCAAGCATACGCTCGCGCGAATTCACCTGATTGGTTTTAGAATACGTTCCTTTAAAGCGTTCGATAAAGGCCATATTATCGGCAATAAATTTTTGCTGCTCTTCGTAAGCTTTTATTTGATGCGCTCTACGCTCTTCCCGCAATTGTAAATAATGGGAGTAATTGGCTTTGTAATCGTAAATACGCCCCATAGTCACTTCAATAGTTCTATTGGTAATATTATCAATAAAGGTTTTATCGTGTGAAATCACCACGACGGCATTAGCTTTATTCAGTAAAAAATCTTCCAACCAAATAACCGACTCTATATCTATATGATTGGTTGGCTCATCTAAAAGGATTAAATCGGGCTTTTGTAGTAATATTTTAGCCAGCTCGATACGCATACGCCATCCGCCACTAAATTCGTTGGTTAATCTTGTAAAATCTTCTTGCTTAAATCCAAGTCCTTTTAATGCCTTTTCAACTTCAGCATCGTAATTCACATCTTCTAAGGCATAATATTTCTCGCCAAGATCGGAAACCCGTTCTATGATTTTCATATATTCATCCGATTCATAATCCGTACGTGTTTCTAGTTGCTTATTTAAAGCTTCCATTTCCTGACGCATTTCGAACACGTGACTAAAGGCTTTAGAAGCTTCATCGAAAACGGTGGTATTATCTTCCGTTAATAAATGTTGTGGCAAATAGGCAATTACAGCATCCTTAGGAAAACGCACGTTGCCTCTTGTCGGGCTTTGTTCTCCTGCAATAATTTTCATCATGGTAGATTTTCCTGCACCATTCTTCCCCATTAATGCAATTTTATCGTTGGCATTTATGGTAAATGACACGTCACTGAACAAGGCATGTCCGCTAAACTCTACGGCTAAATTATCTACTGAAATCATATACAAAAATTTAAAGCTGCAAAACTAATAAAAGCATGGTCTTGAAAAACAAATATTTAACTAAAAATGATTTTCAATTTAAAAGGCTTATAATGAATTCAAAATCAGTTAATAAGTACAATTAAAAATAAGTGAGCTCACTATTTGGTAATCAAATATATAATCGTAAATTTGCAAACTCTTTTTAAGAGAGGAATGTTTAATAATTAAAAATAATTAGTGTGGACACATTAAGCTACAAAACGATTTCAGCAAACAAAGCTACTGCAGATAAGCAGTGGGTAGTTGTTGATGCTGAAGGTCAAGCGCTTGGACGTTTAGCTTCTAAAGTTGCAAAACTTTTAAGAGGTAAACACAAGCCTAACTTCACACCTCACGTGGATTGCGGAGATAATGTAATCATTATCAATGCTGAAAAAATCACGTTATCTGGTAACAAATGGAACGACAAAACGTACATTCGTCACACAGGATACCCAGGTGGTCAAAGAAGTTTAACTGCTACAGAATTGTACGGAAAAGATCCTGCAAGAGTAGTAGAGAAATCAGTTAAAGGAATGTTACCTAAAAACAAATTAGGTGCAAATTTATTCCGTAATCTAACAGTTGTTGTTGGTTCAGAACATGCTCATGCAGCACAAAAGCCAAAAACAATTAACTTAAACGAATTCAAGTAAATGGAAGTAATTCACAAAATCGGCCGTAGAAAGACGGCTGTTGCTCGTGCTTATGTTTCTGCGGGAAGCGGTAACATTACGATTAACAAAAAAGACTTAACTAACTACTTTACTACAGCTACATTACAGTACAAAGTAAAGCAGCCTTTAGTTTTGACTAACAATGACAGCAACTTTGATATTACAGTAAATGTATATGGAGGTGGTATTACTGGACAAGCAGAAGCTGTTCGTTTAGCAATTTCTCGCGCTATGTGTGAGGTTGATGCTGAGAACAGATTAACACTTAAGCCAGAAGGTTTATTAACTAGAGATCCAAGAATGGTAGAGCGTAAGAAATTCGGTCAGAAGAAAGCGCGTAAGAAATTCCAATTCTCGAAACGTTAATATACTCATGCTGAACTTGGTTCAGCATCTTTTGAACATGTTTCAACACCTTTATAGGTTTACATCCATATTCAAAATAAACACTCTGGAATTTTTCAGAGTATCAATTTAATTTAAAAAGATTCTGAATCGAATTCAGAATTGAAAGTTTAGCATCTAAATGAAGCCAAAGGCCGAAGCTTAACAGCCGAAAACCGAACGGAACATTGCTAATTTAAAAGAACGTAAACTATTACAAAAATGGCAGTAGAAGTAAAAGAATTACTTGAAGCAGGTGTACATTTCGGACACCTTACACGTAAGTGGGATCCAAACATGGCGCCTTACGTATACATGGAGCGTAACGGCATCCACATTATTAACCTATACAAAACAGCGGCTAAAATTGAAGAAGCTGGTGCAGCACTTGCTAAAATTGCAGCATCTGGTCGTAAAATTTTATTCGTTGCAACAAAAAAGCAAGCTAAAGATATCGTAGCTGAAAAAGCTGGAGACATTAACATGCCTTACATCACTGAAAGATGGCCAGGTGGTATGTTAACTAACTTCGTAACTATTAGAAAAGCTGTTAAGAAAATGGCTTCTATCGATAGAATGAAGAAAGACGGTACTTTCATGACTTTATCTAAAAAAGAGCGTTTACAAGTTGATCGTTTAAGAGCTAAGTTAGAGAAAAACTTAGGTTCTATTACCGATATGACGCGTTTACCAGGTGCTTTATTTGTTGTTGATATTAAGCGTGAGCATATCGCGATTAAAGAAGCTCAAAAATTAAACATTCCAATTTTTGCAATGGTTGATACCAACTCTGACCCACGTCAAGTTGATTATGTAATTCCTGCAAATGATGACGCTTCTAAATCGATAGATAAAATTTTATCTCACGTATCATCTGCAATCGCAGGAGGTTTAGCAGAACGCAAAGCAGAGAAAGATGCTTCAGCTAAGGACGATGCGCCTAAAGCTAAAGCAGCACCTAAAGCTAAAGCAACTGCTGAAGAAGAAGAATAAATAACATTTACACAACACAAATAAGTCGTTTAGTTCTTTTCTTTACAGAAAATGTATTGAACGACTTTTTTAAATTATAATCACTATGAGTACTACAGTAAAAGTAACAGCGGCTGAAGTTAACAAATTAAGACAAGCAACTGGTGCAGGAATGATGGACTGCAAAAAAGCTTTAGTTGAAGCTGAAGGTAACTTTGATAAAGCAATCGAAGTTTTACGTAAAAAAGGACAAAAAGTAGCAGAAAAAAGAGCCGACAGAGATTCTTCTGAAGGTGCTGCTGTAGCTAAAATTAATGCAGACCAAACTGCTGGTGTTGCTATTGTTTTAGGTTGTGAAACTGATTTTGTTGGTAAAAACGAAAACTTTTTAGCGTTAGCAAACCAATTAGCTGATATCGCTTTAAATACAACTTCTAAAGAAGCATTTTTAGCTGCCGATTTTGGTGGTATGACTGTTGCAGAAAAATTAGTTGAGCAAACTGGTGTTATTGGTGAAAAACTAGACATCACTTCTTTTGAAAAATTAGAAGCTGCTTATGTTGGTACTTACGTACATATTAACAAAATTGCTGCTTTAGTAGGTTTAACTGCAAAAGTTGATAACGCTGAAACTTTAGTTAAAGATGTAGCGATGCAAGTAGCTTCTATGGGAGCAACTTCATTATCTTACAAAGATTTTGATCCTGCTTATGTAGCTTCTGAAACTGAAGCTAGAATCGCCGTTATCGAAAAAGATAATATCGAATTAGGTCGTTTAGGAAAAACGCTTAAAAACGTACCTCAGTACATCTCTATGCAACAATTAACTCCTGAAGTTCTTGCTGCTGCTGAAGAAGCTGCAAAAGCTGAGTTAGCTGCTGAAGGGAAACCAGAGAAAATTTGGGGTAACATCTTACCAGGTAAAATGCAACGTTTTATCTCTGATAACACCACTTTAGATCAAGAGCAGTGTTTATTAGATCAAAAATTCATTAAAGATGAAAAGAAAACTGTAGCTGAATATGTTTCTTCTTACGGTGAAGTTGCCATCTCTGGATTTAAACGTGCTTCTGTAGGATAATAAATTTCCGCGAAAGCCAGAATATCTATACATACACAAACCACCACTCTAAAGTTTAGAGTGGTGGTTTTTTTATAACTAAATTCTAAATTCATATAAATTCAAAAAAATAAAAATTTTATGTAATTTTGCTAAACTTTAATTTCCGCGAAAGCGAGAACCTTTAACAGATTAATCCATTCCATGAAATACAAAAGAATACTCCTAAAACTCTCAGGTGAAGCCTTAATGGGAAATCGCCAATACGGCATCGACCCAGATCGTTTAGCAGAATATGCTCAAGATATTAAAACCATTACCGACAAAGGTGTGGAAGTTGCCATTGTAATTGGTGGTGGCAATATATTTAGAGGTGTTGCTGGAGCAAGTAAAGGTATGGATCGTGTACAAGGGGACCATATGGGCATGTTAGCCACAGTTATTAATGGCTTGGCTTTACAAGGGGCTTTAGAAGATGTAGACATTCCTACACGATTACAATCGGCTATAAAAATTAACGAGGTTGCCGAACCGTTTATTCGTAGAAAAGCCATTCGTCACCTTGAAAAGGGACGCGTTGTTATTTTTGGAGGTGGTACAGGGAATCCTTATTTTACAACCGATTCTGCAGCCGTTTTAAGAGCTATTGAAATTGAAGCGGATGTTATTTTAAAAGGAACACGTGTAGATGGTATTTACAATGCAGATCCTGAAAAAGATAAAACAGCCGTTAAATTTAACAGCATCACTTTTGATGATGTGTTACGTAAAGGCCTTAAAGTTATGGATACAACAGCCTTTACCTTAAGCCAAGAAAACGAATTACCAATTATTGTTTTTGATATGAATACCACAGGCAACTTACTTAAAGTTGTTTCTGGCGAAAATATTGGAACCGTTGTTAACATATAAGACTTACTTTTTTTGATTTAATACAAGAATTTTAAAATCATGGACGAAGACATTAAATTTATATTAGACAGTACTAAAGAGGCAATGGAAAATGCCATTACTCATTTAGAAAAACAATTTGTAAACATTAGAGCTGGTAAAGCGAGTCCTGCCATGTTAGGTAGTGTGATGGTCGATTACTACGGTTCGCAAACACCTTTAAGCCAAGTAGCCAACGTAAATACACCAGACGGAAGAACCATTACAGTACAGCCATGGGAAAAAAACATGTTGCAAGAAATTGAGCGTGGTATTGCTTATTCTAATCTTGGTTTTAATCCTATGAATAATGGCGAAACCATCATTATAAACGTACCACCATTAACGGAAGAGCGTCGTAAAGATTTAGCTAAACAAGCCAAAGCTGAAGCCGAAGATGCTAAAGTAAGTATTAGATCGGCGCGTAAAGAAGCCAATAACGATCTTAAGAAAAACGACGACATTTCGGAAGATTTAAAAAAGAATGCCGAAATAGATGTACAACAATTAACTGATAAATACGTTAAAAAAGTTGACGAGGTCTTCGAGAATAAAGAAAAAGAAATCATGACCGTATAATATAAAAAAGCGACAGTATTGTCGCCTTTTTTAAATCCTTATTTTCAGTCGGCCCTAATGCTAAAAAAATGTACGTTTTTAATGTTGCTTCTATTTGGCTCTACCTTTGTGGAAGCGCAATCATTTACCGAGCAACCACAAAAAACTTCAAAAGACACATTAAAAAAGCATCTGCTCTTAAAAAGTATTGGCACGGGCTATTTTCCTACCAAATATTTCAATTTTGATTTAAGATACCTCATAAAATTTAATCAATATGAAGGGATTAGAACAGGAGTTGGAGGTGTTACAAATAAGGATTTTTCCGATAAATACCGTTTAAACAGTTATGTAGTCTACGGTTTTAAAGACCACCGCTTTAAATACAGCCTTGGCGGCGGCATGCGCTTAATTAAGGAATCAAACACCTGGTTAAACCTAAGCTATACCGACGACCTACAGGAAACAGGGAGTACAAAGTACATTACCGACGATCGTGTCTTTCAGTTTTTCGAACCCCGATTACTCAACATCGATTTGTTTCATAAACACATCACGACATCCCTAACTTTAGAACATCAAATATCCGATCACCTCTTAAGTAAGGTGGATTTTGCAGTTAGTAACATCGATCCCACTTACGATTACGCTTACGAATTAGACAATCAAACTTATAACAGCTTTCATTTAAGCACGACCATTGTTGGATTTCAGTGGAGCCCCTTTAGTAAATTTAAGGCAATGCCTTTAGGAACACAAGAAGTAAAATCGGGCTTTCCAAAATTTTCATTCCAGTACACCAAAAGTTTTCATGATGTTTTTAAAGGCGATTTTAATTTTACAAAATTAGATTTTAGAACCATTTTTGAGTTGGGTCATAAAAAAAGCCATATGGCACAAGTCATTCTCGTTTCAGGCATGGCTATTGGCGATACACCCCTAACCCATTTATACCACGCTTACCCCAACAATATTAGAAAGGAACAGATTCTGCAACGCTTTTCAGTTGCTGGTTTAAATAGTTTTGAAACCATGTATTTCAATGAATTCTTTTCAGATAAATTTTTCACATGTCAATTAAAATACTTCATCAAACCTTTTCGGGTTACAGAACGTTATAGACCTCAAGTTGTATTAATAACCCGTTATGCATTGGGCGATATGGACAACATTGACCGGCATCAAAACGTTACTTTTGACACTTTAAATTACGGCTATACCGAATCTGGTTTTGAAATCAACAAACTACTTTACGGCTTTGGTTTAAGTTTTACTTACCGCTATGGCGCCTATTACCTCCCTACATTTAGCGACAACATTGCTTTTAAATTCACATTTAACGTCTCATTTTAAGGTATTATGCTCCTTTTTTCTACCTTTGCCCTCTTTAAAATAAAGCATGCTTAAACTATTTACCGAAGACTTTTGGGACGCAGTCGCTAGACTCATTTTACGAAATAAAATCATAATACTCATTTGTATTATCACAGCGACTTTCCTTTTAAGCTTGAATTGGAAAAACATGCGCTTCACCAATACCGAGGCCAATTTACTCCCAGACGATCATGAAGTAAATTTAGCATACAACAAATTCTTAGAAACTTTTGGTGAGGAAGGCAACCTTATCATTCTCGGAGTTAAAGATCCTAGTCTCTTTACGGTTGAAAAGTTAAATGCTTGGAACAAACTAACCACCTCATTTAAATCGGCGCCAGAAGTTGAATCGGTGCTATCTATTAAAGATCTTCAAAAACTTGTAAAAGATAGCGAACACGAAAAATTCAAACTAGAGCCTTTCATTAAAGATTCGGTAAGCTCTATTGCTGAAATTGAAAAGCTGCAATCCGATTTATTTGAAAAATATCCTTTTTACGATGGTTTTTTATTCAACAAGGAAACCAAAACCATTAGGTCGGCCATTTATTTAAGAAAGGACATTGTAAACACAGCTGTCCGTAAAAATTATATTCTCAACGATTTTATTCCTAAGGTAAAGGCTTTCGAAGAAGCTTATAATTTAAAGGTTCATGCTTCAGGAATGCCCTATATTAGAACGCTTAATGCGCAAAATATTATTGACGAAATCGGACTCTTTCTTTTAGCAGCCTTATTAGTTACCTCGCTTATATTTTTCTTCTTCTTTAGATCATTTAGAGCCACGCTTATTTCTATAGTTGTAGTTTGTATTGGCGTAATGTGGACCTTTGGTATTTTGGGTTTCCTGGAATATGAGATAACGGTTTTAACCGCCTTAATTCCGCCGCTTATTATTGTTATTGGAATACCTAACTGTATCTTCCTAATAAACAAATATCAGCATGAAGTTAATCTGCATGGTAACAAAGTAAAATCATTACAACGCGTTATTACAAAAGTTGGTAATGCGACGTTAATGACCAATGTGACTACCGCTTCTGGATTTGCCACTTTTATACTCACCGAAAGTAAGCTTTTAAAAGAATTTGGTATCGTAGCATCCCTAAGTATTCTGGCTATTTTTATGCTATGTTTACTTATCATCCCTATTATTTACACGTTTTTACCATTTCCTAAAGACCGCCATTTAGAACACCTTAATAGACGCTGGATTGGTGGGTTTGTAAATTGGATGGAACGCATGGTAAAACACCGCCGTATTACCATATATATCACCTCTCTTGTTTTACTTATTGCCAGTATTATTGGTGTTTACCAAATTAAAATATCAGGTAGTCTTATTGAAGACATGCCTCAAAAATCTGGGTTTGTTAAAGACATTCGTTTCTTTGAACAAGAATTTAATGGTATTATGCCTGTTGAAATCATGATTGACACCAAACGAAAAAAGGGTGTCATGAAACGGTCTACCATAAAACGCATTAACGAGTTAGAAGAACTTATTAATGACATTCCAGAATTATCGAAACCTGTTTCGGTCGTCGGTTTAGTAAAATATTCGAAACAAGCTTACTATAACGGAAATCCTAAATACTATCAATTACCTACAGCTCAAGAAAATAGTTTCATACTTTCTTACGCTAAAAATTCGACATCAAATTCGGATATCGATTTATTAAAAAACTTCGTTGATTCTACTGGTCGATATGCACGTATCACCACTTTCATGAAGGATATTGGTACCGATAAGATGGAACGTATCGAGGAAAACCTACAAACTAAAATTGATAAAACCTTTCCTAAGGAGCGTTACGATGTGACCATGACCGGAAAAGCACTGGTTTTCCAGAAAGGGACCAAATATTTGGTTAAAAACTTAGTCATTTCTCTATCACTCGCCATTGTTTTAATCGCCTTATTTATGGCTTTTATGTTCCGCTCAGGAAAGATGATTATTATCTCTTTAATTCCCAACCTACTTCCCCTGGTTATTACCGCTGGATTAATGGGCTATTTGGGGGTGCCGTTAAAACCATCAACCATTTTAGTGTTTAGTATTGCCTTCGGCATATCGGTAGATGATACCATTCACTTTTTAGCAAAATACCGTCAAGAGTTACAAGCCAATAAATGGAAAATAAAAGTATCGGTTTACGGGGCCTTACGCGAAACTGGCGTGAGCATGTTCTATACCTCTATCGTACTTTTCTTTGGGTTCTCTGTCTTTACCATTTCTAGTTTTGGAGGTACCGTAGCTTTAGGCGCCTTAGTTTCGGCAACTTTACTGTTTGCCATGTTAGCCAACCTACTGCTTTTACCGTCATTATTACTGTCTTTAGAACGTAATATTGCAAACAAAAAAGAGTTTAAAAAACCGGCTATCGACGTCATTCCAAAAGAGGATAACGATAAAAACACAACGAATTAATAATACTCACCGATTACAATTTAACACCTTTTAGAGCATATAATTAAAAATTCAGTATCTATTTTTAGATTTATTATTTCAATTTTAATGATATAATGCTTTATATTTACAGTTCAAAACTTAAACCTATGCAACCGAAAACCATTTCAGAATTATTATCACAGAATACAGTAATCCCAGAAGTGGAAATTAAAGGATGGGTAAGGACTTTTAGAGCAAACCGTTTTATTGCTTTAAATGATGGTTCTACCATAAATAATATACAATGTGTAGTAGATTTCGAAAAGTTTGATGAAGCTACTCTAAAACGTGTCACTACAGGTGCTGCCGTGCATATAAAGGGTGAACTAGTAGAAAGTCAGGGAAAAGGGCAAAGTGTAGAAATTCAGGTGGCAAACCTTGAAATTCTAGGTGATTCTGATCCTGAAACTTACCCTATTCAACCTAAAAAACACTCTTTCGAATTTTTAAGAGAAAATGCCCATTTACGAACCAGAACCAATACTTTTAGTGCCGTAATGCGTTTAAGATCGTCGCTTTCATTTGCCATTCATAAATATTTTAATGAAAATGGGTTTTACTATATGCATTCACCTATTATTACTGGAAGTGATGCTGAAGGCGCTGGTGAAATGTTTAAAGTATCAAGTTTAGACCCTAAAAATCCGCCGCTAACCGAAGAGGGTAAAGTAGATTACACTAAAGATTTCTTCGGAAAGGAAACCAATTTAACGGTTTCAGGGCAATTAGAAGCTGAAACCTATGCGATGTCTTTAGGTAAAGTTTACACCTTTGGCCCTACGTTTAGAGCTGAAAATTCAAATACATCACGCCATTTGGCTGAGTTTTGGATGATTGAACCTGAAGTTGCCTTTATGGATTTAGCTGGTAATATGGATTTGGCCGAAGAATTTATGAAATCGGTTATCAAATACATCTTAGAACACAATCGTGAAGATTTGGAGTTTTTGGATAAACGCTTACAAGATGAGGACAAAAAGAAACCCCAGGCTGAGCGTAGCGACATGACTTTAATTGAAAAATTAAACTTTGTAACCGACAACCATTTTAAACGCGTAAGTTATACCGAAGCTATTGATATTCTTCGCAATTGTAAACCCAATAAGAAAAAGAAATTTAAATACCTTATTAACGAATGGGGTACCGATTTACAAAGTGAGCACGAACGCTACCTTGTAGAGAAACACTTTAAATGTCCGGTAATTTTATTTGACTATCCAGCAAACATAAAAGCTTTTTACATGCGTTTAAACGACGATGGTAAAACGGTTAGAGCCATGGACATTCTATTCCCTGGAATTGGCGAGATTGTTGGTGGTGCGCAACGTGAAGAGCGTTTAGACATTTTAAAAGAAAAAATGGCGGCTATAAATATACCGGAAGAAGAACTGTGGTGGTATTTGGATTTACGTAAATTTGGAACGGCTGTGCATTCAGGCTTTGGACTGGGCTTCGAACGTTTAGTTATGTTTGCCACAGGTATGAGTAATATTAGAGATGTTATTCCTTTTCCTAGAACGCCTCAAAACGCGGAGTTTTAAAAATTTTCTGGTTCAAAAAACTAGAAGTATCTCATTAAAACATACCCATCATATAACTTAGAGCATTAATATGCTAAGTAGCCTAAACATCCCATGCTAGCAAAAAAGCTGTAAGTCATGGGATTTATGCTTCTCTTTGGAAATAGCTTTAATTCTAATACATTAGTGTCCGATAAAAGATTTAAAAAGCGGGATTTCCAAGATAGGATTTCCCGCTTATTTTGTATCTTGAAGTTATCACACATCCAAGATATGAATAAAAGTAAAAACTTTAGCGGACACCCCATAATCAAACAGGTATTAAATTTCATTTTGCCCAAAGATGTTCATCGGACAGCCAAAAAGCACAACAGCGATCGCTATACCAAAAAGTTTACCACCTATGAGCATTTGGCCACTATGGTATTTACCGTGATCAGTGGCTGTAGCTCACTTCGTGAGGTTTCCAGTATTATGCTTGCCTGCGAGGGAAAGATCAACCATCTAGGACTCACGGACTTTCCAAAACGCAGTACCTTGTCAGATGCTAACAGGAGAAGAAGCTCTGAAGTATTTGCCGATATTTATCATTTACTCTACAAACGTTACCATCGCTTTTTATCGGACAGCAGACCCTTAGAACCTGCAGTGAAGAACCTTAAAATCGTTGATTCCTCGACCATACCCCTATTTAGCGACATTCTTAAAGGTGTAGGAAGGAACCCGCTCAACGGCAAAAAGAAAGGAGGTATCAAGATGCATACTATGATAAACGCCATGGAAGACGTTCCTTGTCTGATTAAGTTTTCAAGCGCGGCCACCCACGACCACACCTTTTTAAAAGACCTGGAACTCAAGAAGGGCTCTTATGTGGTTTTTGACAAAGGGTATGTGGATTATGAGCAATACCAAAAATGGACACTGGAAGATGTTTACTTTGTGACTCGGCAAAAGGACAATGCTCGCTATACAAGCCTTGAAGAGTTTGATATCTCCAATAAAGTGGACGATGCTGTCTTAAAGGACGAAAAAATAGGGCTTACGGACAAAAACGGCAATGCTTTTTCCCTGAGGAGAATCGCTTTTTGGCACGAAAAGCACCAAAAAGTTTATGAGTTCATCACTAATAATTATGATCTTGATGCAGACAAAATAGCCGACATCTATAAAAATAGGTGGCAGATTGAGACGATGTTCAAGCGGCTTAAACAGAACTTTCCGCTAAAGTATTTTTTGGGAGACAATCAAAATGCCATCGAAATACAAATCTGGGTCAGTTTGATAATCCAGCTCATTATGCTTGTGATCCAAAGAAAAGCCCAAAGAAACTGGGCTTATTCCAATATGATGTCCGTCATACGATACCATTTGATGACATATATCGATTTGTTCAAATTCCTGAAAAACCCAGAAGCTAATTGGGAAGAGATTACAACCAAAAACATTGGGCAATTAAGCCTTTTTGACCCATAAGGAGGTTCTGTTTTCAAAATAAAGAGTGCGATCAATAAAAAAGGCCAACACCAAAGCTTTTTTAGCTAATTCTGTTTTTTATCGGACAACAATAATTCTAATAGAAGAAAGCATACGATCTATTCCACTTATTAAGCGATTTTAATTATTTTTGATTAATGTAATTTCAAATCATGCTTAAACAACATTTACAATTTAAATTATCTCAAAAACTGTCGCCGCAGCAAATTCAATTAATGAAATTGATACAACTGCCTACGCAAGCTTTTGAACAGCGTTTAAAGCAAGAGTTAGAAGAAAACCCTGCCTTAGAGGGTGGTAAAGAAGAAGCCTTAAACGACCTAGACTCCGAATTTGATAATTCATCTGAAGAATATAACGACAACGAATCCATCAATACCGATGATATTAATGTTGACGAATATTTAAGTGACGACGAGATCCCAGAATACCGAACGCAAGCCAACAATTACAGCAGCGACGACGAAGAAAAAACCATGCCTTATGCTGCTGGAACATCGTTTACCCAATATTTAATTAATCAGTTAAACACATATAGATTATCGGATGAAGAGCGTGATATCGCTGAATTTTTAGTGGGTAGTGTCGATGAAAGTGGATACATCCGGCGTGAAATAAGTGATATTATGGACGATTTGGCCTTCACTCAAAATGTTTACACCAGTGAAGAAGCCATATTAAAAGTGCTTAAAATTGTACACCAATTAGACCCTGCTGGTGTTGGCGCACGCAATTTACAAGAGTGTTTAAGCATACAATTACACCGAAAAAATAAAACGGAAGATACCGATTTGGCTATTGCCATTATTGATAATGCTTTTGATCAATTTACTAAGAAGCATTACAAAAAATTGATTCAAAAATTTAATATTACCGAAGAACAACTTAAAGGTGCGATCACTGAAATTGAGCATTTAAATCCGAAACCCGGCGGATCTTACGCAGGGAATAATCGAATTGTAGAGCACGTCGTTCCAGATTTTGCGATTAAAATTGTAGATGGTGAATTAGAATTGTCTCTTAACGGAAGAAACGCTCCCGAACTTCATGTCTCTAGAGAATATAACAACATGCTTAAGGGTTATAAAGACTCTAAAGAGAAGTCTAAATCGCAAAAAGATGCGGTAATGTTCATCAAGCAAAAATTAGATGCCGCAAAATGGTTTATTGAAGCCATTAAACAGCGTCAACAAACCCTTTTTGTAACCATGAGTGCCATCATGAATTATCAAAAAGATTACTTTCTAACAGGAGATGAACGCAACCTGAAACCTATGATCCTAAAAGATATTGCTGACGAAATTTCTATGGATGTCTCGACCGTATCACGGGTTGCCAACAGTAAATATGTCGATACCCCTTATGGCACCAAACTCATCAAAGAATTCTTTTCGGAATCGATGAAAAATGATCAAGGTGAAGATGTTTCAACGCGAGAAATCAAAAAAATTCTTGAAACAGTTATTGAAGATGAAAACAAGAAAAAACCATTAACCGACGAAACCCTAGCGTCAATCCTTAAGGACAAAGGATACCCAATCGCGAGAAGAACCGTGGCAAAATACAGAGAACAATTAGACATTCCTGTAGCGCGCTTACGTAAAAAAATATAATGGATAAACTAATAAAGAGTATTTCGTATATTTTTCATCCGCTATTAATGCCCATCGCAGGTGTAGCGTTTTATTTTGCTAAGTCACCACGGTTTATTCCTTTTGATATCATTTCAGCGAAATTAATTTCCTTATTTATTTTAACTGTTATCCTGCCTATTTTACTGTATTTATTACTAAAGATTACAGGGCGTGTCAACAGTATTCGTTTAGAAACAGCCAGGCAAAGGGTGTTGCCTTTAATGCTAAATTGTATCATTTTACTTTTGGTGATAAAAAGAATTACAACCCCCAATCAATCCATTGAGATTTACTTTTTCTTTGTAGGCATTCTCATTTCAAATATGGCCTGTCTGTGCTTAGCCATGTTTGGCTTTAAGGCTAGTATTCATATGATTGGAGTAACGGGCTTGGCCATGTACTTCGTAGCACTTAGTATACATTACAGCATTAATATAAACGGCACTTTAGCTTTAATGGCACTAATAATAGGCGCTGTAGCCACTTCCAGGCTACACTATAAAGCCCACAATGCTATAGAACTCGTTATAGGCGCTTTTATAGGCTTTATTCCTCAATTGATACTTGTACCCTATTGGCTGTAAAAAATTGAAATATTATTTATCTAAAGAGCAATAATCAAGTGTTTAGTTGTGTGTGTGAGCAATCAATCTAGAAAATAACATTTGTTTAGAAAATTACGCATGAATATCGGTAAGTAAGCTCAAACAAACCATAAATTACATACCCTTTTGTAGTATATTTTTATTCCAATATTACTTTTATTTCCTTTGAGATAAAAGGTTTGTACTTTCCTCCATAAACTGTTCTACATTTTCCTTTTATTAAAATATTTGGATTTTTCTATATAAAGAATTTTTCTATTTTGTTCTTTATGTTCAACTCAGGAATTTCAAATACAATTTCGTTTATCGATTCAGATATAGTTCCCAAAAATATTTTTCCAAATGGTTTTTCCTTTGAAATGGTAAATTCGTCAATATATTCGCTGTCTTCTCCGAATGTAGGTGGACCTTCAATGAATCGTGTATTTAATTCCTCTCGGGATTTAAATTCTTCTACATTTCGTTCAAATGAAATCTCAATATTATTTAAGTCTTTATAAAATCGAATAGTTTTTTCTACCTCGATTGGGTAAACTTTAATGATCAATTCAAAATTGTCAGTAGACTGATACGTTTCCTTATCAAACTCCAAGTATAGCATTGTGTTTTCAAAAGCATTTCTTGAGCAACTAAACGCTAAAATCGAAAACAGGAAAATTGTTAAGGTGTTCTTGATTCTCAAAATATGCTATATTACAGAATATAAAATATAAGCCCCATTTTAATGATACTCATATCTATGGCATTTCCATCTAGTTTTGCTGAATCACTAAATAAGGGATTAAGCAGATAATTTACATGTAAATTCCATGTGTTATAGCCCACACTTAAGGTTAAGCCATATTGAAAATTATTAAATTGGGAATTATTTGTATACCGAAAACTTCCTAAATCTCCTTGATAATTGGAAATATTACTAATAGCATAGCCAAATTTTACACCTGTATAAATCCTCCAAAAGGCAGATTCGGTAGATGTCGAGGTCCGCCAACGATATTCTATAGGCAATTCGATGAGGTGAAAGGTGAATTTATTTATAGTAAAGGAACTACCATCATTGATAACCTCATATATAAAACCCCCGCTATTATCCTCGCTCACTAATAAATTGTGGTTATAGGAATCGGTTGCATAGCCTAGTCCAACTCCAAAAGCTTTATTTCTTGCTTTATTAATGGGCATATCTTTAATAAACCCCAAACTCAAACTCCATGAAAAACCATTTTGAGATAATGCTTCTGGTCGCTTACCAATAAGATTATAGGTTATTCCAACATAAAAATGGTCCTCTTTATAAAGCGAATCCACTTTTACTGAAGTGATTTCTTGCGCCATACAAGGGCATAAACTGTAAAGAAGACATAATGTAAAGAACAAGTACTTCATTAAATCAGAATAGGTTTAAAATTAAAACATTAAAGGTATTAAAAAATAAAAGGCGTTTTGATTTTTTCAAAACGCCTTTTATTATAAAATTAAGAATGTAAATTAATCTCTTCCAAACACACTACCTTTTTTGGTTGTGTAGTTTATTTTAAGGGCATTAACCTTACGTAGTTCTTGTTTAATATCACTAATTAATCCCATATTGGCACCTTTATCTACTTTTAAAGCAGTGGTTAAAAAAGGAATTAATTCTTCTCTTTTAGAAGCTCGCTCTGCAGCGATAAAAGCTGCAATTTCTTTAACATCGGCAAACTTATCATTCAACTGAATTTTAGCTTCTGTACCGTATTGCTTATAATTTGTACTTGGTTTTCCTGCATAGATATACATTACCAAGTCTTTTTTATCTAGCTTTTCTACTTGATCTGCAAAAGGTAAATTATTCTCAATCATTAAAGTGTTTTGCCTCATTACAGTGGCCACCATAAAGAAGAATAATAACATAAATACAATATCAGGTAAAGCTGCCGTGTTTACTGCAGGTACGCCTCCGTCTTTTTTCTTTTTAAATTTAGACATATAGTTTAAACGTTATTTTAATCTATTGAACTTCTGAAAGTTTTTGAGGATAATCAAGCTTAATTTGGTCAATTTGTTCCTTTAACTTTTCTTTATTCCCAGGCCAGTTAACATCATTATAGTTGGCTTCCATTTCTTTAAATGATTTCCCGTATAATGATTGCGCCCTTGCATCTCTTAATTCGTTATATGCCGCTACCAATTCATTTTGTACAGCAATATAAGTTTTATAAGAGGTCTCACGTTCATTCTTAAGCGAAATAATAGCTTTATCGGGATTATCCGATGAGGCTAGATCCTTTTTTCCTGAACAATAATCACATGTTCTATCCCCGCCATTATCTAAAAACTCCTTAGCAGCTTGTCTTAAATCTTTAAGCTCCATAAGTTCATCTTCAACAAGCAATTGGTCTTTACCATTTAATAAAACAGTGAAGATATTTTTTTGCTTGATAACAACATCGACATCAGATTCTTCCATTGGAGGAAGTTTACGGTTAATACCTGAATCTGTTTCAATAGTTGTTGTTACTAAGAAAAATATTAATAGTAAGAACGCGATATCGGCCATAGAGCCTGCATTTACTTCTGGTGATGCTCTTTTCGCCATAATTTTATTTATTAAATAATTTTTTCGCTCCACCGTAAAGCATTGATCCAATAGCTAAAGCTGCAAGGATGTAAAATGCATACAATCCAGCTCCAACATTTTTAGATGTTGCTTCAGTGATATCTAAACCTTTATCTGTAAAAGGTTTTAAGTTTAAATCTGTTCCAGAAGATATTCCGTAAGAAATCGCAATAATTAGTGCAAAAACACCAACAGTCATGATTGTCTTTTTAATATTTCCAGCAAACAGACCTTTAATTACAAACAATAATACAAGTAACAATACGATACCTAATACGATGTAGGCAATATACAGCATGTTTCCACTCATACTTAAAGCAGTCTCATCATCACCTGCCATAATCATTAGTGCGAAAATGGCACCAATAATAGCAAGAGCGAAAGCCACTATTTTTAATACTTTATGTAAACCCATAATTTTAGTCTTTTAAATTTGTTACTCTTACTTTTTGTGTCTGATTAATAGATCCATTAACGTAATAGAAGCATCTTCCATGTTGTTAACGATACTATCAATCTTAGCAATAATGTAATTGTAAAAAATTTGAAGTATAATCGCTACTACAAGACCAAATACTGTTGTTAAAAGTGCTACTTTAATACCACCAGCTACAAGAGAAGGTTGCATGTCACCAGCAGCTTCAATTTTATCAAAGGCTTGAATCATACCAATTACCGTACCCATGAAACCAAGCATTGGTGCAAGTGCGATAAATAAAGATATCCATGATACGTTCTTTTCTAATTGTCCCATTTGTACACCACCGTAAGCTACAACAGCTTTTTCAACAGCATCAAGACCTTCATCAGTTCTATCTAAACCTTGGTAATAGATTGATGCCACAGGTCCTTTTGTGTTTCTACAAACCTCTTTAGCAGCTTCAACACCACCTGATGCTAAGGCGTCTTCAACATCTTGAGTTAATTTTTTAGTATTGGTAGTAGAAAGGTTTAAAAAGATAATTCTCTCAATAGCAATTGCTAAACCTAGAATTAAACATAATAAAACGATCCCCATAAATCCAGGACCTCCTTCAATAAATCTCTTTTTTAATTCTTGGTGAAACCCTAAAGTTTCAGCCGGTGCAGCGTCATCTTGAGTAATCGTTGTTGCTACTGCTGTCGCAGTAGTCGTACTTGCAATAGTCGTTGCATTAGCAGTTCCAAATACCATCATTCCTGTTATGGCAAGGATAGAAAATAATCTTTTCATGTTCTAGATCTTAATTTTATTAGTTAAAGGGTTAAAGATAAAAAAAAAAAGCAATTAAACTGCAAAAAATAACAGCAGAGAGAAAGGGATTCGAACCCTCGATACCCTTTTGGGGTATACACACTTTCCAGGCGTGCGCCTTCGACCACTCGGCCACCTCTCTATTTATGTGCTTAATTTTTCAGGGGATGAAATAACAAAAAATTCTTTGAACCCTAAAATTTTGAAAGTTAATTTTAAGACAATTCTCCACGCAAAGAGGTTTCGTACATGGTTTTGAAGCGATTAGGTGAAATGCTCTGCCCTAGTAAAAACATTAATTTTCCAAGAGCAGCCTCGGTCGTGATGTCTTTTCCTGAGATAACGCCTATGTTTTTTAAAGCACTACTCGTTTCGTAATGCCCCATCATGACGCTTCCTCCTACACATTGTGTAATATTAATGATATAAATACCTCTGGAAATATTTTCTTTTAAAAGATTCAAAAACCAAGTTTCGGTGGAACAATTTCCTGCACCATAAGATTCAATAATTACAGCCTTCAAATTTGGTGTATTAAATATGCTCTGTAAAACGGCTTTGGTAATACCAGGATATACCTTTATTAAAGCTATATTATTGTCTAATTTTTTATGAACCTTCAGCTTTTTATCCGCATGAGGTTTAAACAAGTATTTGTGGTTTACTTTAAGATGCACCCCAGATTCTGCCAAATCGTGGTAATTAAAAGATGAGAAGGCTTGAAAATCTTCGGCATTTAATTTCGTTGTTCTGTTAGCTCGATATAATTTGTATTCAAAATACAAACAAACTTCCTGAATAGTAGGTTTGCCATTAGTTTGCAATGAGGCCACTTGTATGGAGGTGATCAAATTTTCTTTAGCGTCGGTTCTTAAATCCCCTATAGGCAATTGAGAACCTGTAAAGATGACTGGTTTATCCAAATTTTCTAACATAAAACTTAATGCCGAAGCCGAATAACTCATGGTATCACTACCATGAAGCACCACGAAACCATCAAAATCGACATATTGATCTTCTATAAGATCTGCTATTTGAATCCAAGAATCGATATCCATATTACTAGAATCAATAGGCTCATCAAAAGAAACCGTATCGATATCACAATCCAAAAGTTGTAATTCTGGAATATGATCGAGTAAGGTTTTAAAATCGAATGCCTTCAATGCCCCGGTCTTAAAATCTTTAACCATCCCAATGGTTCCTCCTGTATAAATGAGTAATATGTTGGCTTTCGAACTTTTCATAACTTATATATTAAAGATGTCTATTGAATTCTTTGTGGTTATTTCTGCAATTTCAGTTATGGATTTATTATAAATCACAGACAACTTCTCTAACACCTTTAATATATATAAACTTTCGTTACGTTTTCCGCGATAAGGCACAGGAGCTAAATATGGCGCATCGGTTTCTAAAACAATATGCTGAAGATCAATTTCATGGAGAAACTGATCAATTTTACCATTTTTAAAGGTAACCACGCCCCCTATGCCAAGTTTCATATTATAAGAAATGGCTTGATAGGCTTGCTTTAAATTTCCAGTAAAGCAATGAAATATGCCAAATAAATCATCGGACTTCTCGCTTTCAAGAACTTCAAAAATCTCATCAAAGGCTTCACGGCAATGAATTACTATGGGTAATTTATATTTTTTCGCTAAGCGGATTTGATAAATAAAAGCTTCTTTCTGTATGTCTAATGTTGATTTATCCCAATACAAGTCGATACCTATTTCACCAATAGCATAAAAGGAGCGTTTTTCAAGCATTTCCTCTACATGTTGAAGTTCGGTCATGTAATCTTCCTTAACATGTGTAGGATGCAAACCCATCATTAAAAAGATATGTTCAGGAAAACGGGTTTCTAAATCCAACATCCCTTGAGTATATGTGGAATCTATGGCTGGAATGAAAAACCTAGAAACCCCTTGATCTATGGCTCGGGTAATCATCTCATCACGATCTTCATCAAAAGCTTCACTATATAAATGGGTGTGTGTGTCTGTAATAATCAAATGCAAAATTTTAAATTAAACGATAAGGTCTTGGAGGCAAAAATAATCGTTTTTACATGATTATATTTGTATAAAACATGATGTTATGGAAACGCTACAACAATTTCTTACTGATAAAGGTTATTCGAAGATAAAACTACACCTTACCAAAACAAATCATTTTGAAATTAAGGCAGCCATAAATGGAAAAAAGGGGCTTTTTATTTTAGACACGGGGGCCTCGAATTCTTGTGTTGGTTTTGAAGCCATTAAACCCTTTAAATTAAACGCTGAAGATTCCTTAATAAAAGCAGCTGGTGCAGGTGCCACCGATATGGAAACCAAACTCTCAAAAAAGAATAAAATAAAAATAGGAAAATGGACGAGCAATAAAATTGTTTTAGTTTTATTCAACCTCAATCATGTTAATGCTGCTTTAATTAACCACAATTCTAAACCTGTAGATGGCATCATTGGGGCAGATATATTAAAAAAAGGGAAAGCAGTTATAGACTACGAAAAGAAATACTTATATTTAAAACTGAGTTAATAGCCAAATAATGAAAAGTTCTATTGTAATTGCGGACGACCATCCACTTATATTACGGGGCTTACTAGATTTTTTAACCACTGAGGGTTATCCAATTTTAGGAAGTTCTAGTGATGGACAAACGGCATACAACCAAATTTTAAAATACAAGCCTGATGTTGCCATATTAGATATTAATATGCCCATTATGTCGGGGCTAGAAGTTGCCGAACTCTGTCTTAAAAACGCCTTACCTACAAAAGTGGTTCTGCTTACTTTGCATATTAATGAAAAATACTTTAATCAAGCCCTTGAATTTAAGGTACAGGGTTATATTCTAAAAGAATTGGCTTTAGACCAAATTGAAGAATGCATTAAACTGATTACAGCAGGTAAAACTTACTTTAGCAAAGAAATTGATGCTTATTTAGATCCCGATCATATAGACAACCAGCCTACTGAAGCCATGAAACAGTTAACCAAATCGGAATTAAAAATAGTAAAACTCATTTCCAAGCATAAATCAAGTCAGGAAATCGCCGAACACCTATCTATTTCTGTTAGAACGGTTGAAAAACACAGAAGCAATATTGTAAAAAAATTAGATATTAATAACAAACCAACATCTCTGGCTATTTGGGCTTTAATAAATAAAAGGCTACTCTTTAAATTTTAATATTTCAGTTTATAAACTTTTTTCCTTCATTTAGTATGGAGCAGACTGCGTTTTATAAGGTACTACTTCTAATCGGCATGGGATGCCCTCAATTTCACAAATAAAACAATTTAAGGCCATTAGGCTTCCTCCATGAAAACATATGGAATCTTTAAACAAAAACCTTGCAAACTATCATTTCTGTCGGTTTTTTCTTAAAAAAATATAATAAACAACTTAAAATTACGTAGCACTGCGTATTTTTTAAAACGATAGAAGAAACTATCTTCGTATTGCTATTAATTCTTTTGAGAGAGAATTTTTTTTAACACTCTGCACTGGCAACAGTGCAGGGTAATAAAAAGGACATCCTCTTAAAACTTAAAACAATACTCTCATGGAAAATAACACCTTCAACAGGTACTGTACGATAGGTCTAGTACTCCTTGTTGTTTTTATACTCAGTATCAACATTTACGTGTTTTTTATTTAATGCTATTATCAACTAAACCATATAAAAAGGGCGCTGAAGTAAATTCAGCGCCCTTTTTATCTTAAATGATATTTATTTTATAACTCTAAAGCTTTTTTAATATCGTTATCCATAAGGATTTCAGTAGGATTTTCTAATGCTTCTTTTACGGCAACAAGGAAACCAACACTTTCTTTTCCATCAATAATTCTATGATCGTAAGATAAAGCTACGTACATGATTGGTCTAATTTCAACTTTACCATCAATAGCCACTGGACGCTCAACAATATTGTGCATTCCTAAAATCCCTGATTGAGGCGGATTGATAATAGGTGTCGATAACATACTTCCAAACACACCTCCATTGGTAATGGTAAAAGTACCACCTGTCATTTCATCAACAGTAATTTGTCCGTCTCTTGCGCGTAACGCTAAACGTTTTACTTCGGCTTCAACACCTCTAAAACTTAAGTTTTCAGCATTTCTAATAACAGGAACCATTAAACCTTTAGGTCCCGATACGGCAATACTAATGTCACAAAAATCGAAAGAAAGCATTTCTTTACCACTAATCATAGAGTTTACTGCAGGGTACATTTTTAAAGCTCTCACAACAGCCAATGTAAAGAAACTCATAAAGCCCAAACCAACACCATGCTTTGATTTAAAGCTTTCTTTATACTCTGAACGTAAGGCAAAAATTGGCGACATATCAACTTCATTGAAAGTTGTTAACATAGCCGTTGTATTTTTTGCTTCCACTAAACGCTCTGCTACTTTTCGTCTTAGCATCGACATTTTACTCGTCGTGCTTGTTCTTGATCCTCCAGTTGGTGTTCCCATAGAAGGTACGGCATTAATAGCATCGTCTTTAGTAACACGACCATCTTTACCTGATCCAGAAACAGCAGATGCTTCAATACCTTTTTCAGCTAATATTTTCTTAGCCGCAGGGCTTGCGCTTCCTGTGGCATAAGTTTTAGCTTCAGGAGTGGCTTTTGAAGCTTCGGCAGCAGGTGCTTCTTCTTTCTTTTCTTCCTTTGCAGGAGCGTCACCTTCAGGTTTTTCAGCACTAGTATCGATTAAACAAACCACGGCGCCTACTTCTACAGCATCACCTTCTTCCGCTTTAAGCGTAATTATTCCGCTTACTTCAGCAGGTAATTCAAGGGTTGCTTTATCACTATCCACTTCAGCAATAGCTTGATCTTTTTCTACGTAATCGCCATCTTCAACAAGCCATGTTGCTATTTCAACTTCTGTAATAGATTCCCCTGGTGAAGGGACTTTCATTTCTAAAATCATTTTTTATAATTTTAATGGTATCTTAATTTCTTTAATCTAATTTTTTATATCAAATACAGCATTAATAACTTGTTGCTGCCTTCTTTTATCTCTTGTACTAGAGCCTGGTGCAGGCACAGAGTTATATGGTCGCGAACAAACTTCAAGTTTCACGAGTTCCATACGTTGTGCGATATGCATCCAAGCACCCATGTTTTTAGGTTCTTCTTGTGCCCAAATATATTTCTCAACATGAGGGTAACGTTTTATAACCGCATCTATTTTATCGGTATGTAATGGGAATAATTGTTCTATTCTAACTAAAGCCACATCTTCGGTACCTAATGCTTCGCGCTGCGCTAATAAATCGTAGTAAAATTTCCCTGTACAGAACACTAATTTTTTAACCTGCTCTGGGTTGATTGTATCATCAATAACTTCTTGGAATGCTCCCGATGCCAATTCACTAATAGAAGATACTGCTTTTGGGTGACGCAATAAACTCTTAGGTGTGAATACAATTAGCGGTTTTCTGAAATCGCGTTTCATTTGACGACGCAACAAGTGGAAAAAGTTAGCTGGCGTTGTACAATCGGCAACAATCATATTATCATTTCCACATAACTGGAGGTAACGCTCCATTCTTGCAGATGAATGCTCAGACCCTTGTCCTTCGTAGCCATGAGGTAATAATACCACAATACCATTTTGTGATTTCCATTTATCTTCTGCAGCCGATAAGTACTGATCGAAAATAATTTGAGCACCGTTACTAAAATCTCCAAACTGCGCTTCCCAAATGGTTAATGTATTGGGGTTTGCCATGGCGTAACCATAATCGAAACCTAATACACCGTATTCTGACAAGAAGGAATTGTAAATATACATTTCCCCTTTATTAGCTGGGTTTGTGTTTAATAAATTGATACGCTCTTCAGAAATTTCATCACGTAAAATCGCGTGTCTATGACTAAATGTTCCACGTTCTACATCCTGACCAGAGATACGCACATTGAAACCTTCTTCTAACAAACTTCCGTAAGCTAGTGTTTCGGCCATACCCCAATCTAAAGTATCGGTTTCAAAAACCATTTTTGCTCTTCCGTCAAGTATACGTTCTGCTTTACGCAAAAACTTCACACCTTCGGGAACTGTAGACACTACTTTTGAAATACTTTCTAAGCTATCTTTAGCATAAGATGTATCGATAGGCTCTAACATCGCATCAACACCTCGACGCACAAATCCTTTCCAACGTTCCATCATGAACTCGCGAACTTTAGATGAATCGTCTTCTTTAGATTCTGCATAAGCTGTTTCAAGTGTTTCTTTAAACTCGGCTACAATTTGTGCAGAATAATCTTTATCGATTGTTTGTTCAGCAACTAACTTATCAGAATAAATTTTGAAAGGGTTAGCATGCTTAGCAATATTTTTATACAATTTAGGTTGCGTAAACCTTGGTTCATCCCCTTCATTATGCCCATATTTTCTATACCCTAATAAATCGATATAGACATCTTTTTTGTAGCGCATTCTATACTCCAATGCTAACTCAACGGCATGTACTACAGCTTCGGCATCATCGGCATTAACGTGCAGCACTGGCGATAAGGTAACTTTAGCTACATCTGTACAATAAGTACTTGAACGAGCATCCAAATAATTGGTTGTAAATCCAATTTGGTTATTTACAACAATATGTATCGTTCCTCCAGTTTTATAGCCGTTTAGCTGACTCATTTGGGCAACTTCATACACGACACCTTGACCTGCTACTGCAGCATCACCATGAACAATAATTGGGATGATTTTAGAATCGTCGCCATCATAATCATTATCGATTTTCGCTCTAGTAATACCTTCGGCAACTGGGGCAACGGTTTCTAGATGTGATGGATTAGGAACTAAATTCATTTTGATAGTCTTACCGTTTTGGTATGTTTTATCCAGAGTTAAGCCTAAGTGATATTTAACATCCCCATCGATATATTCATCTTCGAAATCTTTACCATCAAACTCACTAAAAAGTTCGTTCATTGGTTTTCTAAAAATATTAACTAGTGTACTAAGGCGACCACGGTGTGCCATTCCTAAAACACATTCTTTTACATCGTATTTTTTAGACGCGTAAAAAAGCACATTACTAATAGCCGGGATTAAAGATTCGCCACCTTCTAGTGAAAAACGTTTTTGACCAACATATTTGGTTTGTAAAAAGTTTTCAAAAGTTACGGCTTGATTTAATTTAGAAAGAATATACTTTTTAGTGTCTGCCGAAAAGGTTGGATGGTTGTCATTTTTATTTAATTGATCTTGCCACCACTTGATAACCTCCGGATTTCTAAGATACATATACTCTACACCTATAGAGCTACAATAAATACGATCAAGGTGTTTTACAATTTCTCTTAAGGTTTTAGGTCCAACACCTAGAACTTCACCGGCATTAAATAGGGTATCTAAATCGTTTTCGGAAAGATCGAAATTACTTAAATCTAAAGTGGGGCTATAGGTTCTTCTGTCTCGAACGGGATTGGTTCTAGTAAATAGATGCCCACGCATTCTGTACCCATCGATTAGTCTTAATACATTAAATTCTTTCTGAACATGTTCAGGTATTTGTGTTGAAACACCCTCAATAATCTCACCATCCAACCCATAGTTTTCGGTACCAAAGTCATAACCTTGAAAAAAGGCTCTCCAACTAGGTTCCACACTATCTGGGTTTTCTAAATATTGATTATATAGGTCAGAAAAATACGCCGTGTGTGCGGCGTTTAAAAAAGAATATTTATCCATTGTTAGTTAAAGTCTCCTGTAGTTTTTTTCAAAAAATATTTATCAAAAATACAACTTTTAGTAAAATTAGATGATTCTTTGCCTATATTTATAGCAGTTGATCTCCATTTAACGAATATGATCAAAATATTGTTAAATTTTTAATATATTATTATTTTGACAAAGACTTTATTTCATATTACTAAAAAAGCAAGCTTATTATGCGTTGTTTTTTCTTTCTGCTTTATCCATATCCAAGCACAACAAACTAAGGGCGATTTCTGGAATCAAGTTCGCTTTGGTGGCAACCTTGCTTTAAGTTTTGGAAATGAATTTTTTAGTGGAACCATCGCACCCAGTGCCATTTACCAATTTGATGAGCGCTTTGCTTTGGGGCTGGGGCTTAACGCCACATTTAACAGTCAGAAAGATTTCTATAAGTCTACTATTTTAGGAGGTAGCCTTATTGGTTTATACAATGTGATTCCTGCCATACAGCTTTCGGCTGAATTCGAACAGCTTCATGTTGATCGTAATTACGATTCTAGAACGATTTACAGAGATGAAAATTACTGGATTTCAGCACTATACCTGGGTGCTGGTTATCGTACAGGGAATTTTGCTTTTGGGGTGCGTTATGATGTTTTGTATGATGACAATAAAAGCATTTATTACAGCCCTTGGTCACCATTTTTCAGGGTGTATTTCTAATACGATAGCACCAAAAATACACGGCCATGACTAGAAAAAGCTCTTAAAAGGAAGCAGTAATTATGACAATTATCATGATTTATATTACGTAACACCATTAGCTTTGTAAAGTTAATTCCAACTATGAAAACAACTTTAAAAATTGTATTTCCTATACTACTTACCGTCCTAATAAGTTGTGGGGATCATTCGGAGAAAAAGAAACCGGGTTTTACCTACGAAACCAAAACACCACCACAATCTAATACTTCTACTGAAACGGAAACTGTTCCACCCTCAAAAATTATAGATTTAACGAATAAAGGAATTGGCCCTATATCTAGTGTGACTTTAGATGATAAAATCGATACTAACCTAGCAAAACAAGGTAAGGCTCTATTTAAAAGCACTTGTTCGGCCTGCCATAGACCAGACAAAAAGTTTATTGGCCCGACACCCAAAGACATTTTAAAACGACGCACTCCAGAATGGGTAATGAATATGATACTAAACCCAAATAACATGGTTAAAGACGATCCTTTAGCTAAAGCATTGTTACTGGAATACCATGGCTCGCCAATGCCGATACAAATTAATTCAAAAGAAGAAGCTAGAGCTCTTTTAGAGTACTTTAGAACCCTTTAAAACCACTTTACCAACAACTACTATTTAAACTCGGCAAAAGCCATACATCCACCACATATGTCTTTTGCCAAAACAAAAAAACGCGAAGCATAAGCCTCGCGTTTTTTATTTATATGTTTTGTTGAAATTAAATTTAATCGGCTAAAATAATAGCTTTATTATCTTTCATTTCAAGGGTACCAGATTTAATATTAATTAATAATACTTTGGTATCAACCATATGAGGTTCAACTTCTGGATGTAATTTATCGTAATCTAAATGGCTATTCGTATGCACACGTATTTTAACCGTTCCCGCAGCCAATAGCGATACTATAGGCGCGTGATTTTCTAACATTTGAAATTCACCATCAACACCTGGCACAATCACAGATTCCACTTCTGAACTAAAAAAGGTTGCTTCAGGCGATACAATTTCTAAATACATAATTTTAGTTATTTGTTATTGGTTATTGGCTATTAGTTTCTAGTAACTGGTTTACTTTTATTATCCTGAAACTAAAAACTAGTAACTGCAAAACCTATTAGGCTTCAGCAAGCATTTTATCTCCAGCCTCAATAGCTTCTTCGATAGTTCCTTTAAGGTTAAACGCTGCTTCTGGTAAGTGATCTAATTCACCATCCATAATCATGTTAAATCCTTTAATAGTTTCTTTGATATCTACTAACACCCCTGGAATCCCTGTAAACTGCTCAGCTACGTGGAAAGGTTGAGATAAGAAACGTTGTACACGTCTTGCTCTACCTACGGCTAATTTATCTTCTTCAGATAACTCTTCCATACCAAGGATGGCAATAATATCTTGCAATTCTTTATAACGTTGTAATAACTCTTTTACGCGTTGTGCACAAGCATAATGCTCTTTACCTAAAATATCGGCCGTTAAAATTCTTGAAGTAGAATCTAAAGGATCTACCGCAGGATAAATACCAAGCTCGGCAATTTTACGAGATAATACGGTTGTAGCATCTAAGTGAGCAAACGTTGTTGCCGGTGCAGGATCCGTTAAATCATCGGCAGGTACGTAAACCGCTTGTACCGATGTAATAGAACCTCTTTTAGTTGATGTAATACGCTCTTGCATGGCACCCATTTCTGTAGCTAAAGTTGGTTGGTAACCTACCGCAGAAGGCATACGACCAAGTAATGCAGACACCTCTGAACCCGCTTGTGTAAAACGGAAGATATTATCTACGAAAAATAATACATCTTTCCCTTGACCTTCACCAGCACCATCACGGAAATACTCAGCAATAGTTAAACCAGATAATGCTACACGAGCACGAGCTCCAGGAGGCTCATTCATTTGTCCGAATACGAAAGTCGCTTTCGATTCTTTCATTTTAGACTTATCTACTTTAGACAAATCCCATCCACCATCTTCCATAGAATGCATAAAATCATCACCATAACGGATAATTCCAGATTCTAACATCTCTCTTAAAAGGTCATTTCCTTCACGTGTTCTTTCACCTACTCCAGCGAATACTGAAAGTCCACCGTGACCTTTTGCAATATTATTAATCAACTCCTGAATCAATACTGTTTTACCTACACCAGCACCACCAAATAAACCAATTTTACCACCTTTTGCATAAGGCTCGATAAGGTCGATGACTTTAATACCAGTAAATAAAACTTCTGTAGAGGTTGATAAATCTTCAAATTTTGGTGCAGAACGGTGAATTGGCAAACCAGCTTCTCCAGCTTTAGGTAAATCTCCAAGACCGTCAATAGCATCACCAATTACATTAAATAAACGTCCGTAAACATCATCACCAATTGGCATTTGAATAGGCGCACCTGTTGCAGTAACTTCTGTACCTCTACTTAAACCATCAGAGGAATCCATTGCGATAGTACGAACGGTATCTTCTCCAATATGAGATTGTACTTCTAATACTAATATAGAACCATCGGCTCTCTTAATTTCTAATGAATCGTAAATTTTTGGAAGTTCTGATTCCGAAGCAAATTTAACATCGATAACCGGACCTACTATTTGAGCAACTTTACCTGTAACTTTAGACATTACTTATTTATTTAATTTTATGCGACTTAGTTTAGTGAAAACACTTTTTGTTTTCGCGCAGCAAAGATATATTTTTTAATTTAAAAAGAAAGTTGTCTTATAGCTTTTTTGAATTGAAAAAAAACAATTTGATTTAAAAGTATTTTTTCTTTATGAAAATTGATTGTTTAGTGAAAATAACATAATAGAAACCCTTGTAAAAACATGTTGTTTAGATAACATCACTAAATAAAAAGCGGCTGAATTTTAAGGTTTGTAACTTAAAATTCAGCCGCTAGTGATCATAAAAACATTTATAAACCTATTGTTTTGTAACCACAAAACTTTGATTAGCCCATTCGAAAGCGGTTAAATCGGCTCCTACTCCAGCTTTAGCTTCAACAGTATTATTTGATGGTACAGTTATTCCGTCGGTAATTACGGTTACATCGCCGTTAATTTCACCTCCAACTTTATCTTGTCCAACAGTACCTTGCGCAAAAGCCTTTGTAAGTGTTACAGTACCATTACCTTTATCATCTTTTGTATCGATTCTGTCTTCAAAAGCTGCCGAACCATACGCTGCAAAAAGAATATTATTGATAGTAGCCACCGTACCTCTTCTAATTTCTGCTCCAGCCTTAAGTTTCACATCTGGATTAAGATTTAAAATAGTTACATTATTTAATGTTGGCATTGAAATAGGTAACGCTGTAGCATCTGAATCATTACTATCTCCTTCAAGACCTCTTGGGTCGTTACTAGCAGCATTAAATCCTTCGTTACGAACTCCAAATGCGTTTGTAATTGTTCCTGAATACCCTTCAGTCCAGTCGAACATATCGTCTCCAATGTTTGCACAAAATACATTTGTAACGTTTACGGTACCTCCAAAAAACTCGACACCATCATCATTTCCATCGCTTACAACAATATTATTTACAATAGTTTTGTTACCAACACCGAAGAAAGAAATACCGTTAAATTCCTGCTCGCCATTAATTTTAGCACCTGTATATTCAGCGATTACATAACTTAACTCACCTGAATCATCATCAGTAACAGTACCTCCATAAAGTAAACCAGCCACTTCAGACTGCACATCGGTCCCTTTATTAGAAGGTGCTTTTCCAGCTATCACAATACCTCCCCAATCTCCTGCCTTTGGCGAACTAGCATCCGAGGTGAAAATTATTGGATCAACAGCAGTTCCTTTAGCAATTATTTTAGCGCCTCTTTCAACAGCTAAAAACACATCGGTTCTTCCGCTTCTTGCTCTAATAATAGTTCCTGGCTCAATAGTCAATGTAGCTCCTTCTTTTACAGTTACCGATCCTGTTATGGTATATGCTACACTAGCCAATAATTTACTATCTTCAGTAATGTCTCCTTTTAACTCATTACCTATAATACCTCCCCCTGTTTCAGGAGCTTCGATGTTTCTGTTATCATCGTCTGATGAACAAGAGAAGATTGAAATTACACATGCAATTACTAATAATGTTTTTAAAGTTTTCATTTGATTTTTTAATTATTATTTTAATGCAAAGCAAAGGCATAATATTAAATACAATCTTACCGATGTATTAGTAAAATGTTAAGGATTTTTGTCAATGTTAAGTCTACGTTTATTAAAGAAAAACATATTTGTTGGAAATTATTTTTATGCTGAGAAAACACTTAAATGGATTAAATTTTTTTTTGAATTTTTTACTATAAAAAAAGCCTCCAAAAATGAAAAACATTTTGAAGGCATTAGTCTATAATTGTTATTTACTTTTTAGCAATTTTTATGAACCAGATCATGATTCAGGAAAGTGAAGCGGGCTTTTATTCCCTAGCATTAAAAATTCAAAACTAACCCTGTAGTTACCGTAACACCATTTTTATAAGTATTCATGATTGGCTTACCAGCAACATCTCTATATCTATCAAAACTTGGATTTAATAAGTTTTTAGCATTAAACTTAAAACTAATTTGTTGGTTAAATTGGTGTTTGAAAACAAAATCTAAAATAGGAACCGCTTTTTCAATAATATTTTCCTGAAAGTTTGTCCCAATACTAAACACTTTATCACTTTGGTAGTTAAAAACTAAAGTTGAAATGGTTTCTTTATCGTTATTAGTAAATCTATAAGACACATCGGCATTTACTGTAAAAGGCGAAGCACCTTCTAACTGCGAGCTATCGCCAGTATAATTAAAAAGCGTATTACTTTTATCAAAGCTTAGGATAGTTTTCATAACAGTAGCATTAGTTCCAAAAGTTAAAGCTTGCGATTTATCAGCGTCAATCTCTTTGCTTAAAACATCTACTTTAGCTTCAATTTCTGCACCATATATGGTAGCATTACCCGAATTGTCGAAAGTAAAATCTCTTTCAATAGCCGATGTTCGTTCTAAACGGTTAATTGAGTTTTCAATCAATTTCCCGAATAAACCAACAGCAATTAATTCACTTTTCTTAGGGAATAATTCAAATTTTATTTCGGCATTATAGTTATCTGAAGGGATTAAAGCAGGATTCCCAGTTTCTTGATAATTAATACCCTCATAAGTAAAAGGAGCAATTTCTTTAAACTGCGGATAGGTATAACTTATACTTCCTGAAGCCCTTAAATTAATTTTGTCGTTAAGCTCATATTTTAAATTTAAAGCTGGCAAAACATAGTTTTTGTTTAAGTCAATATCACCTATACTTGGGTAACCTGCAACACTAATGTTAACATCCCAATCAACATTCATTTGAACACTTTCTGCCCGTAAACCAATATTTGTAGTGAATTTGTCATTAAATTTATAAACTAGGTCGGCAAAAGCAGCATGCGTTGTTTTATTACCATTATACAATTGCGGAAGAAAAGTTTCATCATCATTATTATTTCTACCTCTTGAAGTTTCAACACCAAAAATACCATTATCCAGATTGCCTTGGTTAAAAGTAGCATCTAAATTATTTATATCAACAATAGTACCTGTTGGGTTTGCAAAGTTATGATCGTAATAAATACCATCAAACTTCCTGTTTGTTAACCTGCCATTGTAGCCTATAGTTACTTTTCCTTTATTTTCTAAACGTTCTCCTAAATATTTTATAGCTTCTAAATTTCCTGCAATATCATCTTCAAATAAGTTACCATAAAATCGACTATTATCTCTTACTGCATTTTGAGAAATGAAAGTTCTATTAGAATCGTTATCTATAATAAAAGTGTTTTTTCTTCTATCTGGCTCGTCATTATAAATTGCATTGTAACTTAAAGCAGCATTTACATCAACAGATTCGCCAAATTTATTGGTTGATAATATTTGGTTTACAAAAAGTCTGTTTTGAACTTCGGTTTGCAACATTAAATTTAGTAAACGGTTATCGTCATCCTCTCTACCTATATCAGGAGTGGTCCCCACAAAATCTTCAATTTCCTGAGTGTTTGAATGCACAAATAAATGATTGTAGCTTATTTTATGATTGTTATTTATTTTATAAACTACATTCCCCATTAACATGGTAGAAGCATTGTAATTATAAGTTTTAGTATCAAACTCTGAACCAACATTACCCAAATTAACAATGTTTGCTGAGCGTCCTTCTTGATATGCGTAAGCGTTACTAAAAGACCCTACTAAAAAGACACCTAAACTACTTTCATTTGAAAACTTAACCGTATTTCCGTAGTTAAATGACAATCCAAAATTTGGGCTAGCCGTGGTTTGATTTGGCGAAAAACTATTTTGAAAATTATATACCGTAAGATCATTTATACCGGTTTTAGTATTTTTAACTATACCCAACCAATTTGATCCGTCCATTTGTTTAAAATCTTCAAATGTGGTTTGCGAATTTACGGCTGAAGACACTTCGAATTTAAAAAAGGATTTTCCAGACATTTCTTTACTTACAATATCTACACTTGCTCCTGCAACATCGGAAGATGACGTTGAAGAAAAAGATTTAGCTATTCCTACATTCTCAATAACACCAGTACTAAACAATGATAAATCGATGTTTTTATTTCTAGGATCATTTGAAGGCAGCGGCAAACCGTTTAAAGTAGTATTGTTATAGCGGTCACCCAAACCTCTAACATAAATTTTACTAGAACCTTCCTTTTTGTTAACACCCGTTACCTTTAAAGTTGCGGCACCAGCATCGGAAACGGCTTTTTTAGATAATTCTTGAGCCCCAATAGCTTGCTTTATGGTAACGGCTTTCTTTTGTTCCAATAACAAAGCCGTTTCACTTTCTCTTTTAGTAGTGGTTGTTACGATCACCTCATCTAATGTAGCGGCACTCGCACTCATTACTATATTAACCTCTTCGGTTTTTCCTGTTGTAACCGTTACAGTTACTTCTTGAGTTTCGTAACCTACAAAACTAAATATTAAGGTATAGGTTCCTGATTCAATGTTATCAAAGTAATAAAGTCCATCAAAATCGGAAGTCGTTCCTTTTGTCGTCCCTTTTATTAAAACATTAGCAAATGCTAAAGGCTCGTTATTATATTCTTTATCGGTTAACATGCCTTTTATAGAACCCATATTTTGGGCATAAGCAGAAGCCGATATAAAAATCGTAAATAATACTAATAATTTTTTCATAGTTTTTGTCATAATTTCACGCTGCAAAGAAACCATGGGTTTGTAATGCTAGTGTTATGACATGATTAAAGAACAGTAACATAAGTGTTATGATAAGGTTATCGGAAGTTAAAAACCAAGTAAAAACACATTACATTAAATTAACATGAAAAACAAAACCACTTCATTATCAAGAAATTAAGACACCTCTACTTTATAAAAAGAAACTAATTATATTAACCAAAAAAGCTGCTTTCATTTTACTGATAAGCAGCTTTTTAAATTTTATAAAGCAAAAGTATACGACCCAGCCTTATATAATATAATTTTATTTATTACTTACAATGGCCGAATCATTACTAGCCGAAGAAGCACTAGCAAAAACCGAAGCCAAATCATCCAAAGACACCGTGCTAGCACCTAAATGCAATTTCAAAACTTCGTCGTTTGAAGGTAAAACTTCAACTTTAACTTCTTTAGTTTCGTAACCTACAAAACTATAAACTAAAGTATAAGCTCCTGGTTTTACATCCTCGAATTTAAAAAATCCGGCTTCATTAGATAAAGCTTCAACACCCGTTTCTTTTACCATAACTTTAGCATACAGTAAAGGAGCATGACCTTCTTCTAAATCCAATAAATTCCCACTAATCGAACCGGTATTTTGAGCAAAACCAAAAACTGAAAAGCCAAATACGAGTATATATAATAATTGTTTCATTGTTCTATCGCTATTATGTTGCAAAGTAACTACAGAACTGGAAGTTATGTGTTACCAAAAGATTAATCGTTTGTGATTATTATGTTACGGCAATGTTAAGCCGTCTTGTGATTATAATTTTGAAGTGCCTACCAAAGCCCATTTTTTTAATGAAAATAAGTATCTTGCCAGCACTTTTAATAGACAGCAATGAACTGGGAACAACTACTATCCTTAAAGCGCTTTGGCGACACCAATAAAAGAATACGTAAAGAACAAGATGAAAACCGTATTGGTTTTGAAGTGGATTACGATCGTATTATATTCTCATCAGAATTTAGAAGTCTGCAAGACAAAACACAGGTTATCCCGCTTTCTAACACCGATTTTGTTCATACACGACTTACTCATAGTTTGGAGGTTAGTGTGGTTGGACGCTCTTTAGGCCGTAGTGTAGGCCATAAACTCCTAGAAAAGCATCCGCATTTAAAAAACATTCATGGTTACCATGCTAATGATTTTGGCGCCATTGTTGCCGCGGCCGCCTTAGCACACGACATTGGCAATCCGCCATTCGGGCATTCGGGTGAAAAAGCCATTGGTGAGTTTTTTATTAACGGTTCTGGAAAAGTTTACAAAGACCAACTCACCCCTAAAGAATATCAAGATTTATGCGATTTTGAAGGCAATGCCAACGGATTTAAAATTCTAACCGAAACCAGAGCAGGGCGACCAGGAGGCATCCGTTTAAGTTATGCCACACTTGGTGCCTTTACAAAATACCCTAAAGAATCGCTACCAAAGAAGCCCACCCCACACATTGCCGATAAAAAGTATGGTGTTTTTCAATCGGAAAAAGAAAACTTTGAAGATGTCGCCCAGGAACTCGGCCTAATAAAACGCAGTCATGATAACATGAGCTACGCCAGGCACCCGCTTACCTATTTAGTTGAAGCCGCCGATGATATTTGCTATACCATTATCGATTTTGAAGACGGCATCAACTTAGGCTTAATTCAAGAAGAATACGCTTTAGAGTATTTATCAAAAATCATTCGAAAGAACATCATACCCGAAAATTATTACGCTCTAGAAACTCAAAAAGACCGTATTGGGTATTTACGTGCCTTAGCCATAGGATCGCTAATTAATGAAGCTGTTGATATTTTTATGGCCAACGAAGAAGCCATTTTAGAAGGCACTTTTAACTGTGCTTTATTAGACAAAAGTGCTTATGACGCCCAAATTAAAGATGTTATAAAAATAAGTGTCGAGAATGTGTATCAATCTACCGAAGTTATCGATAAGGAAATCATAGGGTATGGTGTTATAAACACCCTTTTAGAAACTTACACCACGGCAGTTAACAATAGTTTTAACAATACCACATCTAACTACGACAAGCTCATCTTAAAAAGCTTACCAGACACCATTAAAACGGATACCGAAAATTTATACACACGCTTGTTAAGTGTTTGCCATTACATATCGCTATTGTCTGACAGTAAAGCCATTTTAGATTATAAAAAAATTAAGGGACTTGGGGTTTAAAAGACTAAAGAACAGATAAATGTAAAATTATGTAGTATTTTTATTTAGTTTTTATTAACTTTAAATTCACTAAATCTATTCCAGTTTGTCTTTAAACTTACAAGATATTCCACGTGTAAAAACCATTACTAAGTCAGATTTTTTACAGCACTATTTTAAGCCACAAAAACCTGTGGTGATAGAACGGTTTATTGAGGATTGGCCCGCATATACAAAATGGAATTTAGATTATATTAAAAGCCTTGGAGGAGATATAACAGTACCACTTTACGATGACCGCCCCGTAGATTACAAAGATGGTTTTAACGAACCTCATGCTACAATGAAGCTTAATGATTATATCGATTTACTAAAACAACACCCTACCAAATACCGCATTTTTTTATGGAATGCCCTTAAGGAAATCCCAAGTTTACAAAAGGATTTTACCTTTCCAGATTTTGGATTACGCCTTATGAAAAGCATCCCGATGTTATTTTTTGGCGGCCAAAATTCATACACCTTTATGCATTACGACATCGATTTAGCCAATATTTTTCATTTTCATTTTGAAGGCAAAAAACAAATCATACTGTTCGATCAAGAGCAAAATCCATTTTTATATAAAATACCGCATTCTTTAATTACCAGAGAAGATATCGATTTGAACAATCCCGATTTTAAAAAATGGCCGTTACTTAAAAAAGCTAAAGGTTACAAAACCGAGCTTAATCATGGCGAAATATTGTATATACCAGAAGGTTTTTGGCATTATATGCATTACATAACGCCCGGTTTTTCTATGAGTTTAAGGGCTATTGCAAGAAATCCAAAAAACTTTACAAAGGCTCTGTACAACATTTTAATAATGCGTAATTACGACAATTTAATGCGTAAAATAAAGGGACAAAAATGGATTGATTGGAAAAATAAACAAGCCATAATTAGAGCCGGAAAAGGGTAATAACCGCTTATGCATTTAAACCCTTATGGAATCAATTCGTATGCTTTCTCATAAACCAAATGTGATTCCCAACCCCGATACAAAAAATAATCAATAAATTTCTTACGTTTTTTGTAAGTATTTACTTCTTTTATTACATTCGCACGGTTTTCTGCTAATTCGGAAAACAAAGTCAGATAATCATGATCGTCAATTTCAGCTAAAGCTTGATTAATATTAAATTTTGATATGTCTCTTTGTTTTAATTCCGCTGTTAAACGACGACGCCCCCAATGTTTGATATTGAATTTACCACGAACGAAGGCTTTTGCAAAGCGTTCTTCATTTAAAAAATTATGATCTAAAAGATGCACAATAATCACATCAATAGCCTCGGGAATCATGAACATGGCTTCCAGTTTTTTGCGAACTTCCTTATGACAACGCTCTTGATACGCACAAAAATGCTCAAGTTTTTTAGTGGCCTCCTGAACCGTATGTGTTTTTTTTGATTCCATAAGGCATCAAATGTAACAAGGATAAACAAACAATTGAAAAAAAATTATTAAAACCCGTTTTAGTTTCTCTCACAAAGACACAAAAAAACACCCCTTGAAAACACCAACCTTACTGCAACTCTGCCTATTTATAACCACTTTAGGCTTTTCACAAACTAATTTAACCGAAGGCGATATCGCTATAACAGGTTTTAATTCTGAAGACCCCGATCAATTTTCATTTGTTATATTAACCGATATTACCAATGGTACCAGCATAAATTTTACCGATAAAGGCTGGGTTTCTGCTGGAGGATTTCCTTTAAATAGCGATGGCAAACCTAAAACCGAAGGCATAGTTATATGGACCGCAACCAGCGATTTGCCTTGTGGCACAGAAATTATTGTTTCTGAAACAGCAACCGACTCTGGAATTTATACAGCTACAGTAGGCGAGGCTAAAGAAGAACCTAGTGATTTAGGTTTTGCTCTAGCTTCTAATAACAGCGACCAAATAATTGCCTTTCAAGGTACAAATGTGGCACCTACCATGTTATTCGCCATACATTTTGGAAGCGATACTGGGTGGACCGATGCTAAAGACAGCAGCAACACTAACGACCCGAACAACAGCGAGGTTCCTGCCGGACTAACCGATGGCGTGAATGCCGTTTACCTAGGTAATTTAAATAATGCTTACTACAACTGCAGTGCTAATCAAGATCAAACTTTAATCTTAGAATCTGTTGTAAATCCATTAAACTGGGTAGGTAAAAAAACCGTTCCCCAAACTTTAGGAGGTTGTACTTATACTTGCTCTTCAGCACGAAGTTGTATCGGGGCGACCACCACTTGGGATGGTTTTACCTGGGATAATGGCCTTCCTAAATTAACTAATAAGGCTATCATTTCAGGAAATTACAGCACAAGTGTAGCGTCGTTTAAATGCTGTAATTTAACCGTAAACTCGGGAATCACTTTAACTGTTGAAAACAACACCTATATAGAAGTTGAAAACGATGTTATAATAAACGGTAATTTAACTGTTGAAAATCGGGGGAATTTTGTTCAAAATGATCAACTAGGAATTTTCATTGTCAACCCACCTGGAACAGCCATTCTCAATAAGGAAAGCGCTGTTAAGTCAAAATGGTACCATTACACCTACTGGAGTTCGCCGGTAGAAGAAACCTCTATTGACCAGGTTTTTGCCAATGTAGATGACGACCGAAGGTTTTACTTTGAAGCCTATAATTTTATTGATAACAATGGTGATGATACTGATGACAACGGCGACGACTGGCAACTTGCAAAAGGCAGCGACATCATGCTTCCTGGTACTGGGTATGCCTGCACATCTAGTCGCAGTAACACATTTCCAGCCACCGATAAAATCAGTTTCAAAGGATCGTTCAACACAGGTGATGTGACTACAGCCATAGCCGTAAATCCTCAAAATTCAGGTTATGCCTGGAACTTAATTGGCAACCCTTACCCTTCTGCTATCGATTTTGTAGCCTTTCAGCAAGCCAATGCTACCGTTATTGATGGTGCTGCCTATTTTTGGTCGCAGGCTACAGAGCACCATGAGTCACACGTTGGCAATCAGCAATCCAATTTTCATCAAAACGATTATGCCACGTATACCATCGGTTCGGGTGGCGCAGCAGGAGCAAGCAAAAAAACGCCAGGCAAATACATATCAACGGGACAAAGTTTTTTTGTACCAGGTCTAAAAAACGGCACCGTAAAATTTACCAATGCCATGCGTATGGCAGATAACACAAGTAACTCCCACTTTTTTAAAACCGGAAACCACTCCAAAGCTCCCGAGGTTACTGCTAATAAATTATGGCTAAACCTCACATCAGACACAGGAATTTTTAGTCAGATTTTAGTAGCCTATGCCGATGGGGCAACCAACAAAAATGATGGCCTTGCCTATGATGCAAAAAGACTGATAAATGAGAATTACACGGCCATTTTATATTCTACAATAGCCCAAGACATGAATAAGTACGTCGTTCAAGGTAAACATGTAAAAAGTATAAATGAAGATGAAATTATAAAATTAGGCTTTAGCACTAACCTTGAAGCTTCTATGAATTATGAACTTACCATCGATCATGTTGAAGGCGATTTCCTTACTTCCCATACCGTATACCTCGTAGATCATTTACTTAATATTTCCCACAAATTAAAAGAACCTAACAGTTTAAACGGCGCTGCATACACTTTCACATCAGAAATTGGCGAATTTAACAACCGTTTCGAAGTCGTTTTTAAAAATCACTCCCTAACCGTAAATAAAAACACTGCCAATCACAATTTTGTTAAAATTACAGCATTAGAAAACAACCACATTCAATTTAATATTTCTAAAAAACTCAAAATTAAAACCATAACTATTTACGATATTTACGGCCGAACACTCTACCAACTGCAAGGAAAACACAATATCGAAACCTACCATTTACCTCAAATAAGCCCTGTTTTTATTGCCAAAGTAGCACTTTCAAACCATACAACAATTACCAAAAAAGTGATAAAAAACTAAATAGACCATCTACCTTTCTGGTATTAAAATTCATTTATTACATTTTTCAAGTAAAAAGTAAGATTTTAAGCCTCCATCTTCACATACCTGTGTTGGGCAACTTTTCCTGCAGCAACCCCTCAATGTCGTAGCTTGCTCGTAAATTACCGAAAACCAAGATTCCTTTTCGATTAACGGGGTATTAAAACCGTTAAACGCACAAACCCATACTTTGTTGATTATCACATTTATGGCCTATTAAAAGGCACCTCAAATACTCTGCAATATAAATAACCTACAAACAACCAGTTATTTACATGATTAACAATACAAGTGATTGTTTTTGTATCATATTTTAAGTAATAAACCTTTTCTTTTTTTAGAGATGCTTAAAACTCTAAAAAACAAAAGATCAATATACCTACCCTATGAAAACAATATTTAGCCCAATATTTATTCTATTTCTAGCCGTACATCATTGCTTTTCCCAAGAAAAACTGCACGGTATTAATTTTGATAATGGTTCAACCTATACAAACTTGCAATGGGACAGTGGCAACGGCACGCTACAACCCTTTACAGCACAAGGTGATAATTCCAGCGAACATATAGCCAATGTAACCAATAGAGGACCTAGTAGTTCACGAATGGATTATAATTGCAATGAGTCTCAATACGTTGTAGTTGCAAAAACAACAGATTTGTCTCCTTCAATTGGTGAAGGCAGTGCAAGTAATATTCCAAAATTAATAATGAATATAGGACCTCTCGCCATAGAACCAAGTGAATATTCAAGTTTCGAATTCAGAGTATCTCTAGCAATAAAAGATAATGGCGTTGGACGAGGGCACTATGATTGGTTTGATACCGGCAAAGATGAATGGAAAAATGATTATGTTCAATTTGATTATGAAGAAGACTCAAATACAGGTATTTGGAACCCACTTATTTGGGTGTATGGTAGAGATGTAGGCAAGCAAAATACGCGCGCCTCCATTGTGGAAAACTTCATCACTACACCTATACAAGGAGCTGGTAAAAATTTTATATCTAAAGATTTTGAACAATATACAGCCACAATAACTATTGACCCAAGCACCACCTCAATTACTTTACGCACAGAATTTCATTTAAACGCTGGTAGTGAAGATATTGCTATAGACCAAATAGAAATATGGGGTACCCCTAATAGCCAAAATGTAATTACTACGGCTTGGGATGGCACGTCTTGGACTCCACATGCTCCCAAAAAAGACGACTTCGTACTTATAAATGCTGATTATAATACAGCTAATGCTAATTCCGGTAGCTTTGAAGCCAATGGATTAAAATTGGCTACTGGTGCTAAATTAACCATTAGCGATAATACCTATGTTAGTATTGTAAATGAAGTTGATGCTTGAGATAGTACAATCGAAATTGAACCTTATGGAAGCTTTATACAACAAAGCGAAAGCAGCTCCCTGTTATAAAGTACGCCGTTGAAAGTAAAAAACACAACAGCAACCTACAATAAAATTTGGCTCAATTTAACCAACAACTTTGGTGGTTTTAATCAAATTTTAATTGGTTACGTACCGGGTGCCACCAACAACGACGATGGTCTGGCATACGATATTAATAAGTATCCTAAAGGCTTAACCAGCATTTATTCTCTTATACCTTCGGAAGGTTCTAAAAAATACAGTGTACAAGGAAAAAAAATAAACCGTTTATCTAAAACTGAAGTCATCCCCTTAGGCTTTATATGCGCTGATGCCTCCTTAGACTACCAGATTGCCTTAGACCATTTTGAAGGTGATTTTTTAAACAGCAACTCCATTTATTTAAAAGATCATTTAGAAAATAAAATACACGACTTAAAATCTGGGGCATATACCTTTAATGCTACTCAAGGCGCATTTAACGACCGGTTTCAAGTAATTTTCGAAGACAGTAGGTTATCGGTAATCGATAATGAATTAGACTTAAACGCCTTACAAATAATAAGTTTAGAAAATAACCAGGTGCAGTTTAATACCGCAACAAACCAGACCATAAAAACCATTAAAATTTTTGATCTCGTTGGCATACAACTTTATCATCTAGAAGGTGATAGCAACTCTGAAATCTATGACCTCCCAAGATTAAGTGTCGTTTTTATTGCGAAAGTGGCACTTTCTAACGGAAACATAATCACTAAAAAAGGGATAAAAAATAATTAGCACTTTAAACATAAACCTCTTTATTGTTTTAACTAAAAACCTGATTAAAAACCTGTAATGATTTAGGAGGTCTAAAGCTTCCTAAATGCAGTTCAAAATAAAGCAGCATCATACTTAAAAATGACTGCCTTTGTTTCGCATTTATTTTAATACTGGGTAAAGTATCGAAGGAAGCATTCAATAGTTGTTTTAATAGTATGACATTTGATCCCGATATATTGTTCTTATAAACCGGTTTTAATTCAAATTTACCTTCATTTAAATTAAAATTCGGAAAATCTATATCGGTGGTATCGGGGTAAAACCCCAAGTATTTTGTTAGATTTAAAAGAAACAATAGGTGAAAATTAGCATATTCCGACTGGCCATCTAACCACATTAGGGTGTTTTCTAAATAACTATAAAGGACTTCATCTTGTTCTTCTTCATGCAAAGTATGGGATAAGACCTCGGATAGAAACAAAACAATAGCACTTTTTAAAACATGCGTATGTAAGCTGGTATAAATAGCCTTAAGTTTGGTATCTTTTATGGCTTGTAATGAACGCTTCTCTTTGTAATCTACTACAATTTGTATTTGAGATAGCGGCTGAAAATAAGCGGCTTTATTTTGAGTTTTTTTACTTTTTAAAACCCCTCTTAATAAAAAGCTAATCACGCCTTTTTGCTGTGTAAAACATTTTACGATTAGATCGTGATCTCTATACTTGAGCTTAGACAACACGATAGCAGGAGTAGTGAATAACATTAGCGTACAACCATGAGTTTAATAACTTTGGTTTCAAAGGTATCTAAATCGGCCAACATCACGAGGTATACGCCTGAAGCTACGTTATTATTCGCAAGGTTTTTTCCGTTCCAATATGCTGTTCCACCATCAATTTCTAAATTAGAACCACTGTAACGCTGATTGGTTTTCGATTGTGCTTCGGCAACCAAATTACCTTCAATATCGGTGATTTTAATATTCACATTTTCAGAAATATCTTTAATTTTTACCTTTTTTTCAAAAATATCAAATTCTGGTCGCACTGGATTTGGGTATGCAAAAGCCTTTTCTAAATTTTCAATGGGATTGGATCCTCCCGACAAAAAGGAGACCAAGCCTTTATCGGTGGCGATATAAACAATCCCTTTGTCACCATCAATAGACACATCTAACACCGTATTTGAGGGCAAAGGCGAATTGGTTTTTGTGAAATGAAAAATGGTATTTTGTCCATCTGGCGAAAAATAAAACAACCCAGCATCGGAAGTCGCAATCCATTTATTATTGGACCCATCAACTTCTATATCTGTAATGTTTTGTTCAAACAACAACTCTTTAGCAACACCATCTTCTTCTATAATAACTTCATCGACACTTACATTGTCACTAAAAAAATTAGACGTGTTATATAGCACCCGTAAACCTCTAGAGGTCCCAATCCACATTTGATTTCTTTGGTCTAAAGCTAAGGCCGTGGCAGCTACAGAAGGCATATTTTGTTCGGCAGTATACAAACTATTTATAAGCGGCCTATTTCCATTTTCTTGAAAACCAATCAAACCAAATCGATAACTAGCTACCCATTTAACACCATCGGGACCGATAACCAAATCGGCATAACCTAAGTTTCCTCCCGACAAACCATCGCCAATAATACTCGTAAAATCGTAAGATTCCCACTGGTTATTACTAGGATTAAAAGATTTAAGCGGACGATCTACCCGGCTCGTCAACGTCCATAGCAGGCCATCGCTATCAAATTCTGAAGGTCCTACTCTAATATCCACATAATTGGGATTATTTGATAAAATTAAAGATTCCAAACCACTATTGGATTCATTTAATAAAATAGTTGGCAAGTCATCCTCAACAACCAACAAACCACTAAAAAAGAACTGATAAAAGCCTGATTACTATTTGAAGGGTTAAGAGTAATCACATTTAAACATTTCGCTTCGAACACCTCGCTATAAGGGGTGTTAATCCATTTATCATACTTCAAATGACTAAAACCGCGATTGTTTAAAGGATAGGGATTGTAAAACAAAGTGTACTCGCCAAAGCTCACCCACACCCCATCGGTACTAGCTTCAACTGAAAAAGGAATGTTTAATAAAGGACCATCGGGATGCACTTCTTCAAAAAGTGTTGGATTATTAATAGGCGTTTTTAGAATACCAAAATTTTCGGTACCAATATAAATAAAATCAGCATCTAAAATTCCTGCTGAATACTTGGTAGTAAATTCTGGAACTGCGCCTATTTGAACCATTTCATTAAAATTAGAATCGTAAACAAACACCTGACTTTGAGTCGTTACAACAAGGTGATCTTCAACCGATTCCAGGTCTACCGGCACATGATTGTAAGCAGCAACTTCGCTCACAGAGGTGTTATTATTAACCTGATACAGCTTTCTATTGGTATTAACAGCGTATAAGTTATTGGCATGGGTTTCTGTAGCCAGCCAACTCCCAGTTGCTATAGTGCTCCAATTTTGATAATCGATCAAATTAGAGCTCGACATAACGGCGCTTTTTAAACCGTAATTATCTAAACAAGCTGCGTAAATATAATTGCCATATACTGTTGTTTCGGTGACCGGAATTTGCGAACCATTGGGACCTATAAAATAACTATCTCCAAATTCCAAACGGTCCATATCGAATACCGAAATTCCGTAATTTGTAGCCACATAAAGTATATTTTCAATCGCGTTAAAATGATTGATTCGCTTTTGTGTTGGTGGAATGGTTGCTTTATCTACAATATCAACAATGCTTAACACTTTAGAACCATCATCAAAAACGATTTCTATCAAGCCTGTTTGATAACCTACAATTAACAAATCGTAATCTTCACTATAGTATAACGATGAAATGATTTCACCAGACAAACCGTTTACCGTAGTAATCTCTTCTAACACACCTGTTGTTTGATCACTAACGAAAACAGCATTATCTGAAGCCGCAAAAATTTTATTTTGCCCACGCGTTACGGCAGTAATCTTGTTATATGAAAAATGCCCTTCCCAGGATTCTGAAAAATCTTGAGAAAATTGTAACAAGGGTAATAAAAAACAAATAATTAAAAGGCCTTTTTTCAATATGCTGAATTTTTGAATTTCAAATATATTTATAACTAACGAGTTTTACTTTAAAAAAATATACATATCCTCTATAATCTTAAATTTAGAGTTACAAGTCATTATAAAAACAAAAAAGCCCCCTAAAACAGGGAGCTTTTCAATACATTTGATTGTAACTTAAACAATACCTTGAGCTAACATGGCATCGGCAACCTTTACGAAGCCAGCAATGTTGGCCCCTCTAACATAATCAACATAACCATCTTCATCTGTACCGTACTCGATACAAGATTTATGAATATTGCCCATAATATCTTTTAATTTATTATCCACTTCATCACGAGTCCATTTAAAACGAAGCGAATTTTGTGTCATTTCCAAACCTGATGTAGCTACACCTCCTGCATTAGAAGCTTTGCCTGGGGCAAATAAAATTTTAGCTTTATGGAAGGCTTCTATCGCACCTTTAGTTGAAGGCATATTAGCACCTTCTACAACACAAATACAGCCATTTTCAAGTAATGTTTCTGCATCATTTTCATGAAGTTCATTTTGAGTCGCACATGGTAAAGCAATATCGCATTTTATTTCCCAAGGCGTTTTTCCTGCCACAAATTTGGCATCAGGATAAGTCTCTAGGTATGCTTTAATTCGAGCTCTTTTAACATTTTTAAGCTCCATTACATGTGCTAATTTTTCAGCATCAATACCATCGGCATCATAGATATACCCAGAAGAATCAGACAAAGTAAGCACTTTTCCTCCTAGCTGAATCACTTTTTCGGCAGCGTATTGAGCAACATTTCCTGATCCAGAAATAACACAAGACTTTCCTGAAATATCCCAACCTTTAGTTTCTAACATTTTTTGTGCAAAGTACACGGTACCATACCCAGTGGCTTCAGGTCTTATTAGAGATCCGCCCCAAGACAAACCTTTTCCTGTAAGTACCCCTGTAAAGCCATTACTAATTTTTTTATACATACCAAATAAGTACCCAACTTCTCTTGCTCCTACACCAATATCACCTGCAGGTACATCGGTGTTATGACCAATATGTCTAAACAACTCACTCATAAAAGCATGACAAAATCTCATAATTTCACTATCACTTTTACCTTTAGGATCAAAATCACTTCCTCCTTTTCCACCACCCATTGGAAGCGTTGTTAAACTATTTTTAAAAACCTGCTCGAAGGCTAAAAATTTTAAAATACTTAAATTAACAGATGGATGAAAACGCAATCCACCCTTATAAGGCCCTATAGCAGAGTTCATTTGTATACGATATCCTCTATTCACTTGAATTTCCCCATTATCATCTACCCAACACACTCTAAACATGATAACACGCTCTGGTTCGACCATGCGAAGCAAAATGTTTTTACCATAGTATATATCATTTTCAACAATATAAGGAATAACCGTTTCAGCTACTTCTTCTACAGCCTGAAGAAACTCTGGCTCATGGCCATTTCTTTCTTTTACTAAATCTAAAAAAGCATCAATCTTACTTTTCATAGCGCAATAAATAGTTTAAATTATTATATAATTAGTATTTTAAAACAAATATACATTATCTTCAAAAAAATATCACTTTTATTTTAAATTCTTCAACCGTTATTTTTTCGAAATTTAGAAAATTTATAATATTTGTTTTCAGTATGTGTTTTTATATATTTGTTATATAAATAACCTGACTAAAAACAAGCTTTTATGATAAAACCAAAAAATGTAACAATTGTTTTTTGTTTTTTTGCTTTGATACAATCCCTTTGTGCACAGTCAGGTTTTTCACATGAATTAGGACTTGTTGCAGGTTTCGTAGAGATGCGTTCAGACTTTGGAGAGAGTGAAAATTCTTCAAATAACTTCACAAATTCAGGATTTGGTATTGGACTTGTTCATTATATGAATTTCACCTTAAATGCAGACTGTAATTGCTATACAGCTGATAATTATTTTAATGACCACTTTAAACTGCGTAGCGAGATTTCTTACAACAGAACTCATCTAGAACACCATGGAAAATGGGTTGATCCTTCATTAACAAGTCCTGAAGCGGATCAACTTCGTACACATACTGGTTTAGCTAAAAATTATAATATTGGAACACAACTCGAGTACTACCCTTTAAGCATTAGAGATTTTCAAGCTTATGCTTATAGATTCACTCCATTTGTAAATCTAGGAATTCAGTACACCTATCATACTCCTGAAGTAAAAACAACTTACAACAACCCCGACCCTAATGCTATTGGGGATGTTACCGACCCAAGCAACTTCTACTCCGGATGGGCTCCAGGATCTGTAGATGCTTCACCTGGAAGCAGCTGGGCTGTCGTTAGTAATGTTGGTGTTAGATATAAACTGTCTCGAGTTTCAGATTTAATGCTAGACTTTAGATGGCAATTTTTTATGGATGACAAGGTTGATGGTTTAGATCACAACTTACCGTCTAACAAGAATAACGATAGTTTAATTTGGCTAAGTTTAGGGTATATATTTTACCTCAACTAGATAATATTCTTGAATTACACCCCTCCTCTCATTTTCTTCTCTACGCATTCTCAAAAACTCAAACATTGAGGTATAATAAGTAAATTGACATTTATGAAAAAATCCCTTACACAAACGATATCTAATTTCAAACACCTATTCATTTACTTAGCAATACTGTTATACTTATCTTGTGATAAAGAATTTAATATTAGCTTTTCTGAAGTACACATCTCACCAAAAAACAACAGCATCGTTGAAATAAACATCCCAAGAGCTTCTGGCAAAGCGTCTGCAGCTTATCTCATTAATCAAAGCATACAGCAAAACGTAATTTCCTCTATTCAAATAGGAACTATAGATAACCAAAACACTCAAACAAAATCTATTAACGAAAGTGTAACAAATTTTGTAAACGAATATGAAGCTTTAAAAAGAGATTTTCCTGAAAGTCCCCAAATTTGGGAGGCTCAAATTGATGGCGAGGTACTATATCAATCGAAAACGATTATCAGTATAGCCATTACCTCCTATACCAATACAGGTGGCGCCCATGGAAATTTAAAAATTACCTTCCTAAATTTTAATGCTGAAAACGGCCAATTAATAGCCAACAAAACACTTTTTAGCGATATAGACGCGGTAAAAAAAATTGCTGAACCCTATTACAAAAAAACAATTGAGGACAAAAGCATACTATTAAATCAAGACCAATTTATCCTACCTTCAAATATGGCTTATACAGAAGACGGTCTTGTTTTTTTATACAACACATTTGAAATCGCTGCCTATTCTGAAGGCATTATCGAATTTAAAGTACCTTACAACGAAATTGAGTCTTATTTACTTTTTTAAAGCTTTCATTAAAGCCAATATATAACCATAATGAATACCTTCATGTATCACGGCGAATTGCAAGGCATCCTCTATTCGGCTGAGCGTATTCCCAGTTGTTGATACTGTATACTCGGTATAGGTTTTAAAAACACCTTGGCTATAATCTTTCTGCGTCTTTTCTATACTAGAATTCAATATGTCTTTTATCTCATGAAGCTCATCCAGACTTATAGCGCCTTCAGGCTTAGTACCTTTTCTATACCTATTGATAAGATGTGTTGGTATGGTAGCTTCTAATCCCGAAAGTTTGTAACATAACAATTGCTGTGTCACTATACTATGAGCGATATTCCAAATAATATTATTGTTAAACCCTTCAGGGATTTTATTTACTTCGTTCAAGGAACATGTTTCTATAATACCTTTAAATATATTCCTAGTATTCATTAAAACTTCAAATGTAAAATCCATTTTAATTTATTTTTCTATAAATATACTTTTAATTTGTTTTACCAAAAATCTTAATTTATGAAAAAAGTATATTATCTAAAGACTTGTAGTACCTGTTCACGCATATTAAAAGAGCTAAACTTATCTTCTGAATTCGTTCTGCAAGACATAAAAACCGAACCCTTAACTGTTGATCAATTAGACCAAATGAAAACGCTTTCTGGAAGTTACGAAGCTTTATTTAGTAAAAGAGCAAAGCTTTACAAAGAAATGGATTTAAAAAACCAAAATCTAACAGAACGCGACTTGAAATACTACCTTTTAGAACATTATACTTTTTTAAGCCGTCCTGTAATTATTATTGATGATTCTATTTTTATTGGAAATTCAAAGAAAACAATAGCAGAAATAAAGTCCTTACCACTTTAAAAACAACCGTTTGTCTGGTTTTTATTTAAAATTAACAAAAAATGGCTATTTCGGAGTGACCATGCCACGTATTTCGGTCAAACCGTGCCACTTTAAGAGATCATACAATAATAGTTAAATTTAATTAATACTGTTCTTTCAACTTACCTTTTCTCAAGGATTCTCCAGTAAGGTTTATCCTATGCGATGAATTTACAATACGATCTAGTATCGCATCAGCGATAGTGCTTTCGCCGATAATATCGTACCAAGCGGATACAGGTATTTGTGAAGCTACAATCGTTGCTTTTTTATCATGTCTTTCATCGATTATGTCCATAAGCGCCTCTCTGTTCTGATTGTCGAAGCTCTGTAAACCAAAATCATCAAGGATAAGCAGATCTACTTTTAATAGTTTTGCAAGTTCTTTAAGGTAAGTGCCATCTACTTTACTTAGTTTTAATCGTTTCATCAGTCTAGCAGTATTTGTGTATAGGGTTCTTTTATTCATCATACAAGCTTGATGTCCCAATGCCTGAGCTATATAACTTTTACCCACTCCAGAGGATCCTGTGATAATCAAGTTTTCCTTTTTTTGTACAAAATCTAGAGTAGCCAAACGCTCGAACATATTTCTGTCCAAGCTTCTGTTGTGCAGGTAATTAATATCTGTAAGTGTAGCTCCCTGCTTAAAGGCTGCTTGCGTTGTAAGCCTTTTTATCTTTCTATTCTGAAGGTCTTCCCATTGGTGATCGGTAAGCAATGCTAGATATTGATCTGGCGTAAGACACTCTATTCGGTTATCACTAAGGTGGTTGTGATGGAGTTCAGCCATAGCTGTTAATCTCATTTTTCTGAGTTTTTCGATGGTGTGATTTGTATTCATATATGTATAAAATTTAAGTGATTTTTTCGTGTTGTTTTTACTTATAATTGGATGCCCCACGGATGTTCGCATGCTTGGGGATATGAGAACCTCGGTCTGTTTCTTCTTGTAGGAATAAGGAGCTTTGATCTAGATTATTCTTCAGTATGTTGGTTATCCTGTTGTAGCTTACAGCATCAGCCTGTATGGCTCTTTTGCAAGCATTATCTAACCTTTGGGAGCCATAAGACTTATGGAGTTGTATAACGCCCATAGCTCTTTTATACCCTGTTTCAGGATAATCCAACGCAGCAATAATCCGCTCGACACATGCTGCAACATAACTACCATGGACAGCTGCCTTGTTCTTAAAGTATTGCGGACTCCACTGGCTGTATTGTTTATGAGAACTACTAAGGTGATCCTTGTTGGTTATGTATGCGCCTTTGGAACCGCTACGTTGGTGTATAGCTATGCGCTGTTGATTATAATACACCTCTACCATGCCTTTGGTATAGTGTAGCGTGGTTTCCTTGCCAATGTAACGATATGGAACGCTGTAGTAAGTCTTATCTGGTGAAAAATAGATATAGCCTATTTTCTGAACCTTAGCTCTTCTATATTCTTTTATCTCGTAGCGTGTACTGCTTAAGGGTTTTAGATACTCTCGTTCGACGCTTTGGAAGAGCTCCAGACGACTAGCTTCTTTGCGTTGGAATAATAGGTTGTTGTAGCACTCTAGCAGAAGTTTTATCTCTTTGTTTAGATCTGCTAAAGAAAAAAAGGTCATTTCCCGAAGGGGATAATAAATCCGTTGATAAGCTAGATGCACCGCGTTTTCCACCAGCGCTTTATCTTGAGGGGAGTAACTACGCGTTGGATTGACCACGCAGTTGTAATGGCGGGCAAAGTCTTTAAAACTACGGTTAACCTGAGCTTCGTATCTACTAGATCTGGTAACGGCTGATTTTAGATTGTCTGATACGATGGCCTTGGGTACTCCCCCGTAGAAATGAAGGGCGTTTTCGCAACAACTTATAAAATCTTCACGCTTTTGGCTCATACAAGCCTCAACATAGGTATACTGACTGTTAGGGAGCATGGCAACAAAGACCTCTACTGGAAGTATCTCGCCTGTGATTTTGTCTACTATCTGAAGTTTTTTTCCAGCAAAGTCCACGAACATCTCTTTCCCTGCCTCGTGTTCAAGTTTCATAGACCCCTTGATCTTGGCATATTTACGATGGTAATGCTCCATGAATTGAGTGTAACTATAAGGGTCTTTAACCTTTTGACTATATTCTGTGTAGTGGTACAAAAAAGTAAATCCTGGGTGGTTCCGAGCCTTATTAATACTTTCAAAATAAAACATCAATTCATCATAGCGTTTGTTATTTATGGTTGTATGAGATGTAAAGAGCTTTTCTAGGGTGTGGTTGTCTAGCTTTAATAACTCCTTAAAACTATAACCACTACCTTTAAATAGGTGTATATAGCTATTTATAGTGTTGCGGCAAATGCCAAGTGTGGCTCCAATTTGACGGTTACTATAACCATCTTGTTTTAAGTTGATAATTTGTTTTAGGTCCATTGGATCAAGTGTGTTGGCCATATCGCTTTTTAGAGCAATAAGGTAATTACTTGATCTCTTAAAGTGGCACAAATCGAAACGGAAACATTGGCACAAATCAAACCGTTTTTAGCTAACTCAATTTCCGTGTGGCACAATTTAAACCGAAATCAACGGCACAGTAACTCCGAAATCACTGGCACAAATCGAACCGTGTTAGCCAAAAACATTGCAATCGCCTAATTATTAATTGTTTACGTTCATCGATAAAATTAACATAAGATTGTGTTTCAAAGTAAAAAAAGCACGATATATCGAAAAATGGAGTCGAAAAAGTTTCTGAATTAAATTCCTGGTTACTTTTATGTACACTATTATAAATATTAAACATTAACAAGATGAAAAACAAAAAAAAATCAGTTTTTGGGCTCATTAATGTGTTTGCGATAGTGCTTGTTTTTTTCATTTCATCAAAAACACATGCCTCAACAACAGTGAGTTCATCCTTTTCGGAAGCTGATTTAAGTGTGTTAAGTTTAAAAATATATACCATACTATTAACTACTGTAGTTGGAGATAGAAACAACGATTTATGGAGCAAAAGACAACCTCAAGACTCTGAAAAAAGCAATAGGTTTGACAAGCGAAGAAAACCAAAAAACGAAGACAATGACAAAAAAGGACGTAAAAACAGAAGAAACCCGCATGATTGCGACCCAGATTCTACACCTAGTGTCCCTATAGATGGCGGCTTAAGCCTTTTGGCTTTAGGTGCAATAGCTCTTGGCATTAAAAAAATACATAAAGAAAAAAATAACAAAATTTAACGCTATAAATATTTAAATTCCATTACCAAAAAGACTTTACTAGATAAAGTCTTTTTGGTTTATATGATTTAAGGAATCCTATATACCCTACTCATATATTATTTGGTTTTTGCTCTGTAATGTTTATCACCCCATGTAAGTAACTACTCAGCTTTAATACTATATCCAGAACTATGTCTATTCACTATCAGAACATTCTAAACTATTTTGACAACAGAAGTACCAACGCTTCAGCAGAAGCTTTCAATGCTAAAATTAAGGCTTTTAGAACACAGTTCAGAGGCGTGAGAAACGTAAAATTCTTGGATCAAGCACAAAAGTTGGGGAGTATTTAAAAAAAGAAGATCTTTGAATAAAAATTTTTAATGTCATCAGATTCATTATTAGCCATAGCCAATTTATTACTTCCAGAAATACTTATGAAGTATTTTGATTTGGACAAGCACGAAATTAAAGGAGAAGCACTACATTTTTATTTTACAGAACTAAACACGATTCCCGAAGAATTTAATGGAACTAAACTTCATTCCAAAGGCTTCTTTTCTGAGGCTACCGTTCAAGACTTCCCTATACGAGGTAAAAATGTTTACCTTCATATAAAACGCCGCAGATGGCTGAATAAGCAAACCAATGAAGTGGTTCATAGAGATTGGAATTTAGTAGCACAGGGAACACGGATGACCGCCGAGTTTGCTGATTTTTTAAAAGAAATTAGTCCATACTAAAGCTACGGATTGCCACACCATTGGATTTTTCTACGGTGTTAACGGCAAGAAACTGCAACGCCAGTACAAAGATCACTTAAGTGATTTTAAATCTTGGGATCAAAAAGCCCATGCAAAAGATTGGCTATTGTACCCTGAGAATCTAGGAAGCTACCTATCGCTTGACGAAACCGCTTTTTGCAATGGCGAACTCTACACCATCTTAACCAATAAAGATGCCAAAGGAAAGAAAGGCTCTATAGTAGCTATAGTTAAAGGAACTAAAGCTGAAACAGTGATAAAAATACTTCATGAAATTCCTTTAAAACAAAGAAATAAAGTTAAAGAAGTGACTCTGGATATGGCAGGAAACATGGGACTCATTGTTAAAAAATCATTCCCCAATGCCTGCTTAGTTATAGACCGTTTTCATGTGCAGAAATTAGCATTGGACGCTTTGCAAGAAATAAGAATAAAACACAGGTGGGAAGCCATCGATTTTGAAAATGATGCCATAGAAGACGCTAGAAGTAAATCTTTAAAATACACACCTGAAATACTTCCAAACGGAGATACATTAAAACAACTACTGGCAAGAGGAAGATATTTACTCTATAAGCCAAGCAATAAGTGGACTGAAAACCAAGCTAAAAGATCAGTGATACTATTTAAACACTATCCTGATATAGAAAAAGCATACAAACTATGCCAGAACTTATCTTGGATTTTTAACAATACTCAGGATAAAACTTCCGCACTAACACGATTAGCTAAATGGGATGAAAAAGTTAGACAAGCAGCCTTTAAAAGCTTTAATACTATATCCAGAACCATGTCTGTTCACTATCAAAACATTCTAAACTATTTTGATAATAGAAGTACCAACGCTTCAGCAGAAGCTTTCAATGCTAAAATTAAGGCTTTTAGAGCACAGTTCAGAGGCGTAAGAAACGTAAAATTCTTCCTCTATAGATTAACTACTATTTTTGCTTAATTCTAAAATCCCCCAACTTTTGCTCTTGATCCCAAATTTATGCCTAGTCCCCAACTTTTAGGACTGATCCTTGATCCCTCACTTCGGCTTCGCTCAACACAAACTTCTCGCCCAATTTAATCCACAAAAAAACCCAATACTTTCGTATCGGGTTTTTGTTGCTCCTTCTCTTGGGCTCGAACCAAGGACCCTCTGATTAACAGTCAGATGCTCTAACCAACTGAGCTAAGAAGGAGTGTTGCTGTTTTGCTTAGCGAGTGCAAATATAAAAGCTTTTTTAGTATCTGCAAACATTTTTTAAAAAAATTTTATTCAAATAATGCTTTATAAATATCATTACCGTTTGCAAAAAGCACTAAAGCAATTAAAAGGAAGAATCCAACCATCTGTGCATACTCCATAAATTTATCGCCAGGCTTTCTTCCAGAGATCATTTCATATAGTAAAAACATTACATGTCCGCCGTCTAAAGCAGGAATCGGTAATAAATTTAAAACACCAAGCATAATAGATAAAAAGGCCGTAATGCTCCAAAAGTACTCCCAACTCCAAGTGCTAGGAAATATATCGTAAATAGCCTTAAATCCACCTACACCTTTATAAGCACCTGTACTAGGTGAAAAAATAGCTCCTAACTGATCCCAGTAAGATACTACTTTATCCTTTGCTTTTGTAACACCAACTGGAATAGACTCGAAGAAACCATAATCTTTAACATCAAACTTATAATATCCTAAAGCCTCTAAAGTTTTTGGTGTACTAGCACCTAAAACCACGCCAAGCTTTCCTTCGGAGCTCACTTTAAGTTGTAAAGAAATTTCTTGATCCTTGCGTTTTATAGTTGCTGTAATACCTTGCCCCTTCAATGTTTCTAATGACGCCATAACTTGATCGGCATATTTTGTTGGTTGATTATTCATACCTACAATGATATCGCCTTTTTTTAAGCCGCTCGAATAATTTGCAGAGCTATCAGATACTTGCACCACCACAAAAGGTTGTCTTAAACTAATAAAACCTTTTTCCTTAGCATCCATTAACTGAGATAAAAAGTCTACAGGCATGGTTACCGTAGAAGGTGTACCATCGCGCTCTATTTCAACCTCATGACTAAAAAGCACCTTTTCTGAGATGTCTGAGAATTTTTCAATTTTTTCACCATCAACCGCAATAATCTTGTCTCCAGTATGCAGTCCAGCCTTATTAGCCACAGAGCTTTGTACTAGAAGTCCGTCATTAATATTTTCAACAGGTAAAAAGGTATCTCCATAAAAAAAGCTAATACCTATATAAATTACAATGGCTAATAAAAAATTAACCGTAACCCCACCAAGCATAATAATTAAGCGCTGCCAAGCTGGTTTCGAACGAAATTCCCAAGGTTGTGGTTCTTTAGCCATTTGCTCGGTATCCATACTCTCGTCAATCATTCCCGATATTTTCACATATCCGCCTAAAGGCAACCATCCAATCCCATAAACCGTATCCCCTATTTTCTTTTTGAATAGTGAAAACTTCACATCAAAAAACAAATAAAATTTTTCAACACGAGTTTTAAACAGCTTTGCAGGAATAAAATGTCCCAATTCGTGCAAAATAATGAGCAACGAAAGGCTTAGTAAAAACTGAGAAATCTTTATAACAAAATCCATATAATAGTCTAACATTTTTTATAATCGTGCAAAAGTAAGGTTTTAAACCAACTTTGGGAAAACAAATAAACAAAGCCATACGATTTAACACCATTTTATATGTAAACCATACCAAGCTAAGGCATTTCTTATCTATTATATTTTTAGACACAAGAGAATCATCGTATTTTTGCAGGCATCTAATTTTCATAACAATCTTTATGTTATCATTTTTTAAGGATTACAAAATATTCGCCATTGTTTTCACGATTGTTTCCATTATTATTGTTTCAATCATATACAATACTTTAAACGTATACCAACCGCTGCCTATATACCAACCTACCATGGTACAACCTGAATTGGTTGATAGTACGCTACATTACAAAAAGAAATACCACAAGATTGCCGATTTTAGTCTAACGAATCAAAACGGTAAAACGATTACCCAGGAAGACTACAAAGACAAAATTTATGTTGCCGATTTCTTCTTCACAACATGCCCTACTATTTGTCCGATTATGACCAAAAACATGGCTAGCATTCAAAAAGACATATTAAATGATGATGAAGTTATGCTCCTTTCACATTCGGTTACTCCAGAAATCGATACCGTTGTGCAATTAAAAAGATATGCCATTAAAAAAGGCGTAAACGACAAGAAATGGAATTTAGTTACAGGCGATAAAAAACAGATTTACGAATTGGCCAGAAAAAGTTATTTGGCCGTAAAAGAAGACGGCGATGGTGGCCCTTTTGACATGATTCACACCGAAAACTTTATGCTAATCGATAAAAAGCGTCAAATTAGAGGGTTTTATGATGGCACCAGCCCTGAAGAAATTGAGCGACTACTTGATGATATTACAATTTTAAAACAAGAATAACTTTAGTTTAAAGCAAAAAAAAGGCGCTTCATGTGAAGCGCCTTTTTTTAATCTTATTTTATTTATTTGTAACGTCTTTTGGCATTCCAAACTAAAGAGCTTGTATTGCTAAAGGTTTTAGTTACTGTTCCTATTTTCGTTTCTGCTGCTACTTTTGTAATATTTGTAATTGTTGTCATATTTTATTTTTTACTGGTGCAAAATTACGACGCTTATATACGTAAGAAAACAACAGGCTTGGTGTGTTTGTATGTTAAATTAACATTAAGTTTTCCTACAGTACTTTTAATCGATGAATATGATATTTTTAACGACAACACACTGTATAACCGACTATTCACTGCTTTTTAGTCTCTTTTTTTTTAGGATAACGTCACTGCGTTAGGGATTGCAGTGGAAAGCCCACAGCGCTTTTTTTTAGCGCGAGGACTTGTAACGTAAAGCCCGACCTTTAGGTAACGCCAAAAAAAATAATTACATATTATAAACTCATTACCTTTTAGGTTTTAAAGTTTTAAAGTATTTTTGCTTCTTTAAAATCAATCTAAATTGCATTGCAAGATACTTTAGCACAATTAGAACACGGTGAAAGTGCCATCATTACCGATGTGTCTTCCGTTCATATTCCTCTAAAACTTTTAGAAATGGGCTGCCTACCTGGTAACACCGTACAGTTAGTACAGCTAGCGCCTTTTCACGACCCTATGTATTTAAACATAAATGGATCGCATCTTGCTATTAGAAAAGAAACTGCAACCCACATATTAATTGAAAAGGTAAGGCATGAGTAAACAGATTAATGTAGCTCTAATAGGTAATCCGAATACAGGAAAAACCTCAGTTTTTAATGCCTTAACAGGATTAAACCAAAAGGTTGGAAACTACCCAGGCATTACGGTTGAAAAAAAAGAAGGTGTTTGCAAGCTACCACGAGGCCTTAAAGCGCATATTATTGATTTACCTGGAACTTACAGTTTAAACGCTTCGTCACTTGATGAAAGTGTGGTTATTGAATTGCTGTTAAACCAGAACGACAAAGATTTTCCAGACATTGCTGTGGTTGTTACCGATGTAGAAAATTTAAAACGTAATCTTTTAATTTTCACACAAATAAAAGATCTTAAAATCCCAACCCTATTGGTTATAAACATGGCCGATAGAATGAGTTATAAAGGGATTTCTTTAGATATTGACTATTTAGAAACACAACTACAAACAAAAATTGCCCTGACGAGTACAAGAAAAAAAATGGGCATTGACACCCTAAAGGACCTTATTGCCAATTACAAAGAGGTGCCTTCTGAGCCCTGTTTAGATATTGCTCAAATTGATGTTAACTATTTCGAAAACCTACGCAAAGCTTTTCCGAATCAGTTATTATACAAACTTTGGCTCGTTATTACTCAAGATGTAAACTTCGGAAAAACTGACCGCAAAGAGTTTGATGCTGTTGCAGATTTTAAAACGAAAAGTGAAGGCGACTTAAAACGACTTCAGCAAAAAGAAACCATTAAGCGTTATCAATTTATAAACAACGTTCTTAAAAAAGGACAAACTATAGATGCTACACAAGCAAAAGATTTACGTTCTAAACTAGATCGTGTTTTAACACACAAAATATGGGGTTACGTGATTTTCTTTGTCATATTAATGGCTTTATTTCAATCTATTTATGACTGGGCTACTGTGCCTATGGATATGATTGATTCGGCTTTTGCTTTTTTAAGTGAATGGACAAAAGACCATCTACCTTCGGGTGCCTTTACAAATTTACTTTCTGAAGGCATTATTCCTGGCTTAGGCGGTATCGTTATATTTATTCCACAAATAGCCTTTCTATTTCTCTTTTTAGCCATTTTAGAAGAAAGCGGCTATATGAGTCGTGTCGTATTTTTAATGGATCGTATTATGCGTCGTTTTGGACTAAGCGGAAAAAGTGTGGTGCCTTTAATATCTGGAACCGCTTGCGCCATTCCAGCCGTTATGGCCACAAGAAATATTGAAAGCTGGAAAGAACGCCTTATCACTATTTTAGTAACACCTTTTACAACCTGCTCGGCCCGATTACCGGTTTACCTCATTATAATCGCTTTGGTCATTCCAGACGGCAGCTTTCTAGGCTTTAGTTATCAAGCACTTACCTTAATGCTATTGTATTTGTTAGGTTTTGGAACAGCTGTACTATCGGCATACATTTTAAATAAAATCCTGAAAATAAAAAGCAAATCGTTTTTTGTGATTGAAATGCCTAATTACAAACTCCCCCTACTTAAAAATGTTTTTTATACAGTGGTTGAAAAAACCAAAGCCTTTATTTTTGGTGCTGGTAAAATCATTTTAGCTATTTCTATTGCCCTATGGTTTTTAGCATCATATGGCCCAGGTGAAAATTTTAATAGTGCTGAAAACATCATCACAGAAAAATATGCTTCAGATAATTTAGAAGAAGAAGATTTAGAACACAAAATAGCCCAATACAAATTAGAACACTCTTATATTGGTATTGCGGGTCGTGCTATCGAGCCTGCCATAAGACCTTTAGGTTACGATTGGAAAATTGGTATTGCGATTATTAGCTCCTTTGCTGCCCGTGAAGTTTTTGTGGGTACCTTAGCCACTATTTACAGCGTAGGTAGCGATGACGAGGAAACTATTAAAAATAGAATGGCTGGTGAAGTGAATCCTATTTTAGGCGGCCCTTTATTTACTTTTGCTTCAGGTATTTCACTACTGCTTTTCTATGCTTTCGCCATGCAATGTATGAGTACTTTAGCCATTGTAAAACGAGAAACAAACTCCTGGAAATGGCCCGTTTTACAACTAGTAATTATGTCTATTTTTGCTTATGTTGTGGCCTTAATAGCCTTTCAATTATTGAAATAATAAATTCTAACTAAAAACACATGAACGCCTTCATTCAAAACATATTGGTTATTGCAGCGCTTATTTTGGCTGTGGTGTTTTTAGTTAGAAAATACATCTGGAAAAAGAAAAAACCTAAAAAAGGCTGTGGTGGTAACGATGACTGCGGTTGCCATTAAGGCTATGAGTATTAAGAGATATTTCGACAAGCTTAATATGACAAGTAATAAATTATAAAGGCTTCACAAACAATTTATTTTTTTAATCATACCCATTCCCGAGAAGTATCTCAGCATGGCTTCTGTATAACACTCTAAACACTTTTTAATTTTAACCTTCCATAAGTTTGGAGCATATCAACCCTACTTCAAACATATTATCTATTTTCTTACTTTTATTTTTAGTCTTATCTAAAAATATATTTATATTTGTTCAAATTAAATTTAATGAAATATCTAATAATATTTTTTTGTATAACTTCAATAACTGTAAATGGTCAAGATATTACGGGACACGTGGCATTTGAAAACTTACCACTTGCCTATGCAAACGTTTATTTAAAAGGCACACGACAAGGCACAACAACCAATGAAGACGGCAGTTATAACCTTAAAAACATAAAACCAGGAAGCTATACCATCATTATCTCTTATACCGGATTTAAATCTGAATCAAAAGACATAAGTATCGCTAATGAAGATGTTGTGATAAATTTTAATCTAGAAACATCTGCAGATCTGGACGAAGTGGTTGTTACAGGAACTTTAAAAGCCGTTTCTAGATTGGACAGCCCTGTTCCTGTTGAAGTGTACAGCCCTGCCTTTCTGAAGAAAAATCCAACGCCTAATATTTTCGAATCGCTACAAAATGTGAATGGTGTACGGCCACAAATTAATTGTAGTGTTTGTAACACCGGAGATATTCACATCAACGGACTCGAAGGTCCATACACCTTAGTTTTAATAGACGGTATGCCCATTGTAAGCGGTTTGTCTACCGTTTATGGTTTGTCGGGTATACCAAATTCACTTATTGAACAGGTAGAAATCGTAAAAGGCCCAGCCTCCTCTCTTTATGGAAGTGAAGCGGTAGGTGGTTTAATTAACATTATCACTAAACGCCCCGAAAATGCCCCCTTATTTTTTGCGGATAGTTTTGTTTCAGGCTGGGGAGAGTGGAATTTAGACGTCGGTTTTAAAGCAAAAATTGGCAGTAAAACCGATGTGCTTTTAGGGGTGAATTATTTTAACTACAATAATCCTATTGATAACAACAATGATAATTTTACCGATTTAGCACTTCAAAATAGAATATCGGTTTTTCAAAAGTGGAATTTTGAGCGTAAAAAAAATAGAGTTTTTTCACTTGCAGGGCGATTCTTTTATGAAGACCGTTGGGGTGGTGAAATGCAATGGAATCCATCTTATCGTGGTGGCGATGAGGTTTATGGAGAGAGCATTTATACCTCGCGTTACGAATTACTAGGAACCTACCAACTTCCTGTTGCCGAGAAAATGATGCTGCAATTTTCGTATACCGATCATGATCAAAATTCCGTTTACGGCAATACGCCTTATCTGGCTAAACAACGTATTGGTTTTACACAGCTTATTTGGGATAAACCTTTAAAAGGTCATGATTTATTATTCGGACTTGCAGCGCGGTATAATTATTATAATGATAGTACTCCAGCAACTACTACTGCCGATGAAATAGTCATTCCGTCACTTTTCGTTCAAGATGAAATGATACTTCACAGAAAACACAGTTTGTTATTAGGTGCTCGTTATGATTACGATAAACGCCATGGCTCAATTTTTACACCGCGATTGGCTTATCGATTTAAACCTTCGGACCAGGCTATTATCCGACTCAATGCTGGTACGGGTTTTCGCGTTGTTAACCTATTTACGGAAGAGCACGCAGCACTTACGGGATCGAGAGATGTTGTTATTACTGAAAATTTGAACCCAGAACAATCCGTAAATTTCAACCTAAATTATTTACAACAATTTTACAGCAAAAAAGGTATGTTGTTCACCTTAGATGCCTCTGCCTGGTACACCCATTTTTCTAATTTAATTGCTCCCGACTACGAGACTAATCCCAATCAAATTATTTACTCTAATTTGGAAGGAAAAGCAGAAAGCAAAGGTGTTAGCGTTAATTTAGACGCCAATTTAGCAAGCGGTATTAAAGTCCTTTTAGGGGCGACCCTGCAAGATGTTACCACCACCCACAACAACGTCACACAGCGCCAAATATTAACCGAAAACTTTACAGGAACTTGGGGTATTTCATATAAAAATTACAAATACCAAACTACTATAGATTACACAGGAAATATTTATGGCCCCATGCGTTTGCCTCTCCTAGGGGATTTAGATCCTAGGTTACCCGAATCACCTGTTTGGAGCATTCAAAACATTCAATTCACATTTGACGGTTTAAAAAACTTTGAAATTTATGGTGGAGTTAAAAACTTATTGAATTGGACGCCTAACAAAGGCAACCCGTTTATTATAGCTCGAGCTCATGACCCTTTCGATAAAGATGTAGCATATGACAATAACGGCGACGTGCTTGTAACTCCAGACAACCCGTATGGTTTAACTTTCGATCCCACTTACATTTACGCACCAAACCAAGGGAGGCGCTTATTTTTAGGTTTACGGTATGTTTTAAATTAAGAGCTTTGGCCTCTATCGTTATTTTAACCTAATATTTATTTTCAAACGGGACTATTTCAAAACCTAAACAGCTTAATATTTGCTCACCCCTTTTTTAGTCAAAACTTGACCGTTATAAAGTTTTATTTTGGCAATAAAGACAGTACTTAAATTAGGAAGTTCAAAGGTTTCAGAACAACTACCCCCTTCAAGCTCATATAGAGGCTGCCCAAGCAAATTAAAAATAGACACAGTTTCAATTTTTAAATCTTTCGGAACGATAAAATGCACAACATTTTGATCTAATATAGCAAACTTAAGTACCTATAAACTCTGCATTAACATTGGTTATAAATCTGCCGCTATTTTCAAAAGTTACCTCTTAAATTTTTGTTTGTGAGAAACTAAAAAACAAGTTAAATCACTTAAAATAAACATAATCTAAAAAAACTTTCCGGTTTCAATAATAGAATTACCAACACGTTTATATTTCACCTTAGTACCCTTAGCACAAAACATGTAAACAGCTTTAGATTTCTGTTCTTTAACCCATAACAGGATAACTTCACTCGCTTGGCACTCGTAATCACTAGCAACCTTTTCTTTAACATGATCAATAGTCGCTCTACCTTTTTTAAGCTGATTTTGTATTTTAGAATTTAATTTAGGTTCTTCGAAGTCGGCTGCAATCTGACAACCCTCGGTGTTTTCCGTCTTAGCCACTGCAGCTTCAATAGCGTTTTGTTCTGGAGCTTTGGCATCAATATATTCCCAGGTAAAATCCGCTTTAAGTAATACACGTCGGCCGTCTTCTGTTTTCACAATATGGTTATTTTGAGCAAATCCCATAAATGATATGGTAAATAGAAAAATAAAGATGGAAGTTTTCATAAATTAAATGTGATAGGTTATCAAAAATACAGAAATTATGTGAAAAGAAATCAAGTCTTATAATTTATGAGAATGCTTAAATTAAGAAGTATATTTACGGCATGTTTCCTGAAAAATTACATCAAAAACTAGAAAACCGCAATGCTGAAAATGCATTGAGGCAGCTTGGTGCGGATAATCCATACGTTGATTTTTCATCAAATGATTATTTAGGCTTTTCAAAAAATGAAACTATTTTTAATGAAAGTCATGCGTTTTTAAAAGCTCAAAATCTGCTTCAAAATGGAGCCACTGGTTCACGATTGCTTTCAGGAAATCATAAATTATATCCCTTAGTAGAAAAGCAATTGGCCAACTTTCATAACAGTGAATCGGCCTTAATTTATAACTCGGGTTACGATGCTAATATTGGTTTTTTTGCCAGTGTACCGCAACGTGGCGATATCATTTTATATGACACCTATATTCATGCCTCCATCCGCGATGGTATACTTATGAGCAACGCTAAAGCCTATAAGTTTAAGCATAACGATTTAAGCGATTTAGAAACACTGTTATTTCGCTTTACTGAAGGAGCTTATAAAAGTAAGCAACATATTTATGTCACTACCGAATCTGTTTTTTCTATGGATGGCGATTCACCAGATTTAGAAAAACTATCGCAAATATGTAAAAAGCACGAGGCCTATTTAGTGCTTGATGAAGCACACGGCCTTGGCATTTTTGGAAAACATGGCGGCGGACTCATACAACACCTAGGCATGGAAAATGCCGTGTTTGCCAGAATTGTAACCTACGGAAAAGCCTTAGGATGCCACGGTGCAGCAATTCTGGCTAGCGACCTTTTAAAACAGTATTTGGTTAATTTTTCTCGGAGTTTAATTTACACCACGGCACTCCCGCCTCACAGTTTGGCTACCATTCATGCCAGTTATACAGCACTAGAGCAAACTCAAACACGCCAGAAACTAAAAGAAAACATCCAGTTTTTTAAGTCCGAAATCATTAAAAACCAGCTTCAAAAGTTGTTTATAGAAAGTGATTCGGCCATACACTGCTGTATCATTTCAGGAAACGACCGGGTAAAACACATAGCCAAACATATTCAGAATTCAGGATATGATGTCAAACCCATCTTGTCTCCAACCGTTTCAAAAGGACAAGAGCGCTTACGATTTTGTTTACACGCCTATAACACCGAAGCTCAAATTTCTGAAGTTTTAAAATTACTAGCACTCTTGATAACCTCATGAGCAATCGTTTTAAAACCATAGCGCGATTTCAGTACTCTACCGAAGCCCAAATTGTAAAAGGGCGTTTGGAAGCCGAAGGCATACAGGTTTTTTTATCCGATAATTTAACCATCGATACCGATCCACTAGTGAGCAACGCCATTGGCGGTGTGAAACTAAAAGTGCTATCTAAACAGGCCCTAAAGGCACAACATATTTTAGAATCTATAAGTAGATATTCGATAGACGACGAAGGCCAAACCATCGTTTGTCCAAATTGCGAAAGCCAAAAAGTTGCCCTCTTTTCAACAATTAAGGATGCTAAATCATTATTCTGGTTTATTTTTGGGGTTTTATTTACATCGCTTCCATTTTATATGAAACATAAATATAGATGCGAATCGTGCCAAACGGAGTTTAATATCAAATAAACAATACGTTGCACGGGCGTATGAATGCGATACAGAAAAACATGCAGCATGACGAAAAAAACAAACACCTATTTCATAACAGGCATTTCTACCGAAGTTGGTAAAACCGTGGCCTCGGCCATTGTAACAGAAGCTTTGGAAGCCGATTACTGGAAACCCATTCAGGCTGGAGAATTAGACCATTGCGATACCAAAAAAGTGCGAAACCTAATCTCTAACACAAATACAAAATTTCATCCTAACGCCTATGCATTAAACACGCCTATGAGTCCGCACGCTTCCGCGGAAATTGATGGCGTTAAAATCGATTTAAAACAGATAAAACCTCCAAAAACTAACAATCATTTGGTTATTGAAGGTGCTGGTGGTTTGTTAGTTCCTTTGAATGATGAAAAGACGATTTTAGATATTATCAAACCAAATTATAAGGTTATTGTGGTGTCTAGACACTATTTAGGAAGCATCAATCACACGCTTCTAACCGTAAAATTATTACAGGAAAAAGGATTTGAAGTCTCTCTAATTTTCAGTGGAAACGAACATAAAACCTCAGAAGACATCATTAAAAAAATGACAAAAGCTCGCGTTATTGGAAGGGTTGATGAAGAACCGTATTTTGATAAAAATGTGATTCGGGAATATGCTGAGAAGTTCAAAGTTAACTTGTAACGTCTTTGGATCATCATCGTAACGTCACCCTGAACTCCTGCCTGCCGGCAGGCATGGCGTTTCAGGGTCGCATTAAAATATGAATACCACTATAAATACCTTATTAAATAATGAGATGCTGAAACAAGTTCAGCATGACGACAATGAAGCTTATGACACTAAAACAACGCGACAAAAAACATCTCTGGCACCCGCTTACCCAACATAAATTACACCCCGAATCTATTGCCATTATAAAAGCAAAGGGCTGTATACTAACCGACGAAAATGGTAACGAATATATCGATGCTATCGCCTCGTGGTACACCTGTATGTACGGACACTGCAACGATTACATAACCAGTCGGGTTTCAGAACAAATGAAACAGTTAGATCAAGTGGTTTTTAGCGGATTTACACACGAACCTGCCGTGAAACTATCAGAAGCTTTAATCAACATACTTCCCGATAATCAGCAAAAAATATTTTTTAGCGATAACGGCTCCACTTCGGTTGAAATTGGTATTAAAATGGCCCTACAATATCATTTTAATAATGGCGAAAAACGCAATACTCTAATTGCTTTCGAGGATGGATTTCACGGCGATACCTTTGGCGCCATGAGCGTTTCTGGACTCTCGGTTTATAACGGTCCGTTTGAAGAATTTTTCCTCGATGTGAAACGTATTCCCGTTCCAAATGGTGAAAATTTAGAGGCTATTTTAGCACAATTAGAAAAAATCTCTAAAGACCATAAAGTCGCAGGGTTTGTTTACGAACCTTTGGTTCAAGGTGCAGCAGCCATGAAAATGCACGATGTTAATGACTTAAACGCTATTTTGCAATTTTGTAAAAGCAACCACATTATAACTGTTGCCGACGAGGTGATGACGGGGTTTGGTAAAACCGGTAAACATTTCGCTTCCCTACATATGGAAACTAAACCAGACGTAATGTGTTTAAGCAAGGCGCTTACTGGCGGATTACTTCCTATGGCATTAACTACCTGTTCACAAGATATTTACGATGCTTTTTATAGCGACGATATCGGGAAAGGTCTTTTTCACGGACATACCTATTCGGCAAATCCACTAGCTTGTACAGCTGCTTTGGCGAGCATAGAATTGCTACAAACCGAAGCCATTCAAAGCAATATACAGCGCATTATAACCTCACATCAAACTTTTGGCGAACACATTAAAAAGCATCCTAAAGTAAAAGGTATCAGACAATCGGGGGTTATTTTTGCCTTAGATTTAGATGTAGAAATGCAACGCTACGGAAATCTGCGTGATAAACTGTTCAAGTTTTTCATGGATCACGGCGTGTTTTTACGACCGCTAGGGAACACCATTTACATTCAAGCGCCTTATGTAGTTACGGAAACTCAGTTAGAAAAAATCTATCAGGTTATTGAAGAGGCTTTGGATATTGTTTAATGAATTAGAGAAATTAGTGTCAAAGCCAACTTTTACTTTATCTCAAAGTTGTTTTCTCTCTGTGTGTCTCTGTGAAAACTCTGCGCATCTCGGCGTAAGAATTGCTGTTTTTATTTCTCAAAGATTCACGGAGCTACACTAAGAGTCACAGAGGCGTCGCGTTAATATGTTTTTTGAAAATTAAAAAGGATGCGATTTCAATAAAAATGTTAACAATGAGTAATCCCTAACGCATAAATAGTACTTTTGTGAACTAACGTAAAACTGAATTTTGATCTAAAAAATTAACAAGCGATTTGCCTGAAGTGAACTTTAGAGATTGTCCCCTTGAGGGGTGTTCAAAAGTGTTTTTAAACTCCAATGTACATACCAACTTCAACAAACGCTACTTGACAACTTTCAATGATGTTAACTTTTTAGATTCACATCACCATATTATGAGATGCTGAAACACCTTGCTTGCCCGCAGGCAGGAGTTCAGCATGACGAGATATTTATGCAACAACCCATTTCCATAACCGCCATATCATCTATTTCTTCCTTAGGAAAAACACCCGACGAAGTATGGCAAAGTTATTTAAACAACAACCATTGTTTAACTTCAAAATCTGTTTTGGATCAAGAGCTACCAGTCGCTCAAATTCCGGATCATGCTAAAGGCGATATTGAGACTTTAAAGCAATCCGATCAAAAATACAAGTCTTTAGATCATTCTGTTTTATATGCCATTTACGCTTCTAGAGCTGCTGTAAAACAAGCCAAATGGCATGCTAGCGATAATTTTGGAATCAATTTAGGTTCTTCCCGAGGAGCAACCGAACTTTTTGAAACCTATTACGACTCCTTTTTACAATCCAACAAGGCTGAAACATTGAGTTCACCAACCACAACCTTAGGCAATATCGCATCTTGGGTGGCTCATGATTTACAAACTGGAGGCCCAGAAATAAGTCACTCCATAACCTGTTCTACAGCTTTGCATGCCTTGTTAAACGGTATTGCTTGGATTAATTCGGGCATGTGTAATAAATTTTTGGTTGGAGGAAGTGAAGCGCCATTAACGCCATTTACCCTAGCGCAAATGCAGGCACTAAAAATATATTCGCAAGTTAAAATTCAAAACGATGGTCACGCTGAACTTGTCGAAGCGCACGAAGCAACATTCCCATGTCGCGCCTTAGATCTCGAAAAAACCAAAAACACCATGGTGTTAGGTGAAGGTGCATCGGTAGCTTGCTTAGAAGCCGGCATTCAGGAGGATGCCTTGGCGATTATTAGTGGCTATGGCTATGCAACCGAAATTTTAAAACATAACATTTCTATTTCTAGTGATGCCCAGTGTTTCCAGAAATCGATGAAAATGGCTCTTGGCGATTTAAATCCCGATGAGGTCGATGTAATTGTCATGCATGCACCAGGGACTATAAAAGGCGATTTATCGGAAGTAAAAGCCATCGAAAAAGTGTTCCCTAACCCTCCAGCACTTACCACCAACAAATGGAAAATTGGGCATACTTTTGGCGCTTCAGGGGCTTTAAATATCGAATTAGCTGTTTTGATGCTTCAAAAACAGCAATTTATAAGTGTCCCTTTTTTAAAGCATCAAAAAGAACCAAAAAGAATTAAAAATATCTTAGTAAACGCTGTTGGTTTTGGTGGTAACGCGGTTTCTATTTTAGTATCAAAAGCTAACAAATAAGTTGCTTTCCTTTTTGGAAGGCCTAGAGCTATAGGTTTCGTAGGTAATACCGTTAGCATTTTAATAAGCAAAAGCTAAATCCATTCCTATATTATTACTATTTTTGCCCAAAATTAAGTATTGGCTATTATGAGTGAGATGAGACACAATTGGACCAAAGAAGAAATTTTAGATATCTATAACAAACCTTTTATGGATTTGCTTTATGAAGCAGCAACCATTCACCGTTTGCATCATGACCCCAATACCGTTCAGGTGTCCACCTTACTATCTATAAAAACAGGAGGATGTTCAGAAGATTGCGGATACTGTCCACAATCGGCCAGATACCACACCGATGTTGAAGGGAACGATTTAATGTCTATTAATCAAGTTAAAGCGCAGGCTTTACGTGCCAAGTCAGGCGGAAGCTCACGCGTTTGTATGGGCGCGGCATGGCGAAATGTAAAAGATGGTGAAGAGTTCGATCAGGTTTTAGAAATGGTAAGAACCATAAATAAACTAGATATGGAAGTGTGCTGTACCCTTGGTATGGTGACTGAAAATCAAGCAAAGCGTTTAGCCGAGGCTGGTTTATACGCTTACAATCATAATTTAGATTCATCGGAAGAATATTATAAAGAAGTGATTTCAACCCGTGGTTATCAAGATCGTTTAGATACTATTGATAATGTTCGTAAAACCAATGTTACGGTTTGTAGCGGTGGTATTATAGGCATGGGCGAAAATATTGAAGATCGTGCTGGCATGTTAGTCGCGCTTTCTACTTTAAATCCGCAACCAGAATCGACACCAATAAATGCTTTAGTAGCTGTTGAAGGAACCCCTTTGGAAGATCAAGAGCCAGTTTCTATTTGGGATATGGTACGTATGATAGCAACCACAAGAATTGTGATGCCAGAAACTCAAGTGCGTTTAAGTGCAGGACGCACACAAATGACTAGAGAAGGTCAGGCCATGTGTTTCTTTGCTGGAGCAAATTCTATTTTTGCAGGTGATAAGCTATTAACTACTCCAAATCCAGATGTGAATGAAGACATGAAAATGTTTGAATTGTTAGGATTAAAACCCCAAAAACCATTCACTAAAAAAGTACAACCAGAAACGGTTGAAGCTAAAGATTCTAAAATTGAAGCTTTAGGTGAAAAACCAAAATGGACACGCCCTGAGCATAAAATTGAACGTAACGAAGCAGCTAAAGCTTTGAAAAAAGAAGCATCGCAAGATTAAGTATGGCTTAGCATAAAAAAGATAAAACCCGAGTTTGATCGCAATCAAATTCGGGTTTTTGTTTTTTAGGCTACCCTTAAAGGCTAGGTTTATTTACCTAAACAATTACATCTAATTACTTTGAAACCACTACTTTTCGAAAGACCTCGGTGTTCGAAGTTTGTATTGAAACCACATAAACACCTTCAGATACATTGGTAGACCTACTTATTTGCTTATCGGAAGATTGAATCTCTTGTTCAAAAACCACTTGCCCCAGCATATTTACAACTTTTAAGCCTTCAATATTCAAGCTTTTAGGGTTGTTAATAATAATGCTCGAACTGTGCTTATTATAAAAGAGGCCTATACTTTTAAAGTTATTATGAACAACATCTAAGACATTTTCATTATTTGAAAACGCTATGGCAAAACGGTCTTCAATTAATCCGCCATTAACAATCACCAAGAAGGGTCCCGATTTTAAATCGTGATAGGTATCGTAATCTTTTAAATAGACCTTATAATTTTGCGCATCATGCTCTAAGCTATCAATTTTAACTTCTATTAAGCCTCCCGATTGGGTTTTAACGGTTAATGGTAAAATGGTTTTTGTGGTAATGGTATCTACCCCTTGAATAAAATATTCCGCTTGATCGACGCGCCAAAACATATCTTCCAGATTATCTTCGTTTACTGGCGCATCGTAACCCCAATCGTAGTGAAGTGATGCCTTTTTATCTACGGTTGTTAATAACTGGCGTTTATAGCCCTTTGGCGACTGGTAGCCAAGCCTAATTTTAGGTCTAGCATCAGTAGTTTTGCCAGCTGTTGTTTTCGATGCCTTAGTTGTTGTTTCTTTAATAAAAATGGAATTGTCTGCTGGCGTATTTTCACGTTCGAAAACACGCTGGCCGTTATTAAAAACAATATCGGTACTCGATTGACTAGCATCAGCTTTAACAAAAAAGCCTTGTGCTACAGGAATAAATTGTGTTGGTAATTTAGTACCTTTTGTATTTACAGCAGTAGGTAAATCGGGATGTCCATTAGCGACAGCTCCAACAGACCCAGACAGGTTATACATGGCATAGCCACCTTCATACTCTTTTAAGTAATGAGAAAAACCACCATAATGGTCCCAAAAATAAAGGGTTCCTTCAATAGAACCTTGGTTATCGGTTAAAAATTGATTGGCATCTAATGCCGATGGATATGGGTTACCCACCAAATACTCATTACCAGGATTTAAGGTAAGGGTAAAATCGCCATTGTTAGGCATCCCTTTTAAGGTATAGTTTTGCTCTACAGTTAAGTCTTTATTTGTCGTGGTCCCTTTCATGGTAAACCCTTGTCCAGCAAACAGCTCGCCCGAACTTTTTACACGTTTCCAGGCATAATAGTTATCGGCTAAAGCATTCTCAAATTTATGTAACCAAAACTCTGAAATGGTAACAGGACTTTGAGAGCCATCATAGCCACCTGTAAAAGTCACTTTAGTCGAACCATCGAATAAGATACCGCCAACAGTATATTTACCACCACCATTATTAACAGGCGAACTCCAATAATTATAAGTATATAAATTTTGTACGCCCTGCTGGTCGCGTTCTATTTCTCCGGTTCCTGTGCCTAGGGTACTTTCTGTAGTTTGCAACAATTGAGATTCCCCTTGTAAATCGATTAAACCAGTATCGCCAATATCTAAATACCAGGAATTTTCTAGCTTGCTATCGTTGTTAATTTCAAATTGTGCTCCCGTATCCAATATTAACCCCAAGTTGGTGATGTCAAGTCCATCATTATTAATATTATTTTTTACATGCACAATAGATGTTGCACTTTCTGGATTATCTTTTATACTCCAAACATCGCCGTGCAACCAGGTGTTGGTGTCACTCCAGTTGCCATCGTTTGCGGTTTCATAAGGTAGTGGTGCGGTTTGAGCCACGGTACGCAATGTGGTTCCATCGTTATGTATAGCAGCAATAACATTTTCGTTAGTATCTAAAAGAATATCGTTTTGAAATTTATCAAACTTGTAATAGCCTAGTAAAGATGTTGCTAAATTGGGGCTTATTTGTACAGGTATTGTTTTTCCAAAATTTGGATTGACATCATCTAATTCTTGACATACCATTTTTTGAATATCTTGTGCTGATAGATCTTTTCCGAAAACTCGCACTTCATCCATTTCTCCATGAAAAAAATTGGAATTATTTATAGGGTTTCTACCCATGTTTAAATTGGTAGTAGAAAGCCCTAAATTCCCAGAGGCACTAGAGTTAAAAGCTACCCTTTCGCCATCTATATACAACTCCATGTCACTACCATATCTCGCGGCAACATGCGTCCATATACCAGGCGTTATCGTGCTACTACTCGTTAAAGTCGCACCGTTTGCTGTAGCCACAAGGTGGCCCGAACCATTTATTTCTAAATAAAAATTAGATTCCCCCATAATAAATTGACTACCAGAAGCCGATGGGTCTAGTTTTATCCAGCCCATTAAAGTAACTTCAGGCAAGCCACTAAGTAGCGAAGGCGCATCAATATAATCATCAGTACCGTCAAATTTCATTCCTAAGTCGTCAAATTTTTCTTCACCAAATATTTCTAGTTCAGATAAACTCAAAAAACAACCACCACTGGGATTATAGGTCCCTGTATTGAGTATATCAATTTTTACGTATCTAGCATCTATTGCAGTGAAGCTATCTTCAATAGGGAAAGGACCGCTGTAATTACTGTTGTTTTCTCTGTCAATAACTTCTGTGTAGTTCATGTTGTCGCTAGATACGGATATGCTGTACCCGTAATCTCTATCTTTGTATGGTTGTAGGGCAGCTCGATTTATCGTGTAAATTTTACCCAAATCGAAAATTGCATATTGCCTACCGGGACAGGTTGTTACCTTCGAATTTCCGTAAACCCAGCGATCAAATGTATTGTCTTGAGTGGCTCCATTCACTAATTTATCAGCAGTACTTTGTCGATCAATTAAGTTGGGATTTGATTGTTCTAAAACGGTTTTACCTAATATAACATTATAAGCATCCAACTGTTGGTAAAAAGGGATACCGAAAATGAGAAATTCATTTACAGAAACTTCGCCCCCAGTATAACTATACGCTCCTGTGATGTTTAATCTCACATACCTCGCAATTGCTAAATTATAGGAGTCTGTTATAGCCAAAAGGGATTCTGTATTGCTGTTTCTATTAATTACAGTATTGTACGTGATACCATCTACAGAGGTTTCAATAGTATATTGATAATCTCTCGCTTTGTATGGTATTAATGTGGAATTAGTTAGTAAATGCACCGATCCTAAATCGACAGTGGCAGATTGGGAATAACCCGTGGTTGTAGAAGTCCATCTATGCTCATTGTCATCGGGATTTACATCTACACTTTGATCTATAAGATTATCTATTTCTCCTCCATAAGGTGTTGAAATACTAACAGCAGGATTATTATCACTATTAGCTACATTAGATAAATTATTTGGTGAGGTGCTAGCTTCAAAAATTCGAAATTCTGTTAAGCTTACCCAATCACCCAATTTATAATTATCTGCTCCAGAAACGGTAATTTTAACATATTGCGCCGTTGTATTCGCTGGGAAAGCACCAGTTATATTATTTGTTTTAGTATTGGCACTTTTATCTATGACATCTATAAATGTTCCAGTTGCACTATCAAACACAGAAACTATAAATTGATACGAGCGGTCATTATACGTTAACACCTCAATACTTCCTAAGTGGTAAGGAGCACCCAAGTCAACAGTAGCAAAATTACCCCAACCGTCGGCTGCCCATCGCGTGGTAGCATTTCCATCAATTAAATTCGCTGGAAAAGCATTACTAGAGCTATGATAATCTGATGCAGTAACCGTAGCACCGTTGGAACTTAAAGCAATATTAGTTTGCCCAGTTACAAACAAACTAGTTAGTGTAAACAATAAAAAAAAGTATACGCTTTTACAGGTGTGTAAATTAAATAAGGCCATGAGAGTTGGGTAGTTTATGGTGGCGTTTGGTTTAATTTGCTGAATTCACAAACATTATCAGCAGTCATTTCAACTGACAAACCAAACTGGTTTACCAGATCAAAAGTAAATAATTAATTAAAACAGGCAAAAAGAGGGATGTTTTTTCGATGAAAATCACTGACTTACAGTAATTCCCATATATATTTTACGAAATCAGCAAGAAAAGCACTACTTTTTTAGATTAATTTTTGACTACCTAAACCTTCTCATATGACTATTTTCTCATATGACTATTTAAGGATTTAAATTGCAGGCATACGCTAATTTGATGCTTGGGTACGATGATCTTTGTTTGATGAATTTGATGACTACCATTCTTGAGAATTCATAGCATACAAAAATACCTCTACAATCTGGTATTAATAGATTGTAGAGGTATTTTAGAAGAGGCGATATAGAGTTCGCTTTAAAAATTAAACATCATAAAAATGACTTTACTCCGAAATCACTATTTTTTTAGAAACTTCCATCTCACCTGTAACTAAAGCGCACACATACACCCCTGACGCTAAGCTAGTAGGTAAACTTATTTTTGTGTCGGATGAATGTACAGGATATTCTAAAACCACCTGACCAAGCATATTAACAACTTTTAAGCCTTCAATATTCATGCTTTTAGGATTGCTAATACTGATGCTCGAACTGTGCTTATTGTAAGACAGGCTTAAACTGTTGAGGTCTTTTTCAGTACGTTCTAAAGTATTTTCACCATTAGCAAAGGCCAATGCAAAACGGTCGTTAATTAGACCGCTATCAACATTAACAAAAAACGACCCTGCTTTTAAATCGTGATAGGTATCGTAATCCTTTAAATACAAGGGCACATCATCAGGTAGGTTTTCTAAAGTAACTATACTAATTTCAATCAAGCCTCCAGATTTGGTTTTTACAGTTAAAGGTAGAACCGTTTGTTCGGTTATAGCGTCAATCCCTTGAATGACATAATCGGCATTTTCAACCTCCCAATACATATCTTCGATATTGGTTTCATTTATTAGTCCGTCGTAACCCCAATCAACTCCCATGGTAGCATGATCATCAACAGTTGTTAATAATTGACGTACATAGCCTTTTGGTGATTTGTAGTGGATTCTAATTTTTGGACGGCGGTCTATATATTTTGAGTCCTCTTGTTTTGCTGTTTTAGTGCGCGCATTTTTAACGAAAATAGACGAACCAGTGCCTTCGGTTACAAAAATTCTTTGATCGTTTTGGAAGACTATATCAGCTTCGGCTGCCGTAGCTGCCTTTACAAAGAAACCTTGACCTACAGGAATATAGCGATATGGTGTTTTTTTAGGAGATTCTGAATGACTTGGGTCGTTTGAGGCTGAAGTACCAATCATTGCTGGCGTACCTCCAGAATAATTATACACGGCATAACCACCTTCATAATCCTTGGAATAATGCGAATTCCCGCCATAATGCTCCCAAAAGTATAATGTACCATTTAAAACGTCCTTATTTTTGTCCAAAAACTCATGCGCATCCATAGCCGAAGGATATGGATTCCCAACCAGATACTCATTACCAGGATTAATTTTTAATGTGATATCTCCATTATTAGGAACTCCTTTAAACGTATAGTTCTGTTCGCTATTTCCCCCTTTTGTTCCAGGTCCTTTCATGGTATAACCTTCACCAACACGCATCTCTCCTCCACTTTTCACATGTTGCCATAAGGCATAGGAATCGCTCTTATTATTGGCATATTTCCAAATCCAATATTCGGCAATAGAGATTGATGTACCGGTATTTACACCATCGTAACCGCCAATAAAACTTATCGTTTTGGGGGTATCTTCATCCGAACCATCCATTAACACACTAGCAACGGTGTAACTTTCATTACCATCAACCGCGCTATTAGGATTTGAGCTATGTACAGGTGATGACCAGTAATTGTAATTATGTTTATTAGCTTCGCCTTGCTGATCGATTTCTAAAACCCCTTGGGCACCAGCAACCAAATCACTATCTTTTGTTTGAATTAATTGAGATTCACCTTGTAAATCAATAGTACCATTCAATTCTAAATACCAGGTATTATCCAACTCCGAGTCTTTTAAAACATCAAGTCTTGCCTTTTCATCTACAATCAAACCTAATGTTGTGTGCGAAAAACTTGTTGTAACTTCATGAGCTATTTTAACGATTACCCATTCGTTATTATGCGCTTCATCATGAATATCCCAAACATCGCCATGTAACCAGGTTTTTTTGCTACCCCAATCGCCATTTGCCTGAGTTACAAAAGGGAGTGGTGCGGTTTGTGGAAGTATATTTGAGATACCGTCATTATACATGGTAGCATCGGTATTTCCGGTTTTGTCTACAACAGCATCACCAATGTAGTTATCCATTTTGTAATAACGTAGTAAAGAACTATTAAGAGAACTTTTTATTTCTCTATCTATAATTTTACCTTTATTGAAATTGGTATCATCTAACTCTTGATACATCATTTTTTGAATGTCTAATGCTGTTAAAACCTCATTAAAAATTCGTACTTCATCAATTTCTCCTTTAAAATAAAGATCGTTTCCATCTGGATTTTTTCCAATGGTAAAATTATTTGCGCTTGTGCTAAGGGGTTTACCTACGACTTTTGAGTCTACCAAATGATTACCATTAATATACATGTTTGCCAAGCCTGTTGCTGTATTGTAAGTTACTGCAACATGAATCCAAACACCTTGTTGTAAAGAAGTGGTTGAGCTTCCAACTGATGTTCCATTGATGTTAGCCGTAATATTAGTGCTATTTAATTGAATGTTAAAGTTATCTTGGCCAATAACAAATTGCTGTGTAGAGCCATCCGATTCTGGTTTTATCCAGCACATTAAAGTAATTTCTGATAAATCATCTAAAACATTTGGTGTTTCTACATAATCATCTACACCATCAAAGTTTAAGGCATATGACCCGTTAATTATTACTGCTGAATCCTTTACTTCTGCTTCAATTATAAACGTATATGGATTATTATCTGGATCATCACTAGCTACGCTAATAGTAGCTTGTTTAAGTCCTAATGAACTTGGACTGAACGTTACTTCGAAAGTTGTAGAGGAATTTCCCCTGTTTAAAACAGTTTTTTTAGTGGGTTGTTGGGTTATTGTAAAATCGCTTGATGACGCTATGAAGCTTACCGGATTTGCTGGTAATTTTATGTTGCCTGTACTAGGATTCGTGTTTATAATCGTAAACGTTTTTGTAATACTTGCTGAGCCAGGATCAACTTCTCCAAAATAAGTATTGTTATTACTATTTGTTATAGTTGATCCATTTGTAATAAGATTATTATTTCCTCTAATTTCTAGTTTAGAAGCTATGTTTACGAAGTAGTCTTCGAATTCTTGGAGATCGTAAGTGATCCCACAAGGGTCTTGTTGAAACCAGTTTTTTTCAACACCAACTCTCATAACTGTGGTTCCAACTGATGCATTATTAGGTATTGTAAACGTAATATATTCGTTATTTGTACCTCTAATAAATTCACTGTCGCTAAAAATGCCATCTTTATTATAGTCAATAAATAGCCCTAGGTTTAACGGTCCTCCCGCTACTGTAATGTATACGGTTATTTCACTTCCTGCTATTAGGTCAACAGAAGGCGTGTTTAAATAATTACCATATCCACCATCGTCTCCGGAATTATTATTAATACTAGTAGAATTTGCCCCATCAAGTTTTACATTTGTAATATAAGCACTGCCATTGGTATGAGATACAGGTACACAAGCTCCTGTGTTTATGATGATGTTTACAGTTGCAGTATCACAGTTACCATTGCTGTCACAAATTGAATAAGTAAAGTAATCTGTTCCAACGTAACCTGGGTTTGGCACGTATTCAAATGTTCCATCAATATCTAGTTCGGTAATCGAACCGTGTGATGGGGTCGTCGCGATAGAAAAATCGTCACCATCTCCAAGGTGATTGCTAATCATATCATTTGCTCCAACATTTATTTGATTGCTAACTCCGCTCGAATCTTTCCCAACAATTAATTCATCCTCAAATGCCTCTGGAATACTTGGTAATGCAAAATTTAGCGTATAATCTTCTATCTCTGTTATTTTGCCTTCAAAATTACATGCATCAACATCGTACTGTGGGTCACACGTACGGCAATAGAAGGAAACAACGCGTAATACAGCCGTGTCTTGTAGTTGTTTTGTTATTAGAATAGTTCCTGATTGATTTAAGTTAGGTTTGAACTCCTCAGAATTATAGGCTTCAATAAAATTACCATCGCCGTAGTCTATCCATAATACCGTTTTTACACCATCACCCCAGCTACCATTTGTGTTTGTAATAGAAAAAGTACAGCTTCCTCCTGCGGTAACATTAACAGATTTTGCATTATAATTTGTATATCCTTGTCCAATAGCACTCTTGTTATTTATTGTAGAACCAGCAACACCTGTTATCGTGAAGTTTGTAATTCCAACTTGGCTATTCGTTCCTACATTACTAGGCTTACATTGCCCATTTAATGAAAACTGATTAACCAAAAAAAATAGAGCTACAAAAAGCGCTCTATCAAACTGAGAGTAGAATTTTGCCATAAGATTTGAGAGACTGAGAGATTATTATACTAATAAATTTTAGTTTAAAAATTTGAATATTAAATAACAAGCGGCAAATTTAGACTTATAAAAACATTGCTTCCTGATTTTCTGACAATTTTCGATAAACAACAGGTTTTTTTCTAAAATTAGTCGATAAAACGGTACAAAAGACTGACTTGCTTTTGTATTTCTAAACTTACACCTATTGTTTATGTAGGATTATATTTACACAAATAAATAAAATCCGTAAAGATTTTTGTCAATTCAACCCATTAAAATGTATATTTGAACAGCCCAAACCTATAATTATGAAAACCACCTACCTTAAACCATGGTCGCTCATGATCATGTTTACTTTATTTTTTAGTGTATTATCTTGTTCTTCAAGCGATGATGACACTAATCAAGAAGACTCTAGTATTAACAGTCAAATTCTAAACTTATTAAACGACCATAGATCGAACCTAGACTTACCCTCCTTGGCTTTTAATGATTATGCAACCACTTTAGCCGAAGAACACAGTTTATACATGGCTACCCAAGACAAAATGAGTTACGACAACTACCAAGAACGTGCCAGTTTATTGATTAAAGCCGAAAACCCTACTAAGATGGGTGAAAGCGTAGCGTCAAAATACAAAACAGCCAATAATGTCGTTGAAGCCATGTTAAATAATCTCGATCACAAAAACAATATTGAAGCCGATTTCACCCATATAGGCATAGGCGTAAGTAAAAGCGAAAGCGGTATTAATTACTTCAGTTTTATTTTTCTGAGGAAGTAAAAAATATTTTTTTCAAACATTAAAACCGATAGGCTGTCTTTTTTTTAGACGGTCTTTTTTTTGTTAAAGTTCTGTTTAGGAAAAGACGACATCCTTAAAAACCCACTTTTAAATATTACTTTAGTAAAAATGGCTAAAAAGCCCTTAATATATTTAAAAATGAGTGATACAAACACCGATTTCGGTATCAATAAAGCCCTTGAAGTTTTAAGCATAAAACCTGTGAATTTGGGTACATCTACAGGTTCAAACCAGTTTTCGAATGGAAAATCCATCGAGAGCATTTCTCCTATTGATGGCCAACTAATCGCTAAAGTAACCAGCACAACAAAAGCCGATTACGAAAAGGTAATGGAAAGCGCTACCCAAGCCTTTTGGCATTGGCGAAAAGTACCAGCACCGCAACGTGGCGATATGGTAAGGCAATTTTCAAATAAATTAAGGGAGAAAAAAGAAGCCCTAGGCAAATTGGTTTCCTATGAAATGGGTAAAAGTTACCAAGAAGGTTTAGGAGAAGTTCAGGAAATGATCGATATCTGCGACTTTGCGGTTGGGCTTTCGCGCCAGTTACACGGCCTGACCATGCATAGCGAACGCCCAGGACACCGCATGTATGAACAGTACCACCCTCTTGGTGTGGTTGGTATTATTTCTGCTTTTAATTTTCCTGTAGCCGTTTGGGCTTGGAACACGGCTTTAGCCTGGGTATGTGGTGATGTTTGTGTTTGGAAACCTTCGGAAAAAACACCACTTTGCGGCATAGCTTGTCAAAACATCATAGCCGAAATATTAGCTGAAAACCAGTTACCTGAAGGCATTTCTAACCTGATTATTGGTGATGCTAAAGTGGGTGAATTTATGACTAAAGACTCTCGAATTCCTTTAATTTCGGCCACCGGATCGACAAAAATGGGTAAAACCGTTGCTCAAGAAGTGGCTGCCCGTTTAGGAAAAAGCTTGTTAGAACTTGGTGGTAATAATGCCATTATTGTAACACCCGATGCCGATATAAAAATGACAGTTATTGGAGCCGTTTTTGGTGCTGTAGGTACTGCAGGACAGCGCTGCACCTCAACAAGACGCTTAATAATTCATGAAAGCATTTACGAAAAAGTGGTCACAGCCATTACTAAAGCTTACCAACAATTACGCATTGGAAATCCTTTAGATGAAAGCAACAATGTAGGACCTATAATAGATACCGATGCCGTAAAAATGTACAATAAGGCTCTAAAGCAAGTCGTAAAAGAAGGCGGAAACGTACTTGTTGAAGGAGGTACCCTTAAAGGCTCTGGATATGAAAGTGGTTGTTATGTGAAGCCTGCTATTGTTGCCGTAGAACCCCATTTTAACATGGTGAAACAAGAAACTTTTGCGCCTATTTTATATGTGATGACATACGAAGGTACCGTTGAAAATGCCATTAACATACAAAATGATGTGGAACAAGGATTAAGCTCGGCGATTATGACTAATAATTTACGTGAGGCCGAACGTTTTCTTTCGGTGGAAGGCTCCGATTGTGGTATTGCTAATGTTAACATTGGGACTTCGGGCGCTGAAATTGGTGGTGCCTTTGGTGGTGAAAAAGAAACTGGTGGCGGTCGTGAATCGGGATCGGATGCTTGGAAAGTTTATATGCGCCGACAAACCAACACCATTAATTATACTACCGAATTGCCATTGGCTCAAGGTATAAAATTTGATTTATAAGAGATCGCAATAAAATAGTGTCATCCAAAGGGAGGTAAGACTAAAGGATCTCCTTCATAATACTCAATATATTGCTGTACTGTCAAATTGAGCTTGTCGAAATTTCTTCATACACTAATCGTTAACAAGGGTTTCGACAGGCTCAGCATGACAAATCAAAATTAAGAAAGCCTTCAGCTGTGAATTAACGCTTAATGACTGTTTTTATCATTTCATGATCCGATTCTAAAGAATTTAATTTTTTAGAATCTAAAATCTCTAAATCTTTAGACACCCAAATATGATCTAGAGACAATAAAGGCAAACCCCATGACCATGTTTCTCGAAAACCATTGCCCTTAGAGGAAAACCAGTGATTGAAATGCCTTTTTATTTCCTTAAAGTACAGGGATTCGTAAGGCAAATTGAAATCACCTAAAACCATAGTTTGTTCTCCAAAGCTTATATGCTCATCAACATAATCCAGTTCCCAATATCGGGGCACATCCTTACTACCTGTAACATCGACGGAAAAAAATGAATGCCTGAAGTTTCAAAATGGACTACAGAAGTATTGTACTTTGAAATATTATCGGAAACAATAGTCATGGGATGCTTTGAAAAAACAGAAAGTTCCCGTTTAGATTTGTAAAAATGATACTGCGGGTACAAAGCTTGTAAGCGCGTAAAATCGGAATCACTAGCCTCCGCAAGTACCATAACATCAGGAAAACCACCATATTGTTCAACCGCATCTTCAAAGTGATGTTCTCGAGAGGTATTCCAAAAAACAACTTCTAAATCTTTTTCTACAATAGGTTCGGGTAAGGTAAACCTAAAGCTTCCGGCAAGCCAAATCAGCAGTAAAATTCCAGCCACTATAAAGTTAAATTTTCGCCTTTTACCAAGAAATATGGACAAACCAACAACAATACCTATAATAACAGGTAAGGGAAAAGGATAAAATATCAACGACCACTCGTAAGTACGATCCTTAATTATAAAATGCAGTATGAGTAGCGCTAAAATAATAGCGATATTTAAAATAAAATAAAGGCCTTTAATAAATTTAAATATCATCTTAAATGATGGCCTTTTGCTGCCCACCAAGGATGGATTTCAACTTTTAAACGATTTGCCTGAACCATAGGGTCGTCATTAGCTAAGCGTTCGGCCATTTTTTTTGTAGGTACATTATAAATGGTAATTCCTCTTATATCACTATCGTCACCAAAAGGGCCAGAGATATCGGCATGACCTTCGTCGTACATTTTACCTAAGTATTCTAAATGTTGTTGTTGAAGCTCGGCGGCTTCTTCTTCGTTCTGGCCACGAATAGCTCCCGACTTTAAAAAAGCAATGAAATATTGCTGCATTAAAATGGTATCCTGTGTTTTCTCATCTATATAATCGAAAGTTTTATAACCTTTGGCGTGTAAGGCCTCTTTTATTTGTTTTTGCGTTTTCTTATTGGCTTCAGTCTTTACAAAAGCATCATACAAAGAATCCTTTACTTTCATAACAGCCAATTCTTCGGGCGTTGGCTCTATAACTTCTGGTTTTTTAACATCATCTTTACAAGCGATAATGAATAACATAATTAAAAAAACTGAGGCTATTTTTTTTATGATTTCCATAGTTTAAATGGGTTTTTACTTAATTGTGAATTATAATATTTAACATCTCCTGTAACTTCTTCGGCTAACCATTCGGGTTTTATAAAAGTTTCAGATTCTGTGGTCAATTCCACTTCGGCAAGGACCAAACCTGTATTGTCACCAAAAAACTCATCAACTTCAAAAACATGTTTACCGACTTGTACTTCATAGCGTACTTTATCAATAATAGCTTCTTCACATAGATTTAAAAGGGCTTCAGCTTCATCTAATGAAATCTGTTTTTCCCACTCAAATCGTGATAAACCCGATTTAGAAGAGGCGCCTTTAACCGTGATATAGCCTTCATCACCTTTTATTCGAATTCTAACCGCCCGATCTTTATGGGAATTTAAATACCCTTGACAAATACGGGTTTGCTTAAAAGCTTCTTTTTTAAAAGTTTCAGAATGCACTAAAAACTTACGTTCAATCTCTATCATATGTCTCGGGACCAATTTACCTTGGGGTCTCTAAATTATTTTAAAATCTGAATAAACAAAGATTACACCTTCATAGGAATTCATAAATTTACAGTATGTTATCCGATTTACCAATAAGAAAAATAATTCATGTCGATATGGACGCCTTTTACGCCTCGGTAGCCCAATTGGATAACCCAGAATTAAAAGGCAAAGCCATAGCTGTAGGCGGTTGCGAAACACGAGGCGTTATTAGTGCCGCCAGTTACGAAGCTCGAAAATTTGGCGTTAAAAGCGCCATGTCTGGTAACTTAGCCATAAAACTTTGTCCGGAACTCATCTTTGTAAAAACCAATTTTGAACGCTATAAAGAAATCTCCAAAAGGATAAGAAAAATTTTCTTGGACTACACCGATTTGGTGGAGCCGCTATCCCTTGATGAAGCTTACTTAGACGTTACGAAAAACAAAAAAGGGAATCCGAGTGCCTCCTTAATTGCTCAAGAAATTAGAGAACGCATTTTTAATGAAGTGGGCTTAACGGCTTCTGCTGGTATCTCAATAAATAAGTTTATTGCTAAAGTTGCTAGTGATTATAATAAGCCTAACGGACAAAAAACAGTGAACCCCGAAGAGGTGCTTTCCTTTTTAGAACATTTAGATATTAGAAAATTTTACGGTGTGGGGAAGGTCACTGCCGAAAAAATGTACCAAAAAGGCATTTTTACAGGATTGGATTTAAAAAGCAAGTCCTTAGATTTTTTAGAAACTCATTTTGGAAAATCTGGACGCTATTATTACCACGTGGTTCGTGGTATTCATACTAGTGAGGTTAAACCGAACCGCATTCGAAAAAGCTTGGCGGCAGAACGTACTTTCAGTGAAAACTTGTCTTCTGAAGTCTTTATGCTTGAAAAATTAAACCATATCGCCGAAGAAGTTTCCAAACGCCTTTCTAAATCGAAGGTCGCTGGAAAAACAATAACCTTAAAAATAAAATACAGCGATTTCAGCTTGCAAACCCGAAGTAAAACACTTCCCTATTATATAAATGATAAAGACCTTATTTTTAAAACCGCCCAAGACCTGTTATACCAAGAGCAATTAAATAATTCGGTTCGGCTTTTAGGAATCTCTTTATCAAACCTTAACACAGAAACAAAAAAAACACCCGAAAAAGAAAGCGTAAGTGTGCAGTTAAAATTTGGATTTTAATACTTTTTCATACCCTACGGCTATATCTGCTGTTTTTAAACGTCTTTTCACATGATATCACCCGAAAAACGACAAGTTATTAATCGTTACAAATTCATTGTTTATAATTAATCTAAATTAATATTAAATATTTAGTTTTTTAGAAGCTTCCAAATTATCAGTTTGTTCGTTTTTCATGAATTTTTTAAAAATATATCAAATCTCATAACGCTATTTGTAATTAGTCTAAATAAGTATAATTTTGACAAAAAAATTAACAAATGCCTTTTAGCAAATCATTTTTAACCCTCCTATTCGTACTTATTAGTTACTTAAACTTTAGCCAAAATGGTCATTTATATGGTGAAATTACCTTTAATAATAACGAACCTGTTTTAGGCGCTCAGGTGACTTTAATAGGAAACTCCGTAAGAAGAATAACATCTTCTGGTGTTAACGGTGAATTTGTTTTTAAAAATCTGCCCTATGGCAAATACACCATTAAAACACATTCTTTAGAGGCGAAACCACATACTTTAGAAACCGAAATAAGCTCCATAGAACACGCTGTAAAATACGAACTTGAAATAACAGCATTTCAAGATTTAGATGAGGTTTATTTACGAAGCAAAACACAAAAAGAAAGGATTGAAGACGAAGGTTTTGCTGTTAATGTAATAGAAACCAAAGAGGTTAGTCAAAGAAATATTCAAACTAATGAATTATTAAACACGGCAGTTGGAGTAAAAATTCGTCAGAATGGCGGTCTAGGATCTCATGTGGAGTATAGTTTAAACGGTCTATCAGGAAGTGCTGTACGTATTTTTATTGATGGCATTCCTATTTCTGTTTACGGTTCATCCTTTAACTTAAACAGCATTCCACCTGCTATGATTAAAAGAATAGAAGTATACAAAGGTGTTGTTCCTGGCTATTTAGCCGATGATGCTTTGGGAGGTGCCATTAATGTGGTGCTACATCAAGGCACTAAATCTAATTTTAATACGGCCGTTTCCTTTGGTTCCTTTAACACCATACAAGCCAATTTTAATGGTTTATACCGCTTTGAAAAATCAGGCTTCACTGTAAAAGCCTCTGGATTTAATAATTACTCCGACAATAATTATAAAGTTTGGGGTCGTAGCGTTGTTGATAAAGGTTTAGGCGGTGTGCAAACTCCTATTGTTGCGAGGCGATTTAACGATGCGTACCGTTCGACCGGTGGCATGCTTGAAGTAGGATACACGAATGTAAGTTGGGCCGATCAATTTTTTATAGGAATCACCGGATCCGATGATTATAAAGAAGTTCAGCATGGTGCATTTATGACCACAACTCCTTACAAAGACCGCTTTTTGGAATCGGATGCCCTTTTAGCGAATGTGAGATACCTGAAAAAAGACCTCTTTACCAAAGGATTGGATGTTAACCTTACCGGTTTATACGGGAATCGAAACCGCATTGTAAATGACACCGTAGCGAAAGCTTACAGTTGGACCGGTAAAAGAGCCATTGACTATAAAGGTGATGTTTACGAGTACGCGTGGGGTTCGCAACAAGAAGGCGGTCCAACATTAGCGACTATAAATAGAAATGTAGCCTCCATAAGAACAGGCGTGTCCTACGCCATTAACAGACAACATAAATTCATATTTAATCATTTCTACAACCGTATAGATCGTGAAGACAGTGATGAACTCAAGTCCCTTTTAGAAAACACCTTCGTAGGTACAAGGGATCTACATAAAAACATATTCTCATTTACCTATGAATTACAGGCTTTCGATAACAAATTAAAAGCCAATATTTTCGGTAAATACTATCAACAAAAAACCATTAACATTGACCCCTACGTTGATAGTACTACAAAACAAGTTGAGGAGGAAATAACTAAGGCCAATACTAAAGACCATGGTTATGGTTTTGCCATGTCTTACGCCATCCTTCCAACAATTAGTCTTTTAACCTCCGCAGAAAAAGCGATTCGATTACCAAATGAAACTGAAATTTTTGGTAACGATGGCGATAACGTCATAGCCAACCCAAGTATTAAACCTGAACAAAGTAACAACTTCAATTTAGGCTTTAGGTTTGGCGCTTTCAGACTGAAAAAACACGAGTTTACAATTTCTACTAACTTATTTACTAGGAACATTACAGATCGCATAGGACTACCTATTGAAACATCTATGAATGTTAATAGCGAAACCATTCTATACGAAAACCAAGGTAGTGGTACTTCTAAAGGTTTTGAAGCACAATTAGATTATAGTTTTAACAACAACTTGAGATGTAATTTTAATGTCTCAAAATTTGAGCTAAAAATAATAAATGGTGGTGTAGAAATAGACGTTCCCAATACACCCTTCAGCACGATGAATGCTAGCTTAAATTATGGGTTTAACAATCTATTCCAAAATAAGTCCCGATTAAACCTATTTTATACGGCCTATTTCACCGGAGAATTCTCATATATCGTCCCTCAGGGTAGTAATACCGTTGGCGACGACTTTTTTAAAGTGCCAGAACAACTAGCTCAAGATTTTGGAATTAACTACGCCTTTCCAAACAATAAGGTTGTCGTGAGTTTCGACATCAAAAATATTTTCGACAAACCCGTTTACGACAACTTGTCTATCCAAAAACCTGGACGCGCATTTTACCTAAAACTTAATTATTTTATAAATAAATTCTAAATTCAAATACCATGAAAAATCGATTTTTAAACATAAAGACGCTCAGTCTGGCATGTACAGCATTATTATTTACAATGAGCTGTAGTGACGATTCTGATACCCCTATTATAGAAGAAGAAAAAGAAGAATCAAGCAGATGGATTACCATTGCTGCCGCAAGAATGGGTGAAAATCCAGGTGATGGAAATGGTGGAACTTTAATTTACTCTATTAGTAGTGACAACGCTAAAGACCCAGGCTTTTCAATTCAACCTTTCGACAATGGTTTTATTGTACCTTCAAACCGAACAGCACGATTACAAGCTTCTGAAGATGGCAACACCATTTTTAACATTAGCTATGCCGGCGATACTGGTGGAAATTATACTAAATACACCGTAAAAGGCGGACAAAACTTCGAACAAATTGGCGCTGGTATTAGTATTGCAGAATACGTAGGTACGGCACCAAGATGGATAAAATTATTTGACGGCGATCAAACAGGTGCTGCCGTGTATGTAAGTACCGAACATGAAATCGACGACAATGGAACTGTAAACGATGCTACCGATGATATATACAGGCGTACCAATGCAACCATTGGTGTTGTAACTTTAGACTTAGTAAATTCTTCTATAAAAAACTTTCAAGAACATAATATTGCTTTAAGCCCAGAATTAGAAGCGCAAGGTTACTATATAGGTAGAATAGACATGCCTACTTTAAACGCTGCGGGTGATAAATTATACATTGGCGCGAGTGTAAGAAAGGTTGATCCTGCTACAACAGAAAGAGAAAGTGATTTCGAAAGACTAGGCTCGCAAACTATTGTTTTAGATTACCCTTCTTTATTAAACCCAACCGTAATTTCTTCTGGAATAGGACATGGCGATACTAACGGATACCGTAGTATTAATGCTTTTGAATACAATGGTAGTGTATATCAAGCCAATCAAAATGATCCTGAAGGTTCTCATATTTTAAAAATTGGTAGCAACAACCAATATGACGATTCTTATGTATTTAATTTAGATGATGCCCTTGGCGTTCAAGACGCGTATATCCTAGCTTGGCGCCCTGCTGCCAATGGTAAAGGTGTTTTGGCTTACCGTCACGCGGGTTCTGCTGAAGGTGTAGCTGGTGCACAAGGTTTTTTTGCTTTGGTTGATTTAGAAGCAAAAACGGCAACTAAAATTGATGCCATTCCTTATGAAGCCGATTTCTACTTATTCCAATACCAAAGTTATGCTGTAGATGGCCATGACATTTACTTAACGCAAGCTCCTGTTGGAAAGAATGGAAACATTTATGTGGTTGATACCGAAACTGGAGATGTAACCAAAGGTGCCGAATTAGTCAATGTAGCAGGAAGCCACTATATTGGGGCTTGGTAAGCATAAATTTTTAAAATTTAAACCATGAGGCTGCTAGAAAAAGCAGCCTTATTTTTTTATTAAAAACTTAGGTTTTAATCATTACGAAAAATAATTAATATTAGAAATGAAAAGCTAATTTACAAAAAAAGGGCTGTCTGAAAGTTGTTTTCAGACAGCCCTTTTATAAGCTTAAATAGGTGTAAATTAGGCTTTACAGCTCTTAATTTCGGTAACACGCAAGGTGTTCACCATACCTTTTTCTTGAATTGGCATCGCTGCTAAACTAATAAGCATATCTCCAGCCTCTAAATACCCTTTTTCGCAAGCCATAGCATTAACGTCTTCGATGGTTTCATCGGTACTTACAAATTTATCGTAGTAAAATGCACGAACCCCCCAAAGTAAACTTAAACGTGTTAAAATACGCTTATTTGAAGTAAACACTAAAATATGACATGATGGACGCCAAGCCGAAATTTGGAAGGCGGTATAGCCACTATTTGTTAGTGTAGAAATTGCTTTGGCACTAATTTCGTTGGCCATATTTGCTGCGTGATAACAAATAGCTTTTGTGATATAACGATTTGTACGAATATGTGGTGGCAATTGAGGCACTTGAATTAAACCTGAATTTTCAACACTTTTTAAAATATCCGACATTTGCTTAATAACCTGTACAGGATATTGACCTACCGATGTTTCTCCAGAAAGCATTACGGCATCTGCACCATCCATTACCGAGTTCGCCACATCGTTAACCTCTGCACGAGTTGGGGTTAAACTAGAAATCATGGTTTCCATCATTTGCGTCGCAATAATTACCGGAATTCTGGCTTTTTTCGCTCGCAACACCAATTGTTTTTGAATAAGTGGCACTTCTTGAGCTGGAATTTCAACACCAAGATCTCCACGAGCCACCATTAAACCATCACAATGTGCAACAATTTTATCGATGTTTTCAATCGCTTCTGGTTTTTCAATTTTAGCTATAATAGGAATTTTATGCTCGGTATGCTCGGCAATTAAATCACTTAACTGCATTAAGTCTTCAGCATGACGTACAAAGGATAAAGCAATCCAATCAACATTTAAACTGATTGCGAAAATAGCATCTTCAATATCCTTTTTGGTTAATGCAGGCTGAGATATGTTCGTGTTAGGAAGGTTTACACCTTTTTTAGATTTTAAGGGACCTCCTTGAATGACTTTGGCCTTAACTTCAGATTCATTATCGGTTGAAACCACTTCAAAAATAAGTTTACCATCATCTAAAAGGATACGCTCCCCAGGTTTCGCATCTTGTGGAAACCTTTTGTAAGTCATATACACACGCTCTTTAGTACCTTCAAAACGTTCGCCTGTAGCAAAAATGATTTCATCACCTGCATTTACTACAACCTCTTCTTTCATAACGCCTACACGAAGTTTGGGTCCTTGCAAATCGGCTAGGATTGCAGCAGTAAACCCGTATTCTTCATTCAACTCACGAATCATTTTAACACGTTCTGCAACGTCGTTATAATCGGCATGAGAAAAATTGATTCTAAATACGTTTGCTCCTTCTTCGAGCATACGCTTTAAAACTTCTTTGGAACTTGTAGCAGGACCTAGAGTTGCTACTATTTTAGTTTTCTTTGTTGTCGCCATTAGTTAAAAATTAAATTGTCTTTAGATTTCAACATGCTAGAATCAATACTGTAAGCTGTTGCAATTTGAGGTATTTTTAAAAGCCTGTCTAAAATATACTTCGTTTTGTTAGTGCTTATTTCACTATCAATTTTTAATAGGAAATTTACAGTTTTATACTCTGGCAATAGGTGAAATGTTTTTATTATTTTTTCTTGAGAGTCGAATAACGAATCAAATTTTCGCGTTTGGAACTCTTCTTTTTTACAAATATTAGAGACTAAACTCCAGTTTATTAATTGTTTTTGATCTTCCCATTCAAAGATGGAGAATGTAGCTTGACTGTGACTCAAATCTAAATCTGTTTTTCTTCTTTTGAGCGCAATCCCTAAAACACGGTTTATAAGATAAGCTAAGCGGTAATCTTCTAAATTGCAGTGTATACCAACTAAGGTAAAAAGAGCTTCATCAAAAGCATGATCTAAAACAAATTTTTGAACAGCCATAACTTTCATTCAAACTTCACAAAGATAATATTATATCATAGCGAAATGAAACTATTGGTAGTTTGTTAACAATAATTCCTACTAAAACGTTGTAGTTCGTTTAAATAAAAATGAATGGTTATATCATTTTAGACATGGTACTCTGGAAGGCAAAAAAGGCCCGTTTTGAGGCTTTTTCTTCTGCTTTTTTCTTAGAAGTCGCTCGGGCTTTAGCTACGACTTTGTCGTCTATAGAAAGTTTTACTGAAAAATGCCGTATTTCGTCATTTCCAGTATCATCATAAACATGATAATTAAAGGTTTTCTTCTCCTTTTGGCACCACTCAATTAATAAGCTTTTATAGCTTATCACCTTACCCTCTAGAGTTTCAATATCGACGTGAGGAATTATAAGCCGCTTGGTTATAAATTTTTCACAATATTTATAGCCCCGATCTAAGAAAATAGCTCCAATTAAGGCTTCGAATAAATTCCCATGAATATTGTCGCCAAACTGTCCCGGAGGAATTTTACTCTCTACTAAGTCAATAAGATTAAGTTGTTTCCCTAATTCATTTAAATGTTCCCTACTTACAATTTTAGAGCGCATTTTAGTAAGATAACCTTCGTCGCCACCTGGTACTTCAAGATATAAATGAGATGCAATAACAGAACTTAACATCGCGTCACCAAGAAACTCTAAACGCTCATAATTAAAAGGGTTTCCTTTACTATCTTTTATATTCATAGAACGGTGTGTAAAGGCCCGCCTGTAGTACTTAATTTCCTTAGGTTTAGATTCTAAGATTTTAGTTAATTGCATAAAAAAATTCCCGTTGCGTTTAAAACGGGAATTTAATATGTTGCGAATGTTTTTCATCTGAGATCGAATATACTATTTAATTATCAGATGTAATAAACCATGTTTCATTTTACTGTAAAAATTAATTTATCGTTATGGTTTATAGCATTCGGGTTTAATCTATTTTTTTAAATAACACACAAGCGTTATGACCGCCAAATCCAAAGGTATTACTCATAGCCACTTTAACGTCGCGTTTTTGAGCCTTATTTAAGGTTAAATTTAATTCAGGATCAATTTTTTCATCTACAGTCGTATGGTTAATGGTTGGTGGTACAATACCATTTTCCATGGCCAAAATAACCGATATCGCTTCAATAGCTCCAGCAGCACCTAATAAGTGTCCTGTCATTGATTTTGTTGAATTGATATTTATAGATTTTGCATGATCACCAAAAACCTCTGAAATGGCTTTAAGCTCGGCAACGTCACCTAATGGCGTTGACGTACCGTGTGTATTAATATGGTCTACATCTTCAGGTTTTAAACCTGCATTTTGCAAACAATTTTTCATTACTGCTATAACACCAATACCATCTGGGTGCGGAGCTGTCATATGATGCGCATCAGAAGATAAACCTCCTCCAATAAACTCGGCATATATTTTAGCGCCTCTTGCTTTAGCGTGCTCATATTCTTCTAGAATAAGTGCTCCTGCTCCCTCCCCTAAAACAAAGCCATCTCTAGTGGCATCGAATGGACGAGAAGCCGTTTCCGGAGTTTCGTTTCTAGTTGATAAGGCATGCATGGCATTAAATCCACCCATTCCCGCAATAGTTACTGCCGCTTCACTACCTCCTGTAACCACTACATCTGTATGACCTAAACGTATTGAGTTTAAGGCATCAAACATGGCGTTAGCAGAAGAAGCACAAGCAGAAACCGTTGTGTAATTAGGCCCCATAAAACCATGTTTTATAGAGATGTTTCCTGGTGCAATATCAGCAATCATTTTAGGAATAAAGAACGGGTTAAATCTTGGTGTTCCATCTCCAGAGGCAAAGTTTAAAACCTCGTTCTGAAAAGTTTCTAATCCACCTATTCCTGCACCCCATATCACACCAACACGTAATTTATCAACTTCATCAAGATTCAATTTAGCATCTTCAATGGCTTCGTCTGCAGCTACCATAGCATACTGGGCAAACTTATCCATTTTTCGAGCCTCTTTTCTATCAATAAAATCGGTTACGTTAAAGTTCTTTAATTCGCAGGCAAATTTTGTTTTGAACTTTTCGGTATCATAATACGTTATAGGCGCAGCCCCACTTTTCCCGCCAAGTAAGCCTTCCCAATATTCATCTTTGGTATTGCCTATTGGTGTTAAAGCTCCTAATCCTGTGACTACAACTCGCTTTAATTCCATAAAGTATTTTGCTTGTTTTTACTTATTTTGCTGCTTCTATGTAAGAAATAGCTTGACCAACTGTTGCGATATTTTCAGCTTGATCATCTGGTATTTGAATATCGAATTCTTTTTCGAACTCCATAATTAATTCTACAGTATCTAAAGAGTCTGCTCCTAAATCATTTGTGAAGCTAGCTTCAGTAACAACTTCGTTCTCATCTACTCCTAATTTGTCTACGATAATCGCTTTTACTCTTGATGCAATGTCTGACATAACTTTTAATTTTAAATTTTTAATTTAGGCTGCAAAAATAAAAAACTTTATTTTTAAAACACGTCTTTAGTTTAAAAATGTGTCTGTAATTTACTAAAATTACTTTTAAGTATTTATATAATCGCTTCTAATTGTTAATAATTATTCTTTTTTTTGCCGGTACAAATATAAGTCTATAAGTCTGTATTAAAACGCAACTTATGAGGATTTTAACAAGAATTCTCCTTAATTGGCGTTAAAATCTTTTACAACCTTTAAAAAAACGCATAAAATAAATGAAACGCATTGTGATATTTGCCTCAGGAAGCGGCTCTAATGCCGAAAATTTAATTCGTTTTTTCGAAAATAGCGAAACGGCAACGGTCGTGCAGGTGCTCACAAACAATCCTCAAGCGAAAGTATTGGATCGGGCAAAAAAACTTAACGTTAGTGCTTTATCCTTTAACAGCATAGCCATCTCAAAAACGGAAGACGTCCTTAATATTCTAAAAGCCTCTAAGCCAGATTTAATAGTGCTTGCAGGATATCTTTGGAAATTCCCCGATAATATATTGAATGCCTTTCCTAATAAAGTCATTAATGTACATCCTGCTTTACTCCCTAATTATGGCGGAAAAGGCATGTATGGTATGCATGTTCACAATGCGGTGGTTGCCAACAAAGAAACACAAACAGGCATCACCATACACTATGTGAATGAACATTACGATGAAGGCGCCATTATTTTCCAAGCTACTTGTGAAGTTGATCCAACCGACACAGCCGATGATGTTGCTGCAAAAATTCATACCTTAGAAATGGAGCACTTTCCTAAGGTGGTAGAAGAACTACTCCATGCGTAATTATTATTAAAATTCAACCTGCAGAACATTTGTATATTTACAACATTATATAAGATGTTCTCAGCTAACTACCTTTAGCATACTTTATTAATCGGTGAAAATCTGTGTCTAGAACACAACTTAAATTTATGAGATTCCCTCCTTTAAGGGAATAACAAAAATGTCGAAATCTAAAAAGAAATACTATACCATTTGGAAAGGTCACAAAACTGGGGTTTTTGACTCTTGGAACACTTGTAAATCTTTAATTAAAGATTATCCTAGTGCCCAATACAAATCTTTTCCAACTTTGGATGCTGCCAAAAAAGCTCTGGATGGTAGTTATTTCGACCACGTTGGAAAAAACAAATCTTTTGAAAGCGCCTTAAGTCCCGAACAACTTAAAAAAATAGGAAAACCCAATTACCATTCTATTGCCGTTGATGCAGCCTCTAGCGGAAACCCAGGTGTTATGGAATACCGCGGGGTCGACACAAAAACAAAAAAACAACTTTTTATTCAAGGCCCTTTTGAAGAAGGCACCAATAATATAGGAGAATTTTTAGCCCTAGTGCACGGTTTGGCCTTATTGAAAAAAAATAACAGCGACCGTATTATGTACACCGATTCTAAAATTGCGATGAGCTGGGTAAAGAAGAAAACCTGCAATACCAAATTAAAACGCAATGCCAAAAACAAGGCGGTTTTTGATTTGGTTGATCGCGCTTTAGACTGGTTAAAAAATAATACGTACCAAACCACCATCGTAAAATGGGAAACCAAAGCTTGGGGAGAAATTCCTGCTGATTTTGGAAGAAAATAAACCCAACAACCTCATCATCAGCACCAAACAACATATTAATCTTTAACCATTAAAGTATCATACTTCAATCAATTTGAAATAAATATAATCGCCCTAATCTGTAAAAAGGCTTATATTTGCACAAAAATTATCCATTCTCTTTTATGAGTAAATTAGTAATAGTTGGCACAGTAGCTTTTGACGCTATTGAAACGCCTTTCGGAAAAACTGATAAAATTCTTGGGGGCGCTGCAACTTTTATCGGTCTTGCGGCTTCTTATTTTAATGTCGACACTGCTGCTGTTTCTGTAGTAGGAGGCGATTTTCCGCAGGAATATTTAGACTTATTATCCAATAAAAACATTGATATTTCAGGAATTGAAATCGTTAAAGATGGTAAAACATTCTTTTGGAGCGGACGCTACCACAACGATATGAATTCTCGAGATACCTTAATTACAGAACTAAATACCTTGGCAGATTTCAAACCTGTGGTTCCTGAAAACTACAAAGATGCCGAAGTGGTAATGTTAGGAAATCTACATCCTCTCGTCCAAACTAGTGTTTTAGATCAAATGGAGACCAAGCCCAAATTAGCCATTTTAGATACCATGAATTTCTGGATGGATTGCGCTTTAGACGATCTATTAAATGTGATTAAGCGTGTGGATGTGATTACGATAAACGATGAAGAAGCTAGACAGCTAACAGGAGAATACTCGCTGTTAGTGGCAGCCGAAAAAATTCAAACCATGGGACCTAAATACGTGGTGATAAAAAAAGGAGAACACGGTGCCTTATTATTTCATAAAGACCAAGCGTTCTATGCTCCTGCATTACCTTTAAAAGCCGTATTTGACCCAACAGGTGCTGGCGATACTTTTGCCGGTGGCTTTGCTGGTTTCCTTGCTAAAAGCAACGATTTTTCTTATGAAAACATGAAAAACGCTGTGATCTTTGGGTCTACTTTAGCCTCTTTTTGTGTGGAAAAATTTGGTACAGAACGCACCCAAAATTTATCAAATCAAGAAGTACATCAACGCTTATTACAGTTTAAAGATTTAACCCAGTTTGATATAGAATTAGCATAACACAACGCGCTCGAAAAAGAGTGCGTTTTTAATTATAAACCTTTTAGAATTCAGCAAAAAATAAAAATTCAACACCTCGTTACGAATTTTTAAATAAGCGAAAACAAGAATATTATGAGTGATGCCTTAAAACACGAATGTGGAATAGCTGTTATACGCCTATTAAAACCTTTAGAATATTATAAAGAAAAGTATGGCAGTGCATTTTATGGGGTAAATAAGATGTATTTAATGATGGAAAAACAGCACAATCGCGGTCAAGATGGTGCTGGATTAGCCAGTATTAAATTAGATACAAAACCAGGAGAACGCTACATTAGTAGAGTCCGTTCGATCGCCCAACAGCCTATTCAAGATATTTTTGCTCAAATTAACGATCGTGTTAATAAAGAATTTAAAGAGCATCCAGAATATATGGATGATGTAGCTGCACAAAAAAAGAACATCCCTTACATTGGCGAAGTATTACTAGGTCACGTTCGTTATGGTACCTTCGGAAAAAATAGTGTAGAAAGCGTACACCCTTTTTTAAGACAAAACAACTGGATGCACCGTAATTTGATTATGGCTGGCAACTTTAATATGACGAATGTTAAGGAGTTATTCGGAAATCTTATCGAATTGGGGCAACATCCAAAGGAATATACCGATACCATTACCATTATGGAAAAAATTGGTCATTTCTTAGATGATGAAGTGAGCAAGGTTTACAGAGATTTAAAAAAGGAAGGTTACAATAAACAACAAGCGTCTCCGCTCATTGCCGAGCGTTTAAAAGTAGCTAAAATATTAAAACGTGCTGCTAAAAACTGGGATGGAGGATATGCTATGGCTGGACTTATTGGTCACGGTGATGCCTTCGTATTAAGAGACCCTGCAGGTATTCGTCCAGCATATTATTATAAGGATGATGAAGTGGTTGTAGTCGCTTCTGAACGCCCTGTAATTCAAACTGTTTTTAATGTTGAATTTGATAAAGTAAAAGAATTAGACCCAGGACAAGCTATTATTGTTAAAAAATCTGGCGAAGTTCGATTTAAAAAAATCTTAGAACCTTTAGAAAGAAAATCTTGTTCTTTTGAGCGTATTTACTTTTCAAGAGGTAGTGATGCCGAAATTTATCAAGAGCGTAAAAAGCTAGGAAAATTATTAATGCCAAAAGTGCTTGAAGCAATAGATAATGACACCAAAAACACGGTGTTCTCATACATTCCTAATACAGCCGAAACGTCGTTTTTTGGTATGATTGAAATGGCTGAAGCCTACATTAACGAGAAAAAAACGGAAGCCATATTGAATGGTCAACGTTCCTTATCGGCTGCCAAAGTAACCGAAATTTTATCGGAGCGTGCCCGAGTGGAGAAAATTGCAATTAAAGATGTAAAACTAAGAACCTTTATTACCGAAGATAGTAGTAGAGATGATTTGGTAGCGCATGTTTACGATGTGACTTATGGCGTTATAAAACCTAATGATAATTTAGTAATTATAGACGATAGTATTGTAAGAGGGACGACTTTAAAGAAAAGTATCCTTAAAATGCTTGATCGTTTAAACCCGAAGAAAATCATCGTGGTATCGTCGGCACCTCAAATTCGTTACCCAGATTGCTACGGTATTGACATGGCACGTCTTGAAGATTTAATTGCTTTTAGAGCCGCTTTAGAGCTTCTTAAAGACCAAGGTAAATATGATATTGTTAAGGAAGTGTACGAAAAATGTATTACGCAAACGGAACTTGCCGATAAATACGTCCAAAATTTTGTAAAAGAAATTTACGATCCGTTTACGGATGAGCAGATTTCAGATAAAATCTCAGAATTATTAAGTGACGAAAGTGTAAAAGCTGAAGTTAAAATTATTTTCCAACCAGTAGAAAACCTACATAAAGCATGTCCAGAACACCTAGGTGATTGGTACTTTACAGGGAATTACCCTACCGTTGGAGGTAACAGAGTGGTTAACAGAGCTTTTATTAACTTTTTTGAAGGTAATCGCGAACGTGCATATTAATAAAAATGATATGAATTTTTTGTAGTAATTAACTTACTCTAATACATTTCATCGCACTTTAAAACATTTAATCTTATAAATCTGCCGTTTATCTAATAAATACTCTAGTTAAAGGAATTACCTATAACTTGGTAATACCATAACATAAGTAGGTTAAGTTCATGGTAGATTTGGGGCAAAAAAGGTGAACATTTGTTCACCTTTTTTATTTCGTATTTTTTTACAATACAAACCCTACAATTCTTTATTTCAGAAGGTTACACCCTCCTATTTTTATTAAAAATATCTTTTAAGCCAATATTTAAGTAGTTCAGCTAATAAATTTTAGCAGTTCGTATTCCTGCTTTATATTTGGGGCACCATAACATAAGTAGGTTAAGTTCATGGTAGATTTGGGGCAAAAAGGTGAACATTAGGTTGTTCACCTTTTTCAATTTATATACTTCGATAAATTTTACCCTTTTAATAGCCTATGCCTTTATAAACATCAAAGACTGCTTAGCCTTTTTATATTCCAGCATCAACACGTATTGTCCTTCTTCAAAATTTGTAATTTCAACCGATTTTTTTGGACCTACTATGCCCTGTGATACATGTCTTCCTAAAAGATCATAAATCTTATAATTTACCGATTGTTTAAGATTACCGATATACAAAAATGATTTTGAAGGATTTGGATACACGTATAAGTCATCTAAAACATCACTGCCCTGCGGATAAACGCCTAATGCCGATTGTTTCTCTAAGTAAAACTTATCCATATTCCATTGCCAATCGTTGCTTCCATTTGCTAAAATGCGAATCACATAAACACCAGATTCAATATGAATAAGCGATTGATGCTTTAAAAGCTCGTAATTCGACCAACTACCATTATTAGGCACGGTCGTATTAGCAACAATTTGTCCATCTATTTGCATTTGCACAGCAGCATTATCTGAAGGCGTACTTATAAGATACGTGAGTTCATACATACCAGTTTCAGGAATATATACTGTAAACTCCATCCAATCTTGGCGGTTAACGTGATCAACCCCTGTGGCGTTGGCATGCACACCATCATAACCATTTGGTGCATATCCCACTTCATTTTTAGTAGCTTCAAAATCTTCGGCTTCTATAATAATGGCATCACTTGAGGGTTCGTTGACTTCCTGTACCAAATCAAAACGTTTTAAATGCATCCAACCGCCTTGCACCTGATCCCAATTAAGTTGATGTGCCAATCCCCAAGTAACCCCAGCTGAAGGTGTTGTGCCTTCCGTGTTTGAACGAAAAATACCTAATGCATCAGGTACATGTGTTGCTGTACCCTTCATTTCAAAATTTACCCCATCGGTAGAGAACTGTACCGAGCCTCTTTCGGGACCATCCAATTTTTGAATGATAGCAATACCATTATTATATTGCCAAACACTTACTTCATGCCCCGAAGTTGTTATAGGATTGTATTCCGATTTAATATACGGTCCCGTTGGTTGATCGGCAATAGCAACGCCCCAACGAATTTCGCGCTCTCCACAATAGCGTTCCTCGCCCATACGCTCGCCTTTATAGTATAGGTAAAATTTATTATTATAAAACATGAGGCAAGGATCATGCACCTTATGACTATCAAAATCGCCTTTCTCAATCACATCAAGACGACTTGTAGAATTTGTTGCCCAAATACCATTATCGGTGGCTCTTAAAATAGGCGACTCTAGTTTCGTCCATGGACCATTAGGCGAATCGGCTACCGCCATAGCTACGGTATTCTTTACCCGCTCGATATAGGGATGCTGAACCGCCTGATATATTAAATAGAATTTATTTTCATGCTCAAAGATTTCTGGTGTAAACACAGAGCGATCGTCGAAACGACCGGAAGCTCCCCGAGCCACAGCAACACCCTGTTCATCCCAATTATAACCATCTACAGAGGTAGCGAAATAAATATCACAATAATCCCAAGGAAACACATTATCGTTAACATCGTTGGTACCAAAATAGGTTGAGGTTTCCGATAATTTATAAGTGTACCACACATAATACAAGCCATTATGCTGAATAACCGCACTAGGATCACGACGGGTATAAGTGGCATCGGGAGCAAAATCGCCTGTTAAATTCGTTTCGGTAAAGGTGACATTCCAATTGACATCATCTGGGATATTTGGATTATTATATGCGGTGCAACTCGATAAATAATTCTCCCAACGCGACGTTGCCGTGCTTTTTATTTTAACTCTTAGCTGAATATCGATATTAGTGGTTGGCGTAAGACTTCTTAAATCTTCAAAAACATAGCCTGCTTTGTTAATTTGAAGAGTTCTAGGCGAATTATCGGTTACCGAGAATGAAAACTGTCCGTTGCCTGTTGTTGTAATTTGTTGGTTAGTTTCAACCAAAGTCACTAAGGCGCCTTCAATAAAAGCACCTGTAGATTTATCGGTAATGGTCCCTGAATAGTTTTGTGCCGTGAGTTGAAATGTACAGCAAAGTATAAGTAGGTAATTAAAAAGTTTCATACGATTTGGTTTTAAACAGTAAAACTATATTAAAACCTTAATTACTCCCTGATTTCACACTCGACATGAACTGTACATTTTCCTCTAAACTCAAAAACACCCCATGGTTATGCTAGATTGAAATTTGTATTATACCAATTCTTGTTAAAATTTTAAAATTAGTCGCCCAGCATGATCCAAAGTGGTCTCAAAACTATTATGAGCTACGGAACAGCTTATATTTTTGAAAACATTTCTTTCGGAATCAATTTTTCCAACACTAACTTATACTCCCTTTCCAAGACCAAAAATTTCCAATCACTCTTGCCTTTTTTGGATACTGCATATGCATCGGTAACGCTTTTTATTTCGTAGAAGCCCCTCTTTTTAATGTATTTGACGTTCTTGGAGCCAAAAGTCTTTTCGAGAGCCAATGTAATCAGGTTTTCAGCCAACTTCATTTCGTCACTTCCCGGTTCAATCTCCGCAACGACTGTCGGCTTCATAGTCATTACGGTCATATAGCGCATCGACGCATAATATTTCCCCTTGACCTTACGGGGCTCGTCAATGTTGAGGATACGGAACTTTTTAAAATCAATTTCTGCTTCTGGCGCATCAAACGATTCTTCCATGATCTTGACCACATGTGAGCGGGGGAAAATATCAAAAAACTCCGGTAGCAGATACTCCATCGAAGCTTCAAAATCTTTAGCTGCGATATGGTCTGTGTATTTTTTGAACTCTTTTTTAATGCTCTCATACTCCTGTGGCGCAGTGACCTGAATCTTTACCGGTGCAGCTCTAAATGCTTTTCCCTTAAAATAATACACTGGCGATTCAATAACATAGGTGCCGCTGTCATAGGCCTCCATCCTACAACTTGAGGCCTTGGTCATTTTGCCGCTACTGTAGGTGATGCTTTCCGTTTTGTTCTTGATCTTAAAATCACTGAGATCTACCTGCTGGATGGAGTCATAGACCACATCATGGTGCCATGAGAACTTTATGTTGATCACCTCACCAAGCTCGTAGTTTTTCTTGTCGGTGACCAAGGTCCTTTCCTGTGCAAAGGAACTTAACCCTAGTAGGAGCAATACTAGTTGTAAAGTGGTTTTCATTGTTGTTTTTTATGCTTTTCTATAAAAAACCGAAACGGTTAAACTTCGGCTTTATATTCATAATTTAAAAATATTTTTTAAACAAAACTGTTTAAAGATTCCCATATTTCTTTTAGCTCAGCATCTTTATTTCCACTCTCTGTCGCTTTATTGTAAGCCATCTCATACCTTAATTCATAAATTAAATTCATGAGCTCCTTACAGCTATCTCTAAACCGTGCTTAGTATTGGCAAACTTACTTAAAAAACCTTTTATAGCTTAATGTAATGCTTTCTCATGCTAGGTACTAGTTACAAACTAGCACTTGCACTGCTGTTTGATTGACATACAATACACAGTGGAGGGGCTATTTATTATGGCGAGCTTTAAAACCCAAATCTACCAAGCAAACCTTTCCTTTTAGGCGCTTCTTTTAGTTTATGTACTAAATCTTTTGGATAATACTGATTGTCGATAAAACTACTATCATCTAAATTCATAATTTTCACAACTGCTGCAGCTTCAAAACTCCAGTAACCACAATAAATATTCCATTTGCTTTTATGACTATCGTACAAGTTCATATGTTTATGATAAAAGTCCTTTTCTAAAAATTGTTTTATCAATTTCGATGTGTAAGCTCACCCATATTAGAACTGCTTAATTTTCTAAAACTTGTTTAAAATTACTGTTTTTAATATATGATTATGACTCAATTACGCTAAATTCTGAATGCGCCTAGTCAGCACCAATAATTTCGGAGATCCAGGCTCATCAGTTGTAATATTTTTTGTCTCAACCATCGCAGTCAAATAGCTCGTGTTATCAATTGATTTCAATTCCAAATCAGCCGATAATATTTCATATTCATTGTTTGGGATTTTTGAATGATCCTTATAAAGTCGGGGTAACACTAGTTTGAAATCTTCAAAATATAGGCTATTATTAAAAACCTCTGCTTTTACACTATAATTATTTCTAGTTTTAAGATTATACTTTTGCCAAATGCTCTTTCAAGGCTAATTTATAGTCTTCATATAAGCTAAAAATTTCCTTGAGTATTATTTCCAATTCTTCTTCTGATGTATACTTTGGTAAATTATAAGTATCCCTATCAAAATTAGAATCTAAATCTTCACATAAAAAATCTAATCGACCATCAGGCGTACACCAATTCTTGTCATATTTTGTATCTATCATTGTTTCAACTAAACCATTTTTTAATGTAAGTTGAAAACCATACGTAGTATCATCGATTTTTTCTTCTATTCTATAAAAAGTTTCCCCTTTATAGTACTTAGCTTTATAACCAAGTTTTTTTATCAGATTAGAATATAGCTCATGATTATTACCACTCATGCTATTCTCATAATCGTTATGATTTTTACAAATTGACTCGTATTTATTTACAAAATCAATCTTTTCAAATACAGGTTTTGTATTCATATTATTCTACTAAATATTTTATTTTGACTCCATATTGATTTGCCAAGTTTTTGAATGTTGTACTTGCTTCATAGAACGCTTTGTTGGAAGCAGGAATTTCTAAGAAATTTACAAAATCAATCTTTTCAAATACAGGTTTTGTATTCATATTATTCTACTAAATATTTTATTTTGACTCCATATTGATTTGCCAAGTTTTTGAATGTTGTACTTGCTTCATAGAACGCTTTGTTGGAAGCAGGAATTTCTAAGAAATTTACAAAATCAATCTTTTCAAATACAGGTTTTGTATTCATATTATTCTACTAAATATTTTATTTTGACTCCATATTGATTTGCCAAGTTTTTGAATGTTGTACTTGCTTCATAGAACGCTTTGTTGGAAGCAGGAATTTCTAAGAAATAATCTCCTGACAAAGTTTGTCCATCGATAGCACCTGAACCAGACTTATATTTATTTGACCTAATAGTTATACCTTTTTTATATTTTGTCGTTAGCTCTTTAAGATAATTCTCAAAAGTGGAAGCCTTAATATTTTTTAAGTCAGTCGCTTTACGAGAGACTATTTCTTTTCCTGGTATATAACTATCTAGACGCTTACCATTACCTAAATGTATTTCATTATAACGATATTTTGTGGCAGCCTTTTTGTTAAAATCATTTCCACGTTTAAATAAAGCTTTAACTTCATCCCAAGACAGTGGACTACCTTTTTTAGCTGTTGCTACTGCAATCTCCTCAACCGAGTCCTCTACAATCTCTGGTAAAAAGTCTCCTCTCTCAATAGCATCATCTAAATTAGTCTTAACACCGCTAGAAAGAAAATTGGAAAGTTTATTGTTAACGGCATCTGCCACCGTTCTACTTAAATCTACCAAATAATCCTTAACAACTCCATCCCCGCTAGCAATAACATAATCCCCCTTCTTAAGTATAAGCCGTCCCGCATGATCCAAAGTGGTCTCAAAACCATTACTAGCTGCTTTGGCAGCCGCTTTTCCTGCTGTACCAAGAGCGTCTATAACTTTCGTTATCTTACGGATAACTTTAACGCTTTTTAGGGTGCCTTTTATGGCACTTCCACCTACAGCGGAGGTAATTATTCCAGCAATGGCAAAACTTAATCCTAATTTGTCTACCTCGTCACCGCTCAGACTACGGACTAATTCTATAACATCGCTAAAGGGAAGAAAACCAATTAGTATCTCAATGAGAAATGGTTCTGCAATAGTCAAATAGTCCCCATATGTCATTCCTTGACTAGCAATATCCTCTACTTCTGGCACTTCGGTAATAACCTTCGTTTCAATAGTATCCTCTGTAATAATCCTTAACCCTTCTTGATCGGTAACATTCGCTATATTAAAATCTGCGCTGGCACTTTGATCAATAGTACTTACAATGTTATCGGCAATAGCAGAATGACTTTCATAATTAAGTTTTGCATTTCCTGCTGCATCAAAATAAACTTCTGCAACCAAAGCATTGGTTTCACCTCCCAATTGTTTTACAAGTACGGCAAAATTATTCTTATAATCAATATGTGTTTGGATACTTGCCATTAAAGGAGGTTTCTGGTTTCTTAAACTCATCATATCGGAAATAAGAGAGCTACAGCTCGTAGAAGTGTCTGTCTCACATTCCGATTGTTCAATACGTTCCATTTCACTTTCAATGGCAGTTATGTAAATAGATTTTTCAGCATCTGTAAATGGAATTTGCCTCATTATCTGATTAAAGATGTCTTGCCTGAAATCTGGATGGCTCTCCAAAAACGCCCTTTTTTCATCATCGTCACTTTCACCAAGAATATCCAATATTATATGAGTAGAATTTCCACTTACTTCCCTAGCTAACATTTCGTCAAGCAATAGAATATATGTGTTAATATCCGCGGTAGAAAGCGGTAAATCAAACTTTATAAGATCATAAAGAGTCCGAGTAAATCCAGCGTCACCCCTTAAAATAGCTTTTCTAGAGTTGTTTATAGTAGTTCCATCATTAAGATTTAATAAATCGGCTATTTCATTACTCTTAGCATAAATTTCACCTATTTCGGCAGTATCAAAAATATCTTGATCTATAACAACTTCTTTAAGTCGGTAACCTTCAAAACGGGTATTATCTCTTACAAACAAATACTCTAAACGATAATACCTATAAGGGTCTTGAGGAAAAGATTCGATAGGACCAGTTACAATAAATTCTGTATTTCCTGCGCTTATATGACTCACAGGATTTACTTCTGGAATATTAATTATATCAATACCTTCATCTGTTCTATTAAAATTCACACCATTAAAGGTTTCTTGGCTATCACTATTATTAATATAAGTGATAGAATTAAACCTTATTAAACCGTTCCCTGCAACTTCTCCTTCACTAAACGTTATAACGATGCCACTATCCGACACTTCGGTTGTTTGAAATTTTCCATTAACCTCAATAACATTAACAGGATTAATTAAAACTATTCCACGACCGCCATTTATTCTTTCTGTTAAATCTATTGAAACGGGTACGCCATTTGGATTTATAGTGACCGATTCATGAGGGAAAACGCTACTTTTTGAATTCACCTCCACTACACTTCCGTCAGGATAATGAAGCTGATAATTTATTGGTGACCACCCATTCTGAGCGGCTAGTGTATTATATGCTGCTGCAGAACCAAATATACTATCGTCTCCAACATTACCTGAATGATGTTGTTCGAAGAACCCTACACTAACAGCCATGTCATGTAACTGGTGACTCGTTGGTCTCCCATTTGCTGCCGCAAATGTATCATATTGTTGGACATTATCGAAGCTATGCCATTCAATTCCGTGCTGATTAGCCCAACCTTCGGAGTACTCATCGTGTGCAAATCCAAATTGAAAAACAAGAATGCATACCAGCAATAAGGATAACTTTTTAAATAATTTATTTATATACATGAAATTAGTCTTAAATTGATTAAATCTTTGCAATTATCTTAGTGTGTTCCTTTCCGTTGGTAATTACTCTTACGGCATAGTACCCCTTCTTTAGTGCACTGCCATCATAATGGTATACTTTTTTTCCCTTGCCTTGATACTCGTTATCAATCACTGTTTCACTAAAGCTAAGGTCCAAACTATAAATTTGTATAGTTGTTACTACTTCAGTTTCTAGCTCATAATGTATTAGAAGGTCATTTTCAAATGGATTAGGGTATAAAGAAATAAAGTTTTTATCTTGATCTTTTAAAAGTTGTTCCAAAATATCCTCAGATATTTCTTCCCCATTTTCTGTGAATATTTTATCACTAGTCAGCACTAATAATTTCGGGGATCCAGGCTCATCAGTTGTAATATTTTTTGTTTCAACCAACGCAGTCAAATAGCTCATGTTATCAATTGATTTCAATTCCAAATCAGCCGATAATATTTCATATTCATAGTTTGGGATTTTCGGATGGTCCTTATAAAGTCGAGGTAACACTAGTTTAAAATCTTCAAAATAAAGGCTATTATCAAAAATCTCTACTTTCCCCTTATTTATTATCGTATCAATTGAAGCTTCATAAATTAATCTTCCTGAACCATTTTGTTTACTAATGGTAAAATTCGCAGAAAAACTTCTCATGATTTTGCCGCCAGCGTAGTCTAAATCTAGAAATTGTCCAACCCACTCACCTTCTAGATTATCAAGCGACAAATCAGTAATTTTTACTTCATGCTCCAAACTATATTCATCCGCATTAAGTATCTCTTCTACAGAGTCCATTTTTTCTTCTTCATGCACGACATTTGTTGGAGTTAGCAATCCATCTGATTCATCAGCCATTAATTCCTCTAAATGTTCTAATAATGTTGGACTGTTAAGATTACCTTTGTTGGATGACAGAATTTCTAATGTTTTTTGTTTATCGATACTTACACCATGTCCAAAATAATAACAGATAGCCAACCAATGTTTGGCCATGGGATAATCTGTTCTTTCAAACCATTTAATAGCCTCCTCATAGCTTTGTTGGATATTTCCTAACCCTTTAAAATAACAGTACCCTATGTTGTAAGCTGATTTTTGATCACCTAAGACGTAAGCCTCTTCATATAATTCTAAGGCCCTTTCGTAATTTAAATCGCAAGCAACTCCTTTTCTATACAAATCCCCTAAGTATGACATAGCAGGCACATGCCCTAATTCAACAGCCTCATTCAAATACTTAAAGGCCAAATTATTGTTATTGAATATTTTATATATATTTTTCAAGTTTTCTTTTTCCGAAAGCCTATAATTGTAATCACTTACGTAGTATAAATAACCTAATTGAAATATAGCTTCGACGCATCCTTTTTCTGCTAATCGAATTAATTCATTATGTCCATTTTCTACATCTTGAAGTACAAGTTCAGAACCATAAATATGTTCTAAGGTGATATAAGTATCCATTTTACACAAGCCTGTAAATTGTTGGGCACCTAAATATCCAGAAACGTGGATAAAAAAAATAAGGTAAATATGTTTCATACTGTAAATTTATTAAGATTTTTCATACATCAAAAATAACAGCTTTTTCCATTAATTTTTAGGATCAAATAAATTGAAAAACAAAACACCGAAGTCAAACAACTATATCTACCTGGTTTTAAGCACAATAACTAATACATCAAAACCGATTTGTTTAGTTAATGTCAAGTTGTTTTTTGAAAATTCTTCTTAAAGCAGACAAAAATTATGTCGAAATAAACGGTTTAATACCAGAGAATCTTATTTGAATTAGGTTCTATTGTAAAAATTCTCTCAAAACCATCCTGAACATCTGGTGTTATTCTAAATAGTGCATTTCTAGGAAGTTTATCAAAATACAATCCATTATTTTCACATTTTTTTCGTCCGATAAATTTCCAATCACCATTCCAATAATACAGGTTGTAAAATTTTTCATTTTCTAATTCAATAGAATTAAAATCCTTATAACCAAAATCTTCTTCATTAAATCTTGATATTTTAGCACTAAAAAGACTATTTAAACTTGGCTTAAGGATTCTTGGGAGACCATTTGTTTGTAATAAAATAGGGTACTCTTCGAGATCTAAAGTTTGATTCGATTTTCCCGAGACCATTGAAGGTTTGACATAACCAGGAAGATATACGATGTTACGTCCCATATTCTCAAAAACAGCTTTAGAATTCTTATCTAATTCGGACCACCATAATGGTTTCCATTCCCCTTGATTGAATACTGTAATATAACCAACTCTAACAGCTGGATTTTGTTGGAACACATACGTGATAGACGAGGTCGCAACATATTCATTAGTAACGTCTATAACATTTGCAAGTTTCAATTTGTTTGTAGGAATATAATCAATTGGAATAAGTGCCGGTAAACTGTTTTTTTGAGCAGAAAAAGTTTGTCTTAAGACCTTACCCATTCTCTTGCTTGTGGCATTATAAATATAGGGTAGATCACTATTTCCATTAAACGGTATGAAATTGCAATCTCTATCCAAAACTGAATTCCAGTAATGTGAATTTGATGAGGCTGCATAATATGGTGTATAATCATAGGTTATCCCCAAGCCAATAGATCTCCCAATTAACAGAACCATGTTTGCAAGATCAGTACAATTACCCTGCCCTCTGAAACGAATCTGATCGACGCTAAGCATCGGTTGAGGGTATCTTCTTTTATCAACAAATTGAATATGCGCTAAGGATTTAATTAGCTCAGTACATACATCTACAGGGTCTGCACTATTAGATGCAGTGTAAAATATCCCTTTATAAAAACTAGAATATTTTTGCTTTAAATCCTTTTCCAATGGCTCTAAAGAATTTCTATACGGGAGGACATATTCACAAAAATTCTCAAAAGTATAATTTTTGTACCACGGACTCTCCTGCCAAGTTGTAAATGAATGCTCTATGTTTTTTATTAAAAAGTTTGCATCGATTTGCTCAATGTCTCTAACATATTCTAAACTTCTAATTGCACCTTTACTGGAGAATGAATTAAAGGCAGCAACTGCTGTTTCAAATGATTCGTACTGAAATTCGTTTAATTGAATAATTTTATTGCTTCGATCCTTCCATATGGGCAATACAGAGCCTTGATTTAGCATTCCTTGAAGTAAAAACTGCGCTGCCATTTTCTTTTTAGGCTCAAATTCAAAATGATTCAATACTTTTTGACTTAACACTTCAAAATTTTGAATACTTTGTAAGTTACCCTGGGAGAAACCAACCCTACCTATTATTATTAAGAAACAACAGATCAAAATAAGTTTTTGCATATTTTAGCTTTTTTTAAAGAAATAAATTAATGTTTATAGTCGTAAATATATAAGAATGCATTTAAAATTAGATAGCGTTAACTCTTCAATTAAGGTAGCTTTTACCTTTCTTTTCACATTGTTCATTTTATATCCAGTTATAAATTTGTTTATAGACTTTAATGAAAGAGAGTTTTTTATATTTACAGTTGGCGCTTGGGGTTGTTTAAATTTTGTTTACTTCAAACAAAACATTGGTGTTTTAACTAAAACAGATAAATTGTTGTTGTGTTTAGCCATATATTTTGTCACACATTACACTATACTTGGAAACTCTTCAGTGTTTGAAATTTTATTTTGGTGGCGACTAAGTTTTATATTATTATTTTTCATTTTTAGAGGCTTATCATATAAAAACTCTAATACTTTAAAAAACGGATTGATACTAATTGTTATTTTAAGGTTTGTTGTGGAACTAACAATTGGAACTCTTCAATATTTCAATATTATAGACGCTTCTATAAGTACTCATTTCCCTGTTTCAGGAACTTTCACTACACCTAATCATTTGGCACTGTGCCTAGGTTTAGGACTAGTTACATTAATTATCTTACGTACCTTTTTTAAAAAGAATACATTGGTTAATGTATTGATATGGCTGACTTTTATAGCGGGAGCGATATTATTCTTTCTTTCCAAATCTAGGAGTGCTTACTTAGCTCTTATTGCTGTAGTATCAATACTGTTTATTTATAAAACAAACAGTGTTCTCAAGTTTAAATTATTATCTAAACATTTGCGTATAGGACTATTCATCACGTTAGGCTTTTTAGTAAGTATAACGTGTTACTTTTTATATAACTTAAAAAAAGATTCTGCTGATGGCCGTTTGTTTAGTGCAAAAATAACCTTAACTGAAATAATTAAAAAACCTATCTTCGGTTATGGCTCCTTTACATTTGAAGAAGGTTATAATAGTGCAAAATCTATATATTTCACCAAACAAAAAAGAGGCTGGTCAGAAATTAAAATTGCTGATCATATAAGTCATGCAATGAATGATTATATTGAAGTGATCTATGAGATTGGCGTTCTAGGTTTAACTCTATCGATTCTTATTTTTTGGAGCATTTTTCGATTTTTTGATTACAAAAATGACTTCCAGCTATACGCTATTCTCATATTTATTTATCTTTCTATTGCTGCTTTATTTACAACCCTATTAGTTAATTCCTTTTTTGTATTGTCTTTAATAGCATGTATGTTCTTATACGAAAATAAAGTTTTAGATATCACGAACGACAAAAAACTAAAATCTGCCAAATTAAAAAATTTGTTCGTAGCAAGTTCTTTTGTTTTGTTAACACTAGGAGCAATGAAAATTTATGCTTTTCACTGGGAGAAAAAACACCGCGATAAGGAAAAATACAGCGAGACAAATTCTAATGACTGGAAATTTTGGACAGCCATAATGGCTCACAATGGATATCATGAGTTAACATGTGGGATAATATTGCATAAAAACTTTAATAATAAAAATGAAGCTATGAATATTATGGAAAAAGGAGTTATGAAGAACAAGAAACCAAATAACATAAGAATATTAGCGCTTTACTATGGACATAACGGAAAGCTTAATAGAGCAGAGAAACTATTAAAATTTAATATAGGTAATGAACCTTTTTTGTTTGAACCCCGACAAGATTTAGCTATAGTTTATCAAAAATTGGGAAAGAAAAAAGAATATGTTGCCTTATTAAACGAAATAATAGAACTACCAGAAAAGGTACCTTCTATCAAGACAAAAAAAATAAAGAAAGATGCAAAACATAGACTTAATGTTTTTTTAAAAAACAATTAGAAATATATTTTGAAATTAAAAATATTGTAAGTTTATTCGCTTAATTAATGTGTCAAAAATCTTAAAACAAATTGAAGACAAAAACTATTTTAGTAGCTTTTTCCCTAGCGATAGGTACAACTATATATTCACAAACCAGCTCGCAAGAATATACAAATCTTGAATTAAATTCTTTAATTGCTCCATTTAATTTTTCTAGTAAACAAATTGAAGAACTTGAAAAACAAATTTATTCCATAGAAAAAGAAAAAGATAAATTGAAAACAACACCTTTTATAGATTCTAATGTTAAACAAGCGAAGCTAAACTATATTATTTCCAAAGGGCAAATGAAGTATTTTAAACAAATTAAGTCATTTAACCCTGAAAGTCCAGTCTACCTAAATAATGATATACGGCAGAGGCAAATCATCGAATCTAGCAAAATCTATGATATAAAAAGTGCAACGATAAGTGGAATTATCGAACTATTTGTTGAAAGAGAATTTAAATTGAATGAATTTAATTATACAAGACTTAATTCAATGGCATATGCGAATGATGATATAGATTTTCATGAACACACCTATAATACTAGGTCAATAAACGAAGATTTCTCAAAAAAAATTGCTGAACTTCTTTCAATAGAAGATTATAAGAATCTCTTCCGTCAATCTCTGGAGCCAATCATCAAACGGACTTCGGAAAAACGATTACAAACAATTAAAAAAAATTACAATATTAATGAAGATAGGCATTTAGAAAAATTAAAAAAAATTACAGATCAATATGCAGAAGATAAAATTATTGTCCAGCATTACTATACATATGATCATGAAAAATTACATGTTGCTAGAGTTAACTTAATGTTTGAAGAATCTAACACTATTATGGAAGCTCTCACTGGATTCAATATAAAATCTACCAACCTTATTGACCTATCGTCCGATTCCAGAGTAACCTTTTTTGTGAAACGATGTAAAGAAGCTGGGATTCCAGAAGATAATATAAAAAAATTAGTTTATGCCATAAAGGAGCGTGAAAAGAAGATTAATAAGTATTATGAAGATTTAGCAATTTGGCAAAGCAAATATCTTATTTATTATTTTCATAGTGCAGGCACTCCTGAAATGTATAACAAAGAACTCAAAGCACAGGTCTCTAACATAATGACAATTGACCAATTTGAAAAAATGTTCTTACATCAATTTCAAGGAAGAATTGATAGGGAAAGTGATTTACGCATCGCAAAATTAAATCTAACTTACAGAAAATTATCAAAATCGAAATTAAAAATTTTAGGTGATATGATAAAGGATCAAGTTAAACAGGAAAGGATCTTATATGAATATTATAGTTATGACCATGAAAATGCAATGCAAAAGGTTAGAGCCTCAAAGTATAAGTTTGACAAAAAATACAAAAAAACATTGGAAGAAATAATGAGATGATTTCTATTCCAATTTGGATTTATGGATCCAACTAATGAAAAGTTTAATATATATTTATTGAATTCTACAAATTGTCTAAAATCAATATTTTCTAATTCATTTTGCTCACAATATAATTGTGGTCTACTTAAAACAAATAATCACAAGTAGGGATACTAAGATGATTCTATAAATAACTTAACTTTTTTTGCCATGAGTAAACTGATGGACTTCGGTAGAGCTACTTAAAATTTCTTTAGGAAATAGGTCTTTCATAATAAACTGTTTTGCAACAATTCATCATCAAATAATCCCGAAAAAGTAAAAAAATGAGAGAGTAATTAATAGCAAATGCAATTATCTTCGCTTCAAATGAAAAAAAAAAAAAACAAGCAAGCAAAGTTTTTTCCCACTTTTATGAAAGAAAAATTGTTAATGAAAAAATAGTATTAAACCATTTAATTATTTTCATTAAAACAACCTTTCAACAAGAAAACCTTTAACTTGAAGCAAAACAAAAAAAACGCCTCGGTTTAAGCCAAGGCGTTTTCAAAATTTTTATAACAAAGTTATGCTTATTTCGCTGCTGCGTAACGTTTTTCAACTTCGTTCCAGTTTACTACATTAAAAAATGCAGAAATGTAATCTGGACGACGGTTTTGATAGTTTAAGTAGTAAGCATGCTCCCATACATCAAGACCTAAAATAGGTGTTCCACCACATCCAATTCCTGACATTAATGGATTGTCTTGATTTGCAGTAGAGCAAATTTCAACTTTTCCTCCTTTATGTACACATAACCATGCCCATCCTGATCCAAAACGTGTTGCTGCAGCCTTAGAGAAAGCTTCAACAAATGCTTCTTTTGATCCGTAAGCAGCTTCAATAGCATCTTTTAAATCTCCTGATAAACGACCTTTATCTTCTGGGCTAATAACATCCCAAAATAAAGAGTGGTTATAAAAACCACCACCATTATTTCTAACAGCACCATTACTCATATCTAAATTCGTAAGAATATCTTCTATAGATTTTCCTTCTAAATCAGTTCCTTCAATAGCAGCATTTAAGTTATTTGTGTAACCTTGGTGATGCTTAGAGTGGTGAATCTCCATTGTTTTTGCGTCAATGTGTGGTTCTAAAGCATCGTATGCATATCCTAATTTCGGTAATTCGAAAGCCATAATTTTAGTTTTTAATTAATAATATTTGATTTGTCCAAATTTACACATAAAAGCGGGCAATTAAAAATAATTAATTGTTATCAAATCATCGATAGTTTTTATCTTGTATGCAAATTTCCTTTTATGCAATCCACAGCACCCTTTACCATTTACAATGCTTCGGCTGGAAGCGGTAAAACATACACACTGGTTAAAGCCTACTTAAAAATTCTATTTGGTTCGCATTCAAAAGATCAATTTAAGCGCATTTTAGCCATAACCTTTACCAATAAAGCGGTTGCCGAAATGAAGGATCGCATTATTGAAACCCTAAAAAACTTTGCGCAACCTTCTATATTAACCGCTAACGACAGTATGTTTAATGACATTTGTGAGGTTTTAGAGATGACTCCGGAAGCGCTACATAAAAAATCGGAAAACCTATTAAACTACATCATACATAATTATGCAGCTTTTGATATTTCGACCATCGATGGGTTTACACACAGACTCATTAGGACTTTTGCCCACGATTTAAAATTACCTTTAAATTTTGAAGTGGAACTCGACCAAGAGTCCTTGCTTTTTGAGGCCGTAGACAGTTTAATTACCAAAGCAGGAACCGATACCGAACTTACCAAAACACTTATTGATTTTGCTTTAGAAAAGGCCGATGATGATAAAAGTTGGGACCTCTCCTATGATTTTAACAAAATAGCCAAACTGCTTACCAACGAAAATGACATTCCTTTCATTGAAACCTTAAAAGACAAAAGTTTACAAGATTTTAAAAACTTAAAAGTTCAGCTGAAACAGGAAATCGCAAGTTCAGAAAGCAAGATTCAAACTAAAGCACAACATGTATTAGACATCATTAAGGATAAAGGTTTAGAACATTCAAATTTTTCTCGAAAAACACTTCCAAATCATTTTTTAAAAGCATTAAACTTAGACTTCCTAAGACTATACGACAATAAACTAGGAGAAAACATAAGCGAGAGAAAAGGCATATACACCAAATCTTTAAACGCTGACTTAGCTAACACTATTGATAGCCTCTTGCCGGAAATTGAAGAATCTTATAAAAGTATTAAAGAAGAAGTCTATCATCTTAAATTTTTAAAGAACTTTTATAAAAACATCACGCCTTTATCCGTTTTAAATGCGATTAACAATGAACTTATCACTTTAAAAGAAGCGCAAAATAAAATGCTGATCTCCGAATTTAATGCCATTATTAGTACCGAGATTAAAGCACAACCTACACCTTTTATATATGAGCGTATTGGCGAAAAGTTTAAACATTATTTTATTGATGAATTTCAAGACACCTCGGTATTGCAGTGGGAAAATCTCATTCCTTTATTAGAAAACGCTCTTTCCGCTCAAGGCGGAAGTACTATGCTTGTAGGTGATGCCAAACAAGCTATTTATCGTTGGCGCGGAGGAAAAGCCGAACAATTTATAGGACTGTTTAACGAGGTTAATCCGTTTCACATTCAAAAAGATGTTGCAAACCTACCTGCTAACTACAGGAGTTTTAAAGAAGTCGTTCAATTTAACAACGGGTTGTTTCAGTTTTTAGCCAATCAGGTATTTCATCATGAGGCCTATCAAAATCTATATAATGACGCGTCACAACAAATCACTAAAGATGAAAATGGTTATGTGGAACTTTCATTTTTAGACATCAATAAAGAAGACGACAGAAACGACATATTTCCAGAAATCACCTTAGAAAAAATTAAAAACAGTCTGGAAAACGGTTTTCAACTGAAAGACATTTGTGTTCTGGTAAGAAAAAAGAAAGAAGGTGTGGCTGTGGCCAATTATTTAAGTCAGCATAACATCCCAATCATTTCATCGGAAACCTTATTGATAAACAATGCTCCTGAAGTTAGTTTCATAACCCATTTATTAACGCTACTGCTTCAGCCAAAAAATAACGAAATAAAAATCAAGGTCTTGCATTTTCTAACCGAACATTTTCAAATTGAAAACAAGCACGACTATTTCATCAACCACATTCATCTTTCTATAGAGGAACTCTTTGAGAGTTTTAGAGAATTTAATATAACTATTTCAAGCTCCGAACTGCTACAACTTCCGCTATACGACATGGCTGAAACGATTGTTAGAACCTTCGAACTTGTTAAAAACTCTAATGCTTACATTCAATTTTTCTTAGATATCATTCATGATTTTGCTCAGAAGAAAGGATCAGATATTTCTGGTTTCCTTGAATTTTTCAATAAGAAGAAAGACAATCTAAGTATTATTTCTCCTAAAGGACAAGATGCTGTACAGATCATGACCATTCATAAATCTAAAGGCCTAGAATTTCCAGTGGTTATTTTCCCTTATGCCGATTTAGATATGGCTCGAGATGTCGATCCTAAGGAATGGTTTAAAATAGATGAAAACCAATACCAAGGCTTATCGTATACCCTTTTGAATTACACTAAAGATTTTGAATTTTTTGGCGATGAAGGCTTAAACATTTTTAACCGCCATGAATCGGAACAAGCTTTAGACAACATAAATTTACTTTACGTAGCGCTTACCCGAGCAGTAGAGCAACTTTATATCATTTCAACCAAAGACATATCGGCTAAAGGGGAAGCGAATTCCAAAAAGTATTCCGGACTTTTAATACTATACCTACAGCATTTAGGGTTATGGCATGATGCTCAAGAGTTATACGCTTTTGGTTCCCCAAATAAAACATCAAAAGCTAAGACAGCACAACAAGAAACCGAATTTCAGCAGGCTTTTATTTCAACCGCTAAAGAAACACACAACATTAAGGTGGTAACCAAATCTGGACTCTTATGGGATACGAACCAGGAAACAGCCATAGAAAAAGGAAATCTTATTCATGATATCATGGCTGGCATTGAAACAAAAAAAGACATCGATCCTGTTTTTAATCAGTATCTAAAATCCGCCATCATCAATCCCAAACAAGCCGATACGCTCAAAAAGTTGGTTACACAAATTGTGCAGCATCCGGAGTTAATAAAATACTACAACAACTCCCATAATACCATATATAATGAACGCGATATTATTACAAAAACAGGCATGGTGTACCGTCCAGATCGCGTGGTAATCGATAGTGAAAATAACGCTACCATTATTGATTATAAAACGGGTCTGGCAGACAAAGAACACGCCCAACAATTACAGTTATATCAAGATGTTTTAGAAGAGATGTCATTTACCGTTAAAAAGAAGATTCTTATATACACAAATAATGACATTACCGTAAAAGTTGTTTAATTTTGCATAAAATTCAAAAAAATGTACGGAAAACTGAAAAATCATCTTCTTGAGAAAATTCAAGATATTAAAGATAACGGACTTTATAAGGAGGAACGCATTATTACTTCGGCGCAAGGTGCTAAAATAACATTAAATACAGGCGAAACGGTTTTAAACTTTTGTGCTAATAACTATTTAGGCCTCTCATCCCATCCCGAAGTTATTCAAGCGGCCAAAGATACTATGGACACTCATGGTTTTGGTATGAGTTCGGTACGCTTTATTTGCGGAACACAAGATATTCATAAAGAACTGGAACAAAAAATTGCCGATTTTTACCATACTGAAGACACCATATTATATGCCGCAGCCTTTGATGCTAACGGTGGTGTATTTGAGCCATTACTAGGTGCTGAAGATGCCATAATTTCAGATTCTTTAAACCACGCATCCATTATTGATGGGGTACGGTTATGTAAAGCCGCGAGATATCGATATCAAAATAACGACATGGCCGATTTAGAAGCACAACTTATTGCTGCGAACTCTAAAGGCGCACGTTTTAAAATTATTGTTACAGATGGTGTATTTTCTATGGACGGCCTCGTAGCGCCCTTAGATAAAATCTGTGATTTAGCCGATAAATATGAGGCTTTAGTAATGATAGACGAATGCCACGCCGCAGGTTTTATAGGAGAAACTGGTCGTGGTACTTTAGAAGAAAAAAAGGTATTAGACCGCATTGACATCATAACCGGAACTTTAGGAAAAGCTTTAGGTGGCGCCATGGGCGGCTATACCACAGGCAAAAAAGAAATTATTGATTTGCTTCGTCAACTATCTAGACCCTATTTATTTTCAAATTCCCTAGCCCCAGCTATTGTAGGCGCATCGATAAAAGTATTTGACATGCTTGCTAACAATACCGAACTAAGAGACACCCTAGAATGGAATACCAATTACTTTAAAAAAGGCATGAAGGAAGCAGGATTTGATATTATCGATGGTGATTCTGCCATAGTTCCAGTAATGCTTTACGATGCTAAATTAGCTCAAAACATGTCAAAAGCACTTTTAAAAGAAGGCATTTATGTTATTGGATTCTTTTTTCCAGTGGTTCCAAAAGAAAAAGCAAGAATTCGTGTACAACTCTCAGCAGCACATAATAAGGCCCACTTAGATAAGGCAATTAGCGCTTTTTCTAAGGTTGGAAAGGCTTTAAACGTTATTTAAACTCAGTCTGAAATAAGCTTTAAGCCCGTGTAAACTTAGGTTAGCGTTACTAATATCTGCAATATTTTTATATATTTGTCTTTGTTAATAGGAATTAACCACTTACTTTTGTTTACAATTAACACTTAAAATTTAAACTTTTGAATATGAAAAATCTTAGCAGATTATTGTTCGCTATGTTGCTTGTACTTGTTTGTAGCAACGTAAATGCGCAAGACAAAAACAATCCATGGCAGATTTCCATTGGAGCAAACGCAGTAGACTTTTACCCAGTTGGAGAAGACCAACCACGAGGTGAATGGTTTGATGAATTCTTCAATGCAACTGACCACTGGAACATATTGCCTTCTTTATCAACTATTTCTGTATCGAAATATGTAGGTAGTGGACTTACTTTTGGTGTTGCTGGTTCTTTAAACAAAATTTCCAAATTTGGAGATGACGAAGATGGTATGTACAGCGATGCATCTTACTACGGTATTGATGGTACAATTAAATACAACTTTTTACAAGGAACTACAATCGATCCATTTATTGGTGTTGGTGGTGGTTACACTTGGGTTGATGAAATCGGAGCTGGTACTGTAAACGGAACTGTTGGTACAAACGTTTGGTTTACTGAAAACATCGGTTTAACACTTCAAATGGCTTACAAGCATTCTTTCGAAGATTACTTATACTCTCACTTCCAACACACTGCTGGTATTTCTATCAGATTTGGTGGTGCTGATACTGACGGTGATGGTATATATGACAAAGATGACGCTTGTCCACATGAGCCAGGTTTAAAAGAATTTGACGGATGTCCTGATACTGACGGTGACGGAATCCAAGATAGCAAAGACGACTGTCCTAACGAAGCTGGTTTAGCTGAGTTTAACGGATGTCCTGATACTGACGGTGACGGAATCTCTGATAAAGATGATGCTTGTCCTACTGTTGCAGGTATTGCTGCATTAAACGGTTGTCCAGATGCTGACGGTGACGGTGTTGCTGATGGTGATGATAAATGTCCTAACGAGGCAGGTCCAGCTGCAAACAGTGGATGTCCTTGGCCAGATACTGATGGTGACGGTGTATTAGATAAAGATGATAAATGTCCAGATACTCCTGGTACTGTTGCTAACAACGGATGTCCAGAATTATCTGAAGCTGTTCAAAAATCTTTAAATGCTTACGCTAAAACGATCTTATTTGATACTGGTAAAGCAACAATTAAGTCTCACTCTGCAGAAGTATTACAAAACATTATCGATATCTTAAAAGAGTACCCTCACGCTAAGTTTACAGTTGAAGGTCACACTGATAGTGTAGGTTCTGCTGCTTCTAACCTTAAGTTATCTGATGCAAGAGCACTTTCTGTAAAAGAATACTTAACAGGTCACGGTGTTGAAGAATTCAGATTATCTGCTAAAGGATATGGAGAAACTAAACCTATCGATACTAACAAAACTAGTGCTGGTAGAAGAAACAACAGACGTGTTGAAATTAACTTAGTAAAAGAATAAGACCCTTTTAAAAAGTTATAAAATAGATAAAGAAAAACGCTTCGGGAATCCGAAGCGTTTTTTTATTTTTATAACATGACAACATTTATACTTGATGTATTACAAGATTTAAAAAAGAAACAAATAAACTTCACTGAAGTAACCTTTGTATTACCCAGTAAACGCGCTGGTGTATTTTTAAAAAATCAACTTCCAAGGGTTCTAGACCACACCTTATTTGCTCCTAAAATAATAAGTATTGAAGAATTTGTAGAAGCGATTGCAGGACTAGAAAGCACTTCTAACACCGAACTACTTTTTGAGTTTTACAACAGCTACCTTCAAATTTCAAAAGGAGATGAGATAGACAGTTTCGAAGTATTCTCCAAATGGGCTCAAATCCTCCTACAAGATTTTAATGAAATAGATCGTTATCTCATTCCGCAAGAACACATCTTTAAATATCTTGCCGCCATTGAAGATTTAAAACATTGGTCCCTTGAAGAACCAAAAACAGAATTTGTTAAAAACTATTTAGCATTCTGGAACAAACTATTCGACTATTACAAACACTTTACACAACACCTTATTGAACAAGGCATAGCCTATCAAGGTCTGATATATCGAGAAGCGGCAAAGCATATAAAAACATATATTCAAGATCATGAGGATAACCAATATATATTTCTTGGTTTTAACGCTTTAAACTCGGCCGAAGAAATTATTATTCAAGAAATACTGCAACATGATCTCGGAGAAATTTATTGGGATATCGACAAAGTATTTTTTGAAAACCCCTTACATGATGCCGGCTTATTCACTAGGCAGCACAAAAAAAAATGGAATATATTTAATTCCCAACCCTTTGAATGGATTACAAATAACTATTCAAAACAAAAAGAAATCACCGTATTAGGTATTCCAAAAAACATAGGCCAGGCGAAATATATAGGCACCATACTTCAAGAATTACACCAAGAAGATGCCACATTAGAAAATACAGCTGTTATTTTAGGCGATGAAAATTTACTCATACCTGTATTAAATTCTATTCCTGATACTATTGAAAACTTAAACATTACCATGGGATTTCCACTAAAGTCCATCCCGTTGGCCTCATTTTTTGATGCCCTTTTTAATATTCATAAAACCCCATCAAAATCATTTTACTATAAGGACATCATAAAACTTATTTCGCATCAATTTATACGTCCTCTTTTTCTTGTAGAAGACATCGATTATGCTTCATTAGTCATAGAAACCATAGATAGCAATAATATGGTTTATTTATCGGTAAAACGCTTAAAACAATTAGCACCACCATGCGCATCGGTTATTGATTTACTTTTTACAAACTGGCAAATTTCTATCGATCAGGCTTTAAGTAATTGTTCGAATTTAATTCTTGCCATCAAGGAGCATTTGGATAAAAACAGCAAATCGGATATACTCTCCTTAGAATACCTGTTTCGATTTAACGCGCTTTTTAACGACTTAACACAATTAAATAATACACATGAGCACATAAAAGACATTTCAACCTTATACAGTGTCTATAATGAGTTACTGAACTCTGAATCCTTAGACTTTCAAGGCGAACCTTTACAAGGTCTTCAAGTTATGGGTATGTTAGAATCTCGAGTATTAGATTTTGAAACGGTTATTATTTCTTCTGTAAATGAAGGGGTTTTACCTTCTGGAAAAAGCAACAATTCCTTTATTCCGTACGATGTAAAACTTGAAAATAAACTTCCTACCTATAAAGAAAAAGATGCTGTTTATACCTATCATTTTTACCGCTTACTCCAACGTGCTAAACGTGTATTTATTCTGTATAATACCGAAGCAGATGCGCTTACCGGCGGTGAGAAGAGCAGATTTATTACCCAATTAGAACTAGAAGGCATTCATAATATTAAGCATCAAATTATAGCGCCTCAAGTACCTATATTGGAACAAAAATTAACCGTCGTAAAAAAGAACGCTGCACTAAATCGCGCTATCGCTAAATTGGCAAGTGGAGGTTTTTCGCCATCCTCTTTAACCAATTACATACGAAATCCCATTGATTTCTATTATCAAAACATACTCAAAATACGCGATCATAACGATGTCGAGGAAACTGTTGCTGCAAATACACTTGGAACCGTTGTGCACAACACCTTAGAAGATCTATACAAACCATTAATAAATAGCTTTATCGACATTGAGATGATTAAAAGCTTAAAATCTAAAATTGAAGAGCGCGTTATACACCATTTTAAAACCGAATATAAAGAAGGGGACATAACCAAAGGAAAGAACCTCATTATTTCTGAAATCGCTAAACGTTACGTTTCTAATTTTTTAGATTTAGAAATTAAAAGTTTAAAAGCAGGGAATCAAATCAAAATAATTGCTATTGAAGCCCAAAACGATATCCTTATAAACCTTCCCGAGTTAGACTTTCCAGTACGCTTACGCGGAATTGTAGATCGTGTTGACGCATATAACGGTGTAATTAGAATCATTGATTACAAAACAGGGAAAGTAGACCAAAATCAAGTAGAAATCACCAATTGGGAGGACATCACTACAGATTATAAAAAATACAGTAAAAGTTTTCAAATACTCGCTTATGCCTATATGATGCAACAAAAAGGCCTAGTGAAATTTCCGATCGAAGCGGGTATCATTTCATTTAAAAATATGGGTGCAGGCTTTTTAAAATTTTCAAAAAAGGAAGCCGGAAGTCGATCAAAAAATGCCTTAATTACAGAAGATACTTTAATCGCCTTCGAAAAAGAACTAAAACATATCATTTTAGAAATATGCGATTCCCAAATCGATTTCACCGAAAAAGAAGTATAATATGATCATCAAAAAAAATAATGGTATCCCTGGGAAACATAACAAACCAATACTAACCGATATCTTTTTTAAAGGTAATAAAAAACCTAAACCTGTACTCATATTTTGTCATGGTTACAAAGGTTTTAAAGACTGGGGAGCTTGGAATTTAATGGCAAAAGCTTTTGCTGAATTAAATTACTTTTTTATAAAATTCAATTTTGCCTTTAATGGCGGAACCCGAGAAAACCCTATAGATTTTCCCGATCTAGAAGCCTTTGGAAATAACAACTACAGTAAAGAGTTAGATGATTTGGAAACCATTATAGATTGGGTAACCGAAAACCAAAGCTATAAAGATGAACTAGATCCCACAAACATCACGCTTTTAGGACATAGCAGAGCTGGTGGCATTGTGATTATAAAAGCCTATGAAGACCAGCGTGTAAAACAAGTAATAAGTCTAGCAGGGGTTAGCGATTATGCCAACCGATACCCCATTTCTGGTGATGCTGAGCTGTGGAAAAAAGATGGGGTAAAATATGTAGTAAACGGTAGAACAAAACAACAAATGCCACATTTTTATCAGTTTTATGAAGATTTTATCAAGCACAAAGAACGTCTTAATATTAAACGAGCCGTTTCAAAGCTCAAACAACCTTTACTAATTATTCATGGCGATAAGGATACCAGCGTATTAATCGAAGAAGCACAAAACCTGCATAAATGGAACAGCAAAAGCACTTTTAAAATCATTGAAGGTGCCAATCATGTTTTTGGGGCCTCACATCCGTGGAAACATGATATATTAACAGAACATCTAAAAAAGGTTATCCATTGGGTTAATAACTTTGCTAGATGATCTTTTTTTTATACCCTACCCTATATGTCTAAAGCACCCACTAATTTTTCAATATATAAAAGAGAAGACACCCTCGAAAAGCTAAAAACAAGCACTTTCGATTTGGCTATTATTGGCGGTGGTGTTACAGGGGCTGGCATTGCCTTAGATGCAGCTTCCCGAGGACTGCATGTATGCTTAATTGAAAAAGGTGATTTTGCGTCGGGCACCAGTAATAAATCCACGAAACTCATACATGGAGGACTGCGCTACCTAAAACAATTTGAAGTAGGCTTGGTTAGGGAATCTGGGTCCGAACGAGCCATTGTACATAGGCTTGCGCCACATTTAGTCATTCCCGAAAAAATGTTGCTACCTTTAACTAAGAAAGGTACTTATGGTCCTTTAATGACCTCTATTGGGTTAAAAGTATATGATTTTTTGGCAGATGTACCTGAAGCTGACGGAAGAATCATGTTAAACAAGCAAGAAACCTTAGAAAAAGAACCCCTACTTAACCCTAATGCCACAACAGGTGGTGGTTTTTACGCGGAATACCGTACCGATGATGCCAGACTTACTATCGAAATATTAAAAACAGCAGCCGCATTTGGAGCTACCATTATAAATTACTGCGAACTCACAACTTTCAATTATCATACAAATTCAAAAATAAACGGTTTAAATTGTGAAGATCATCTTGGGGAAAAATCCTTAAAAATTAAGGCTAAACATTACATCTCGGCAACGGGTCCATGGGCAGATGTGATACGCCGTACAGACCATTCTATAAATCATAAACATCTCCATTTAACAAAAGGCGTTCATATTGTATTTCCGCATCATAAACTACCTATAAAACAGGCGCTTTACTTTGATGTGAAGGACGGACGTATGATTTTTGCTATTCCTAGAGGTCGTGCCACTTATGTTGGCACCACCGATACCAATTATACAGGGCATAAAAATCGTGTTGTGAGTACCAAAAAAGATTTACACTACCTACTAGAAGCTATACATGAGACCTTTCCAGACATACATTTAACCGAAAATGATGTGGAATCCAGTTGGGCAGGATTACGTCCTTTAATTCATGAAAAAGATAAAGGACCTTCGGAATTATCAAGAAAGGACGAAATTTTTGAATCACCAACAGGATTAATTACTATAGCAGGAGGTAAACTTACAGGCTATAGGAAAATGGCCCAACGTGTTTTGGATGTTGTTTTAAACCGGATGTCTTCAGAAAAAAAATGCAAATTAAAAAACTCTCTAACCGAAAAAATACCATTAGTAAACCCACCTTTTGACACCATTAATGACATTACAAAATTTCAAAAGGAACTCGCTTTAAAGCTGAATAAATTAGGAATTCCAAATGATTATCATGCTTGGTATCTTTGTACCAATTATGGCAGGAAGGCCTTAGACATCGTAAACAAAATAAAAGATTTTGAAAACCAATCACCATTAGAAGGCCTCATTAGAGCAGAGCTTTGGTTTAGTATAAACTATGAAATGACCAGTGGTTTAACAGACTTTTTTGTGAGACGTACGGGACGTTTATTTTTTGACATCGCTAGTATTAGCCAATATCGCGAGGTTATTTTGGCAGATTTTATAAGATATTTTAACTGGAAAACACCACGCATTGCCAAGGAAAATAAAATATTAGATAGGGCGCTTCAGGATGCCATAACATTTTACGATAACGAAGTGCTATAGCCTTACGATTTTAATAAAAAAAAGAGGGCAACAAAATAAATCTTGCTACCCTCCCAAACTTAAAAATCAAACTTTAAATTGCTATTAATCCAGTTCAAATTTTTAATTCATTAATTAACCACTAAACTTAAAATACTTTTGTAAATCTTAGCATTTCTGCTTCTATTACACTACAAATTTACGACCGATGCATCTCACTTTATGCGACACACGGTGTCTTAAAAACTTACATATTTACAAATAGTGCTCTTACCATAGTTTCTTCTTCTAAAGATAAAGCTTCACCCTTCAAATGAATTAAAAGCTCTAAAGTTCTTTCTAAGGGTAAATCTGAAATATGTTCAGATTTATAATCAATTTGAAGTAATAAATGTTTTAAAATCGAAGCAGTTTGTATTTGCTCCAAATTGGAATTTTCGTTGCCATCTATAGCAATTTCAATTTCTTTTAATTTATTTAAAAGCATGTTATAATTATTATCTAGTATATTGGGAACAGTGTACTTGCATTTTTCATTTCGTATATCAACACATTAAACTTCCAAACTTTTAGGAACATAAACCAAAGCATATTCTCCATCTTCTCTGAAATTAATTAACCATTGTACCAACAAATTTTCTGCTTTTTCTTGAGTCACCATAAATAAATTAGCTACAGCGGGAGCCATACCGTACATGTCTGCTTTTCGAAACTTGGAAAGCATTTGTAAATAGATGAAAACACGACGCTCGAAGGAAGTAATCGGCCTATAACTTTCATTTTCTGTACGTTGATGCATGATATATTAGTTAATAAAAACCCATCAGGGTTTCGGTTACATTTTGCAAATTTAATTGGGCTTACCCATAAATATGGCGACATAAAATGTCATGAGGCTATTTTTAGTTATATTTATTGTTCATTTTAACACATTGATGAAAAGATATTATTCCATAGGCGAGCTATTTAAAGATTATCGCGAATTTAATGGCCTTTCGCAAATCGATTTCGCTGCAAGTATCAAGGTGGATTTACGAACCATACAGCGCTGGGAAAAAAATTTAACCTTAGTAAAATCTGAAAAAGAAGAAGATATTGTTTTAGCAACGCTAATGCCCTATCAACTCATTCATAATCTTAATGCTGCCGTTCCTATTCCTACATTCTATAATTTTAAAACCAGAAAATATTCCCTTTCAGAGCAAAATAGCGAACTTCCTAATTTATCATGGTACAAAGATCAACTCGATCTTACAACCCAAAACATAAGAACCATTGACTATGATTTAGACATCAAGCACATTAATTATTACATAGACTCTCTGCATAAAGACGACAGTTATGTAAATGATGAATTAATTCGAGAAGCGGTTAAGTTACTCCCCGAACTAAACTTTGTTTTTACAGGAAGAACGGGGTATTATGCCGGACATTGTATCGTTTTACCCATTAAAGAGACGACCTATTTAAAACTTAGAAATAGAGAAATAACCAATAAAAACCTTCGAGCAACCGATTTAATTAATCCCAATTACTTGGAACGCCCCATTTATTACAGGTACGAAATAACTGGAGATTGCAATGAAACCATTTTTTATATCATGGCCGAATTTTTTAGATATTTCAAAAAACTAAATAAAAAATATTTACTGTGTGGTTATACCGAACGGGACGATAATTACCATTTAAACTTAGAAATTGGATTAAAAAATGTGTGGGAAGATAAAGCATTACAAGAAACCTTAGGGTTGGACTACCCCCCACGATTTATTGAAGGTGATTTTGATCATTTTCTATTTGATGATTAAAGCTGGGGCTCCTCACTCGAAGGCACATAACATATCACTTTCAGGATATATTTTTTGAATCCAAAACAAATCATCAAAAGTTTGCAAAAATAAGATGAGATGTCTAAAATCTTTAGCATCAACAAAAATATTGTAGCCCAATAAACGCTCATCAACCACAAGTAAATGTTCAGGATTATGGGCATAGCTGTAATAACTCATTAAAAACTCAAAACAATCATTACCTGCTATTTTTTCGTTTCTTACAACCCATTTTTTACTTTTATAACTATCATTTTTAATCTTTTCATAATCCAGCAATTCATTTCGGGCATATGGCTCATTTTTATGATAAAACGAAAACTCCAAAAGCTTGTGGTATAAGGTTAAAAAAAGAAAAGCATCAGCTTTAGTAGCACACGAGCAAGATCCCGTATATTTATAACAGCATTCCGAATTCGAGCAATCCCAGTTGTACTTTAAATCTGTAAATTCAGTTTCAAATTGTAACAGCCATTGCTGGATGGCACTAAAAGTATAAAGTCCATTATTTTGTAAATCTTGAAATATTGATAAGGCTTTAATTTTCATAAAAGGTATTAATGAATAGCTTGGCTAACATGAATATTCAACGCCTTATCACAAATAATATTATACTGCTCAATTTGCTTGTTAGTAGGAGAAACATGAATATCGTAAAGCATTGTATGTAAAGCGATTTCAAACCATTTTTTTTGTTCATGACTCATATTTGCTAAAACGCCATAGGCTTCTATATCGGCTTTTGAAGCATATTTATGAACATAAGCCTTCTTGATATCAAATCCTAGAGCATTAAACTGATCATGTATGTAATTGTACATCCTCAAATTTAAAGCAAACTCATCGGCCGTGACTACTAAAAAAAAGACATGAACCATGGCCTCTAATTGTTCGGTATTTAATGTTTTACTGAAAGCTTTAAGATTCGGATTTTCATAAAATCCTATTTCTTTTTTCTTGTTACCTAATAAATTATTCACGTGCTATATATTTTATTTTCACACAAAGATAGATGGAAAGACAAAAGCAATAAACGACATCTGGTGTCGGCCATAAATGCATTATCCAGATATACATTTACATAACGTAAACAAGTAGCTTCAAAATGTAACATTTAAAGTTGTAAGGCGTGCTTTACTTTAGTCTTTAAATTCTTTCAAGTGATTAAATCATTTTGTATATTGTATACTTGTATTGCATTAATTATTAAAAACATATATTATGAATGATCATGGTAACACATTTTTAGGACTTCTAGCAGGAACAGCAATTGGTGCGGTTTTAGGAATTTTATTTGCTCCAGACAAAGGGGAAAATACAAGACAACGTATTAGTGACGAAGCTGATACTGCTAAACATAAATTAACTAATTTAGCTCACGATTTAAAAGAGCAAGCCTTGAGTACGGCATCTGTAAAAAAACAGAGTTTAGACGAGCATGTTGAGGCCATTGTATCTGATGTTAGCTATAAAGCAGAAGATATCATATCAACACTTGAGAAAAAATTAAAAGATCTTAAAGAGAAAAACAAAAATTTACAAAAATCATAAATACATATGAGTTTAAACGACTCCTTAACCAACACTAATAAAAAAGCAAAACAAGTTAGTGAGAAGTTTTTTCATACCTCTTACGAGTACTATAAACTCAAAATATTTCAACAATTAACAACCTCCTTTGGTATCGTTTTTAAAACCATATTTATTGGTAGTTTGTTAGTTATTGGCTTAACGTTTTTAGCCATTGCTTTGGCTTTTCTTATTGGTAAATCTTTAGGAAACTACACGCAAGGTTTTTTAATTGTAGGTGGGGGTTTTGTTATATTGTCTATAATTGCATTTATGTTAAGAAAACATATGAGCAATTTTATAGTCAGCAAACTTTCTGAAAAGTTTTTTAATTAGTATGAAGTCATATAAAAACACAAAAAGCATTGAACGCGATTTAAAAATTTTAGATTTAGAACGTAAAATCGCCTTAGAAGAATTAAAAATGCTGAAGTACGAATATACTGAAAGCTTGAATCCTGTTAATTGGATTCCTGAAAAACTCAGATGGTTAGCAACTAGATATTCTACAAATCTTATTATTAACAAGATTTTTGGATCTAAAAAGTAGAAAAAAAATCATTATAGCATGATACAAAAAGCTGTTATTGAATATAATCAATAGCAGCTTTTTTTGTTTTTCGAATGAATGGCGAAGCATTCCATGGGCCGCTATCCAATTAACCCATAATATCAACATCATAAATCAAGCTCGCCTAAAAAATAAACAAAAAATAATTCGGTTTTCATTTATTTATCGTAATATTGCAATATACAAATATATAACTATGGGATTAGCCAAAACAGAAATGTTTACCGACTTACAAAATGAAATTTCCTTAATTTCAAAAGCCTTTAGTCACCCTGCTCGAGTAACTATTTTACAACACTTGTTTAAAATAGACAGCTGTGTTTGCGGCGATTTGGTTAACGAAATAGGCTTAGCACAACCTACAATCTCGCAACATTTAAAAGAGTTAAAACAACTGGGATTAATAAAAGGAACGGTTGAAGGTACAAGTGTTTGCTATTGTATAAACCATGAAAAATGGGCACAAATGAAAACTGTGATGTCCGAATTTCTAGATCAAGACCTCCCTACAAAACAAGATTGTTGTTAAAAAATTTATACTCATTAATCGTATTATTCCAATAAAAAAAGAATTATTATGACACTATCGGAAGTAAAAAATAAACTAAACACCCTAGATAAAATAGCTTTTGAGTTACCAAATGGTGAATTGGTACCTAGTCATTTTCACGTTACCGAAGTTGGAAAAATAACCAAACACTTTATTGACTGCGGCGGCACGGTACGCCAAGAAGAAGTAGCCAATTTTCAATTGTGGAGTACCAACGATTACGACCACAGATTACATCCTGAGAAATTACTACATATCATAGAACTATCAGAAAAAGTCTTAGAGCTTGATGATTTGGAAATCGAAGTCGAATACCAAGGCAACACTATTGGAAAATACGGCTTGGAATTTAACGGCAAGCACTTTCTTCTAGTTACAAAACAAACCGATTGCCTTGCTAAAGACAACTGTGGTATACCTCAAGAAAAGCCAAAAATGAAACTTTCAGAAATTCAAACCCCTTCGGCTTCAAGCTGCACACCTAATAGTGGCTGTTGCTAATACCTCTTAAAAATTTTAAAGCACAAATAGAACAAAAAAATGAGCCTTTTTAAAAATATTGAAACCACCATTTCAACCTTAAATATTGATAGTATTTCTAAGGAACGTAAAGAAACCCTACAACCCTTAATCGATTTTATTCAAGCCAAAGTAGATGCTAAACAAGACATACGCATCAACTTTATTTGCACCCATAATTCCCGACGCAGTCATTTGTCGCAAGTATGGGCACAAACCTTAGCTTATCATTTTAATATTGAAAAAGTGTTTTGCTATTCTGGAGGAACCGAAGCTACAGCCCTTTTTCCCGTGGTGGCCGACACTTTAAAAAACACCGGATTTGAGATAGAAACCCTATCGGAAAATAACAATCCCGTATACAGTATAAAATACACCAAAAACGCCCATCCCATTATTGGATTTTCCAAAAAATTAGATGCCCCGTTTAACCCAACTTCAGCGTTTGCAGCCATTATGACCTGCTCCCAAGCCGACGGTGGTTGCCCATTTATAGCTGGAGCTGAAAAACGAATTCCAATTACCTTCCAAGACCCCAAAGCCTTTGATGGCACACCGCAACAAGCCGAAAAATATAATGAAAGAAGCATACAAATAGCTACCGAATTATACTATGTCTACTCACAAATAAACGCATAAAATGGCCGCAAATAAAAAATTAAGCTTTTTAGACTCCTACCTTACCCTTTGGATTTTTATAGCCATGGCTATTGGCGTAGGTATCGGATTTTTTGTACCGTCGTTTCCTCAAATTATCGATTCATTTAGCGTTGGAACCACTAATATTCCAATAGCTATCGGACTGATATTAATGATGTATCCCCCATTAGCCAAAGTGAATTATGCCTTACTGCCCAAGGTTTTTAAAAACACTAAAATCTTATCCATCTCACTCCTTTTAAACTGGATCGTGGGTCCCATACTGATGTTTATTCTAGCCATTACCTTTTTAAGGGATTATCCAGAATACATGGTAGGCTTAATTTTAATAGGTTTAGCACGCTGCATTGCAATGGTTTTGGTTTGGAATGACCTCGCCGATGGTAATGCAGAATATGGTGCCGGCCTGGTAGCCTTAAACAGTATATTTCAGGTTTTCGCTTACAGCTTTTACACCTGGATATTTATAACCATATTACCGCCTTATTTTGGTTTTGAAGGTGCTATAGTGGATATTTCCATAGCTACTATAGCCGAAAGCGTCGCGATTTACCTTGGTATTCCGTTTTTATTAGGGATATTAAGCAGACTTATCCTTGTGAAATTAAAGGGTGAGCATTCGTATAATACCAAATTCATTCCTGCCATTTCACCTTTAACACTGATTGCTTTACTCTTTACAATCATAGTGATGTTCTCGCTTAAAGGCGAATTGATTGTTGAAATTCCAATGGATGTCCTTATCATCGCCGTACCATTACTTATTTATTTTGCCCTCATGTTTATTATTGGATTTTTCGTTACAAAAGCCATGGGCGCCGAATATGACAAAACAGCTGCAGTGGCTTTTACGGCTGCCGGGAATAATTTTGAACTTGCCATAGCCGTAGCTATAGCTGTTTTCGGATTAAACTCTGGTCAAGCTTTTACCGGTGTTATTGGGCCCTTGGTTGAAGTACCTGCCCTTATATTACTCGTGCGTGTATCATTTTGGTTACGTAAGAAATATTAGGGGAAAACCTTACGGAAAGCCTAATGCAAACATTATTTTACCATAAAAAACAGATGTAAAAACAACAAACATTGCCTATAATTTCCTTTGAAAATTTTAGAATTTAAACGGCTGAAATGAAGTCTACTTGAAACGCCAATTTTCTATTATTCTGAAGTGAAATTGTAGGCATTTTTGTAAAAAAACCAAAATAACCGCCTACAACATTACAATCTACAAACATCTTCTTATAAAAAAATCATTTATTATTCTAAATTTGCACACCAAAATAACTACTTTACAAGCCGTTATTAAAACTCTTATTTACACACCAAAACGATATAGATGGTAAAACTGGAAGGAACTCTTAGGATTGAAGAATTTTATAAAATTATTTTTGAAAACAACCCTTTAGAAATTGATCCTAGCGTATATCAAACCATAGAAAATAGTTTTAATTTTTTAAAAGATTTTTCTCAAAATAAAACCATCTATGGCGTTAATACGGGCTTTGGTCCTATGGCTCAGTATAAAATAAACGATGAAGACCGCATTAAACTCCAATACAATTTAATTAGAAGTCACGCCTCTGGAACTGGAAAAGTTATCGCTCCGCAATATGTAAAAGCAGCCATGCTAGCCCGATTAAACACCCTGTCTTTAGGGCATTCTGGGGTTCATAAATCGGTTATTGAGTTAATGACAGAGCTTATAAACAGAAACATAACACCATTAATTTACGAACATGGTGGCGTAGGTGCCAGTGGCGATTTAGTTCAGTTAGCCCATTTAGCGCTTGTTTTAATTGGTGAAGGCGAAGTTATTTATAAAGGCGAATTCCGTTCGACAAAAGAGGTTTTCGAAATTGAAAACTTAAAGCCTATTTCTGTGGTATTGCGTGAAGGCTTAGCTTTAATGAATGGGACTTCGGTCATGACAGGTATTGGCATTGTAAACACCATTAATACCCGACGTTTACTAAACTGGGGGATTTTATGTGCTTCAGCCATTAATGAAATCATGCAGGCCTACGACGATCATTTATCTTTAGAACTCAATCAAAGTAAAAAACATAAAGGCCAACGTGACATTGCCAAGCGCATGCGGGAGCATTTAGAAGATAGTCAACTTACTAGAAAACGCGAGGAATTCCTGTACAACAAAAATCCAGATGTTAGGGTTTTTGAAGAAAAAGTACAAGAATATTACTCCATTCGTTGCGTTCCTCAAATTTTAGGTCCTGTTCTAGACACCCTAAATGACGTGGAGCGTATATTAATGGAAGAGGTCAACTCAGCCAACGACAACCCTATTGTAAGCGTTGAAAAACAACACGTGTATCATGGAGGTAATTTTCACGGCGACTATGTTTCTTTAGAAATGGACAAACTAAAATTAGTGGTAACCAAAATGAGCATGCTAGCCGAGCGTCAACTTAACTATTTATTAAACCCCAACCTTAACAATACCCTTCCCGCATTTGTTAATTTAGGGACTTTAGGACTTAATTTTGGAATGCAGGGTGTTCAATTTACAGCAACCTCAACAACAGCAGAAAACCAAATGCTTTCCAACCCAATGTATGTGCATAGCATCCCTAACAACAATGACAATCAAGATGTTGTAAGCATGGGCACCAATGCGGCACTGATTACCAAAAAGGTTGTAGAAAATGCTTATGAAGTCATGGCCATAGAATTAATAACTATTGTACAGGCTATAGAATATTTAGGTTTTCAGGATAAAATTTCATCAAAAACTAAAAAAGCTTACGATGCTATTAGAAAATTAGTCCCTGTGTTTAAGGAAGATGTCATTATGTATCCCTATGTGAATGACGTTAAAGCCTTTCTTATGAATCATGAAAACAATATAGTATAATTAAGCGCCAAATAGTTATGACAAAATATGCATTAGTAACCGGAGGATCGCGAGGTATTGGCAAAGCCATTTGCACACAATTGGCTAAAGACTCTGATTACCACATCATTATAAACTACAACAGCAATAAAGAAGCTGCTTTAGATACTTTAAAAGCCGTTGAAGAAGCTGGCGGACAGGGAGAATTACTTCCTTTTAACGTTTCAAACCTAGAAGAGGTCGCACAAGCTCTAGACACCTGGCAGGAAGCACACAAAGATGATATTATTGAAGTGATTGTGAATAACGCTGGAATAACAAAAGACGGCTTATTTATGTGGATGAAACCTGAAGACTGGAACGCTGTTATAAACACCAGTCTCAACGGATTTTTTAATGTGACCAACCATCTCATTCAAAAGTTACTAATTAACAAATATGGCCGTATTATTAATTTAGTTTCTGTTTCTGGACTAAAAGGAACACCTGGTCAAACCAACTATTCGGCTGCAAAGGGGGCTGTAATTTCGGCAACAAAAGCCCTAGCTCAAGAAATTGCCAAAAGAAATATTACAGTAAATGCAGTAGCTCCTGGCTTTATTAAAACCGATATGACGGGAGACTTGAATGAAAAAGAACTAAAAAAATTAGTACCAGCAAACCGTTTTGGTAACCCCGAGGAAGTTGCCCATCTGGTATCATTTCTAGCTTCCAAGAAAGCTTCTTATATCACAGGAGAGGTTATCAATATTAATGGGGGTATTTACTCCTAAATAAGCCAAAAATGAGAAGAGTTGTAATTACAGGCATGGGCATTTATTCATGCATTGGCAAAAACTTACAAGAAGTTAAACAGTCCTTGTATAACGGAACTTCGGGAATTATTTTTGATGAAAAAAGAAAACCATTCGGATTTCGATCTTGCTTAACTGGCATGGTAGATGTTCCGAATTTAAAAAAACAACTTAGCCGAAGACAACGCATCAGTTTAGGTGAAGAGGGTGCCTATGCCTATGTGGCAACCACAGAAGCTCTAGAAAATGCAAAAATTACGCAAGACTATTTAAACACCCATGAAGTTGGTATTCTATACGGTAATGATAGCACGGCAAAATCTGTTGTAGAATCTACAGATATTATTAGAGAAAAAAAAGACACAACTTTGGTTGGTTCTGGAGCCATTTTTAAAGGCATGAACTCCTCTGTTACCATGAATTTGGCAACCATCTTTAAATTAACAGGCATTAATTTTACGGTAAGTGCTGCTTGCGCCAGTGGTTCGCATGCCATTGGTATGGCCTATCAGCTTATAAAAAGCGGACTTCAGGACTGTATTATTTGTGGTGGGGCTCAAGAAATAAACGAACTCGCCATGGGAAGTTTTGATGGTTTAGGTGTTTTTTCTGTACAAACAGACACGCCAGCAAAAGCCTCGAGACCTTTCGACAAAAACCGTGATGGCTTAGTGCCAAGTGGTGGTGGTGCCACTTTAATTGTAGAGAGTTACGAATCGGCAGTAAAACGTGGAGCGCCTATTTTGGCAGAAATTGTTGGTTATGGTTTTTCATCAAACGGCGACCACATTTCAAGTCCAAATGTAGAAGGCCCATCACGCGCCATGAAAAAAGCCATTAAACAGGCTAATATCGCTACAAACCAAATTGACTATGTTAATGCCCACGCCACATCTACCCTTATTGGCGATAGCAATGAAGCCAAAGCCTTATTTGAAGTTTTTGGAGAACATGGCCCCCTTGTAAGTTCTACAAAATCGATGACCGGACATGAATGTTGGATGGCAGGAGCCAGTGAAGTAATTTACTCGATGCTTATGATGCAAAATTCTTTTATTGCCCCTAATATTAATTTGGAAAATCCCGATGAAGATGCGAGCAAATTAAATTTAGTAAGCAAAACAATAGATAAAAAAATTGATGTATTTTTGTCCAATTCTTTTGGATTTGGGGGGACAAATTCAGCATTAATCATAAAAAAATTATAAAATACAGATGGAAAAAGAAGTTATTATTGAAAAAATAAACGACTTTCTTATTGATGAGTTTGAAGTAGAATCGGAGGACATCACGCCTTCAGCAAATTTAAAAGAAACCCTAGAACTAGATAGTTTAGATTTTGTTGATTTAGTAGTAGCCATTGAATCTAATTTTGGTGTAAAACTAGTAGGTGATGATTTTATAAATGTAACAACACTGCAAGATTTCTACAATCTTATTGAAAATAAACTAAAGTAAATACTTTAAACCATAATACTATTAAGCATCTATTCACTCAATAGATGCTTTTTTTATGGGATCCTATCCTTCAAATCATCAATCCATATTTAGGCATACCAAAAGCGATTTAAAATGATAGGTTTCTAGTACATTTGCATTTAATGCTAAAACCATTATATCAAAGATTCAACGGGGTTAGATACACTCCAGGAGCACATCATTTTTATGACGATGTACTCGAATTATAAGGCATATTTTATGTTATATAGGCTATAATATTATATTTGTAAAAAACACCTATTTGATTGGCATCAATCAAATGCCAACCATTAATGAAAGAGACTGTAGTACAAACGAAGCCAAACCAATTGCCTTGTTGCGTAATTATACCTACCTATAACAACCAAAACACGTTGCAAAAGGTTATTGACGGGGTTTTAAAACACTCCAACCATATCATTATTGTAAATGATGGCGCTACCGATAACACGGCTGAGATTATTAAACAGTACCCGAATTTAAATCAAATTCATTTTCCAGAAAACAAAGGCAAAGGTCAGGCGTTAAGAGCTGGGTTCCAAGAAGCCTTACGCTTAGGTTACGAGTACGCGATAACCATTGATTCGGACGGGCAACATTTCCCAGAGGACATTCCCGTTTTTTTAGAAACTTTAAAACAAAGTAACAACAAAAACCTGTTGTTAATTGGCTCCCGTAACATGAACCAAGAAGGTGTTCCCAAGAAAAGCAGTTTCGGAAATAAATTTTCAAATTTTTGGTATAAGTTAGAAACGGGAATTGAGTTACAAGACACCCAATCGGGCTTCCGCCTATATCCTATTGGTCATTTGAAAAATTTGAGATTCTACACCTCAAAATTTGAATTTGAAATTGAAATTATTGTAAGAGCTGCTTGGAAAGGCACCGCGGTAAAAAACATTCCTATTAACATTTTATATGATGAAGCAGAGCGCGTGTCACATTTTCGGCCTTTTAAAGATTTTACACGCATTAGCATCTTAAACACATGGTTTGTGATACTCACCTTTTTATATATCAAACCCAGGGATTTCTTCAGAAAACTAAAAAAAAAAGGAATTAAACGCTATGTGATTGAAGACTTTATTAGTCAGAACGACTCGCCTAAAAAAAAGGCCTTATCACTAACTTTAGGTGTGTTTATTGGTCTAACACCTTTGTGGGGTTTACATTCGGTTTTGGTGATTTTTTTATCGGTAGTTTTCAAACTGAATAAGGCCATTGCTTTTACCTTTTCTAATATAAGTATACCACCTTTCATCCCTTTTATTGTGTTTGTGAGTTTTGTATTAGGAAATTTTATTTTAGGCCAAGAAGAAACCTTTAATATTAATGACATGAACCGAAATCTTGAAGTCCTAAAACACCTCAAAACATACATTATAGGGAGTTTCAGTTTAGCTACCATAGCAGCTATTATTGTTGGACCGTTAAGTTATTTGCTTTTTTCTGGGCTTCAAAAGAAAAAAGAATCGGTAGTTAATGCATAAGCTATTTTACAACATATACGCCTATATACACGCTAGAAAAGCGTGGGGTTTCGGGCTATTACTCCTTTTATTTTCAACTTTAATCTTCACCGCTTCAAAAATTGAATTTGAAGAAGACATAAGTAAACTCATTCCAACCACCGAAGCTAATTCCGATTTACACAAGGTTTTAGGCCAAGTAAATTTTACCGATAAAATTATCGTTCACATTAGCAAAACGCCTGAAGCTTCGGTAGATGAACTTACCCAATATGCCTCCCAATTTATAGATAGTGTTACAAAAAATTCGGAACCCTATATTAAAAACATTCAAGGCCGGTTTGACAATACCGACATGCAAAATACCATCGATTTTGTTTACAACAACCTGCCCTTGTTTTTAGACGAGAATGACTACACGCTTTTAGCACAAAAAATAAATGAAGACAGCATTAAGGCTACTACTATTCAAAACTATAAAACCTTAATTTCACCTTCAGGTTTTATGGCTAAGGATTTAATTTTGAAGGACCCCTTAGGTCTTTCCCTAACCGCCTTAAAAAAGTTACAGGATTTAAGCTTTGGCGGCGATTTCACCTTACAAAATGGCTTTTTAGTAAGTGAAGATCAATCACATATTCTATTATTTATCACTCCGGTTTTAGACGCCAACGAAACCTCAAAAAACACCTTGTTTGCCGAAAATTTATATCAAACCAATAGCCAATTAAATGAGACTTTTAAGGGCCAAGTACAGTGCGAGTATTTTGGAGGCCTTTTAATCGCGGTTGCCAATGCCAACCAAATAAAAAAAGACATCAAGTTAACCATAGGTATCTCCTTAACAGTATTGCTGCTTATTTTCATCATATTTTACAGAAAACTGAGTGTGCCTATCATTTTATTTGTGCCCACTATTTTTGGAGGTTTACTAGCCATTGGGTTGCTGTTTCTCATCCGTGAAAAAATTTCGGCTATTTCCTTAGGTATTGGCTCTGTACTTTTAGGCGTGACGTTAGATTATTCGTTGCATATACTAACACACCTTAGAAACAAAAACGATGTAAAAAACCTATATACAGAGATTACCAAACCCATTTTAATGAGCAGCTTAACCACGGCCTTAGCCTTTTTATGTCTGCTTTTTATCAACTCTCAAGCCCTACAAGATTTAGGCATTTTTGCTGCCATTAGTGTTTTGGGATCGTCGGTTTTTGCTTTATTATTTATTCCGAATGTCTATCGCAAAACTGCCACCAAGACGCATAGAAATACCTTGTTAGATAAAATTGCTTCCTATAACCTGCACCAAAAAAAGTGGGCCGTAATCACTGTAATTTTACTGTGTATAGCAAGCCTTTTTGCCTACAATACGGTGAAATTCAACAACGACCTTACCCAACTTAATTATCAGCCTGAGCATTTAAAAGCTTCAGAAGCCCGTTTAGACACCCTCATTAACAGCAGTTCTAAATCGCTGTATATTGCCGCTTATGGCACTTCCGAAGAAAACACTTTACAAGTTAATGAAGCCGTTTTAAACGAACTAGAGGATTTAAAAAACAGTAAGGCCCTCATCAACTATAGCTCGTTAAGCACCTTAGTCCATTCGGAAAAACAACAACAAAAACAAATGGCCCGCTGGAATGCCTTTTGGGATGAACAAACCATTAACATCACCAAAAATAATTTTATTGAAAGCGGAAACGCCTTAGGATTTAAACCTTCAACCTTTCAAGCCTTCTATAATCTATTAGAAAAAGATTTCAAACCCCTAAAAAGCACGGATTATAAAGTTTTAAAATCGTTTTCTGTAGATGATTATTTAACCACAGAAAACCATTTCACGACCATTACAACTTTGGTAAAAGTAAAAAATGAGGCTCCTATTTTAAACCGCTTTAAAAACCAAGAGCATGTAGTTATCATAGACAGAAAGCAAATGAATGAAAACCTTCTGGGCCATCTTAAAAGTGATTTTAATAAGCTTATTGGTTATTCCCTTATCGTGATTTTAATCATTTTATTGGTGTCATACAGAAGCTTTTCACTAACCTTAGTCACCGCCTTCCCTATTTGCCTAACCTGGTTATTAACCATTGGCATTATGGGCTTTTTTTATATTGAATTTAACATTTTCAATATCATCATTTCAACCTTTATTTTTGGTTTAGGCATAGACTACTGCATCTTTATAACCAATGGCTTGCTTCAAGAGTGTCGTACTGGCGTAAAGGCGTTGCCAACACATAAAACCTCTATTTTACTATCGGTAATTACGACTATTTTAGGTGTTGGTGTTTTAATATGCGCCAAACACCCTGCTCTACACTCCATATCATTGGTTTGTTTAATAGGCATTTTATCTGCCATGCTTGTAGCGTTTACCATTCAACCAATTTTATTTAAACTGTTTATTGGCAGCCCCAATAAACGACCTGTTTCTCTAAAGGTATTAGTACACTCCATTCTATCGTTTACCTACTTTGGTTTGGGAGGTTTTCTGCTCTCACTTTTTAGTGTGGCCTTCATAAAAATAATCCCTTTGCCAAAAAATACCAAGATGAACTGGTTTCATAAATGCATTTCAAAATTTATGAAATCTGTATTAGACTCCTACCCATTTATCATTAAAAGCATTAGTAATGAACCGGAAGAGGATTTTAAAAAGCAAGGCATTATCATCGCGAATCACAGTTCTTTTTTAGACATTTTGGCTATTGGTATGTTACACCCTAAAATTATATTTTTGGTAAACGATTGGGTTTATAACTCGCCCATTTTCGGGAAAGCTGTACAATTGGCTGGGTTTTACCCCGTATCGAATGGTATAAACAAGGGGCTCGAGCATTTAAAAGAAAAAGTAGATCAAGGTTACACCCTAATGGCTTTTCCTGAAGGAACACGCTCTACAACTCATAAAATTAAACGCTTTCATAAAGGCGCTTTTTACCTTGCCCAGCAATTCAATTTGGATATTATTCCGGTGCTTATTCACGGTAATTCGGAAATTATACCTAAAGGCGAATCGGTTATAAGAGAAGGCCATCTTAATATTAAAATATTAGATCGCATCACACCAAACAACAAGGCCTTTGGAGACAACTATTCGCAACACGCCAAACAAATAGGCGCCTATTTTAGAAAGGAATTCCATAGATTTAGAAAGGAAAAAGAAGGCCCAACCTACTTTCATAAAATGCTTTTAGACGATTATCGCTATAAAGGACAGGCGCTTTATAAAAAAGTGCGCTTAGATATAAAGACACACCAAAACGATTACTACCAGATTTTAAATCACGTTGAACTTAAAACCTCAATTGCACATATTACTAACGATGCCGGGCAATTAAGCCTCCTATTAGCATTACATTCGACAGACCGAAAGATCTTTTCTTATATTGAAAATTCAAAAAATAGGGGTACTATTCAAAACACTTATATCACCAAAACACGTCAAATAACCTGTACAAATAGCGTCGAAGCCTTAGGGGCATTTCAGGCAAAAGTTTTAATTTTAAATTCCAGGCAAATAACTCATGAAAATATGCTGAAACCTTTTCTTAATAATCTCAATCAGATTATTCTATTGAATAGCAGTAGGCAACTGGAGACACCCAATTTAATTAGTTTAGGATTTCAATTGAGCTATCAAAATGAAAACATTAAAGTTTTAACTAAAACAGCCATTTAAGAATGAAATCACATTACGATGTTGTTATTATAGGAAGTGGATTAGGCGGATTGGTCTCGGCCAATATTTTAGCTAAAGAAGGCTATACTGTTTGCGTTTTAGAGAAAAACAACCAATACGGAGGCAATTTACAAACCTTTGTTAGAGACAAAACCATTTTCGATACTGGCGTACATTATATTGGTGGTTTAAGCGCTGGACAAAACTTATATCAGTATTTTAATTATCTCGGTATTATGGATGAATTAAAGCTGAAGAAGTTAGATGAAGATGCTTTTGATGTGGTCACTTTTGGCAACGATAGCACCGAATACAAACATGCTCAAGGCTATGAAAGATTCATGAAACAACTGGTCTCTCAGTTTCCTGATGAAGAAAAAGCCATGAATACCTATTGTGATAAACTGAAAGAGTTTTGCGGAAAATTTCCTTTATACCGATTAAAACACGGAAAACCTTATTATAAAAATTCTGATATTTTTAGCTTAAAAGCCAAAGACTATATCGACTCCTTAACAACCAATGAAACCTTACGTGCCGTACTAGCAGGCACAAACTTTTTATACGCTGGAGACCCAGACCGCACACCTTTTTATGTGCATGCCTTAACGGTAAACTCGTATATAGAAAGCGCTTACAGATGTATAAATGGGGGCAGCCAAATCTCTAAACTTTTAATTAGAAGGCTTAAAGAAAATCATGGCGAAGCTTACAACCACCAAGAAGTTGTAAAATTTGGTTATGAAGACAAAAAAATCACCTCGGTGTTTACCAAAAAAGGGGATGAAATTAAAGGAGATATATTCATTTCTAACATCGAACCTAAATTAACCCTTCAGCTGGTTGGAGAAGATAAATTTAAAAAAGTTTACACTAAAAGAATTAAAAACATTGAAAGTACTATTGCTGGTTTTAGCCTATATATCGTTTTAAAACCAAATTCTTTTAAATATCAAAATCGGAATTACTACCATTTTAAAAACCGAGAAAAGGTTTGGACCAGTCAGGATTACACGAACAATAGTTGGCCCAATGGGTATATGGTTTCGATGGGTGTAAGTAAAAAAACAGTCGAATACAGCGATAGCCTCACGGTTTTAACGTACATGCGTTACGAAGAAGTTAAACCTTGGGAAAACACCGTTAATACCGTAGTTAACAAAAACAAAAGAGGTCAAACCTACGAAGAATTTAAAGCAGAAAAAGCAGAAATCCTCATAAAGGAATTAGAGAAGAAGTTTCCAAATATTAGAGATTGTATAGAAAAGATCTACACCTCTACCCCACTATCTTATCGTGATTATATTGGTTCTAATAAGGGTTCGATGTATGGCTATGTAAAAGATGCCAACAGCCCACTAAAATCCTTTGTATCGCCACGAACTAAAATACAAAACCTTTTATTTACTGGTCAAAGTTTAAATATGCATGGCATATTAGGCGTTACCATTGGTGCTGTGCTAACATGCTCTGAAATTGTTGGTATGGAACCCTTATTAAATAAAATACATGAAGCAAATAAAATTGATGACAACCCCTTAATTTAAAGGCATGGGAACATTTAAAACAACCCCTATTACCAGAGTTAAAAATATTAGTAAAGCAGATTTTATTAAATACTATTACAAACCACAACGCCCTGTATTAATTGAAAACCTGACTGCCGATTGGCCTGCTTTTGAGAAATGGAGTTTAGACTACATCCAAGATCGCGCAGGAGACCAAGTAGTCCCTTTATACAACAACAAACCCGCTAAAGGCAAACAAAGCGTTTATGCACCAGTAAAGGAAATTAAACTAAAAGAATACATCGAAATATTAAAAACAGAACCTACCGATTTACGTATCTTCTTTTATAATATTTTAGACAGTATGCCCGAACTGCTTAAAGATTTTAAATACCCCGACATCGGATTAAAATTCTTTAAACGGTTGCCTGCTCTATTTTTTGGTGGTGGCAAATCAAAAGTTTTTATGCATTACGATATTGATTTACCAGACAGCATGCACTTTCATTTTCATGGCAATAAGAGTGTCACTCTTTTTTCACAAGAACAATCTAAATACCTGTATCAAGTACCCTTTTCCATTCATAATATTGATAAAATTGATATGGACAATCCCGATTTTACAAGCTATCCAGCATTACAATACGCCGAAGGTATTCAAGCCGATATGAAACACGGCGATGCCCTTTATATGCCAAGTGGTTATTGGCACTACATCAAATACCTCGATGGCGGCTTTTCAATGACATTAAGAGCCTTACCAAAACGTCCAAAAAAGTTTGCAACCATGCTTTATAACGTGTTTATAATGCGTCATTTCGATAATATGATGCGTCATTTTTACGGACAAAAATGGTTGGACTACAAAGAGAAACTCAGTATCAAAAAGGCCGAAAAAACCTTAAAAAAACAAGGGTAACATGAATAAAAAAATAGGGTTACTACATAACGTTTTGAGTTTGGCTTGCATCATGTTGGTTTTACCTTCCTGTGGTGTTTCCAGCTCGTTGCAGGATGTGCCCTATGTTAGCGATTATAACGATTCAATCCCTAAACGCATCCAAAAAAATGATTCTTCATTTGTTTTGGGAAACAACAGGTTAAACAAAAACAAACAAGGTTTATGGGAGTTGTATGTAGAAGGCGACCCCTACGAAAGAGGGTTAATAACAGGAAGCCTAACCAGAGAATTGTTTCAAAATCAAGAACGCTATTTCCTTTCTAAAATAGAAGACTTAGTTCCTTCCGAAACCAATCAAAAATTCTTGCAACGTTTTGTGGCTTGGTACAACCGTAAAATGTATTTACATATTGATAATGAATACAAATCTGAAATTTACGGCCTATCAAAATACGCCTTAAACGCGGGTACAGTTTTCACCTCACCCTATTTAAGATGCCTTTATTTTCATGGTGCTCACGATATTGGACACGCCCTACAAGACCTCGCCTTGGTTGGTTGTTCCTCTTTTGCCGTTTGGAACGACAAAACCAAGGACGGCAGCCTTATTATAGGTAGAAACTTCGATTTTTATGCAGGCGACGACTTTGCCAAAGACAAAATTATCGCCTTCACAAACCCCAAAACAGGTTATAAATTCATGTCCATTTCATGGGGTGGTATGATAGGTGTCGTTTCAGGCATGAACGAGCACGGCCTTACCGTAACCATAAACGCCGGAAAATCGAAAGTACCACTAATCGCTAAAACCCCAATTTCTATAGTAAACCGAGAGATATTGCAGTACGCCACCAACATAGAAGAGGCCATTGCCATAGCTAAAAAACGAGAGGTTTTTGTTTCAGAATCTATTTTCGTGGGTAGCGCAGCAGACAATAAAGCGATTATTATTGAGGTTTCTCCCGATAATTTTGGGGTTTTTGAAGCCACTAACAGCAATCAAATTATTTGTTCTAACCATTTTCAAAGTGACGCTTACGCGGAAGACAAAATAAACCAAAAACACATGGTTGAAAGTCATTCGCTGTACCGCTACCAACGTATGGAGCAACTTTTAAATGCTGAAGACAAATTAACTCCACAAAAAGCGGTGGCCATTTTAAGAAACAAAGAAGGCCTTAACGGAAAATCTATAGGTTATGGAAACGAAAAAGCGCTTAATCAGCTGCTTGCCCATCATGCTGTGGTATTTAAACCCAAAGAAAGACTAGTTTGGGTATCGTCTAACCCCTATCAGTTGGGTGAATTTGTCGCTTATAATTTAAACGATGTATTTAAACATCCTGAAAAACAAGGCTATGCAAGTGCTCGCTTAAACATTGAAAAAGATCCGTTTCAATATACCGAAGCTTATAAAAATTACGAACGCTACAGAGTCCTAAAAGCACAGGTTTTAAAAGCCCTTAATACAAATGAAACATTAAATTTCTCGGTGCTTCATAACTTACAATCGGCTAACCCAAACTTTTGGGAGGCGCATTATCTTACAGGACTTTATTATTTTAAAAACGATTTTGATATGGCCGCCTTAAAAGCCTTCAAAAAAGCTAAAACCAAGGAAGTGACAACCGTTACCGATCTTGAAAATATAAATAGCTATATTAAAAAATTAAACAGAAAACTAGGTTTATGATTCCAGAAATAGAAAAAGCTTCAAGCGCAACCATCAAAGCATACCAAGAGGCTGAATTAAAAAAACTGCTTCAATATTTAAATACACATTCAAGCTATTATAAACGTCTGTTTAAATCAGAAAACATAAACCTGAACAGCATCAATACGCTGGAAGATTTGACTCGAATCCCAACTACAACGAAAGAAGATCTTCAGCGTTATAACGACGATTTTATTTGCGTCCCTAGACATGATATTATCGATTATGTGACAACCTCGGGTACCCTTGGCGAACCTGTTACCTTTGCTTTAACCGATAACGACCTCAAACGCTTGGCGCATAACGAAGCCATTTCTTTTGCTTGTGCAGGCGTAAAAAAAGCTGATGTTATTCAACTCATGACCACCATAGACCGCCGCTTTATGGCTGGACTGGCTTATTTTTTAGGCGCTCGCGAACTGGGGGCAGGCATTATTCGTGTGGGCAATGGAATTCCAGAACTGCAATGGGATTCTATTAAAAAGTTTAAACCCACCTACATCATTGCCGTACCGTCCTTCTTACTAAAACTCATCGAATATGCCGAGCAGCATCACATCGATTTGAATAACTCTGGTGTAAAAGGAGCCATTTGCATAGGCGAGTCGCTTCGAGAGCAAGACTTTTCATTAAATATTTTATCCAAGAAAATAAAAGACAAATGGGATATTGATTTATTTTCCACTTACGCTTCTACAGAAATGAATACCGCTTTTACCGAATGTGAAGCACAACAAGGAGGCCACCATCATCCAGAATTAATCATTATCGAAATTCTAGACGAAAACAATGCGCCAGTTAAAGCTGGTGAACCTGGAGAACTTACCATTAGTACTTTAGGCGTAGAAGGCATGCCTTTACTGCGTTTTAAAACAGGTGATATTGTAACGGCACATACCGAAGCTTGCTCCTGCGGAAGAAACACCACAAGACTAGGTCCTGTGATAGGCAGAAAAAAACAAATGATAAAATATAAGGGCACCACACTGTATCCGCCAGCCATGCACAATATTTTAAACGATTTTAATGCCATTGATTCTTATGTTATTGAAATTTCACATAACAACATAGGTACCGATGAAATCCTGCTTAAAATCGCGACTAACAACGCTACAGAAGAATTTTTACAAAAAATAAAAGACCATTTTAGAGCCAAACTACGCGTGCTTCCTAAAATTGAATTTTGTGATAAAAAAGAACTTCAGAAACTGCAATTCCCTAAAATGAGCAGAAAACCTGTTTTGGTGATTGATAGGCGGGAGTAGGTGAAGTCAATTAATGACTCTAAGCAAAAATATATTGATGATTAATTCAAAACAAAAATTTACATGTAATAAAAAATTTATTATAATTTATATCTTTGCATTAAATTTTATAACAACATAAAGCCCTAAATGTATTTCTTTAGGGCTGTTAAGGATTTAAGTCTAGCGATTCAATTCTTTAAATAATTTCGTTAACGCTTTTACCAAAATAGTTAACACTAAAAAAAAATCAATAATTCATTTAGCATGTATTCTTGATTTAAGGAGTTAATATTACTCTCACAAAACTCGAAGATCCTACCCTTCGAGTTTTTTTGTGCAAGCTACCGACTATCAGTGGTGTAAATTTAACCAAAATGTATATAAACCCTAAAGTAAGTTTTCAACAAACAAACCCTAAACACCTAAAAATCAAAACATAAAATACTTATCAACAAGCAAAAATTAATAACTAATTCGAGAAAATCAATTGATAGTCTTTAAAAAACGGCATTACCTCATAAATTACTTAAGATTTTAAATACCTCGAGACACCAAAATCAAAAATTGCAATTGAAAATCGCTTATAAATTCCCTTCGGATAAAATCTTGTTATTATCATCTTGCTAGAAAAATAGCGTTTAATTAAACATTACATTTTTTTTTAATAAAAAGAAAAAGGTTACATACAAATAAGTGGTCTTTACAAAACGTTTTTGGAATTACATGTAAAAAAATAAATTGCAATTATATAATATCACCCTTACGTAAATGAATAAAATAAAGCTGGCAAATTGCTACAAATTCATAGCCTTATGAAAACAAAAAAAGCTTCCAATGCCTTGGAAGCTTTATCTTTCTATAGTGGAGAATACCGGAGTCGAACCGGTGACCTTTTGGCTGCCAGCCAAACGCTCTAGCCAGCTGAGCTAATCCCCCAATATATTTGTTATTTAAAATAACGCTGTAAAAGTATACAATTATCTGTAATCTGCTAATTTTTTTTATAAAAAGATATGGCATTCATACGATGCAAAACAATTGGCTTTATACCTTTTACAATCCATAAAAAACAAATCTATTCCGCTATACCCATCAGCCTAAAACTTTAAAATAAAGTTGCACAAACCAAACAAAAAGTTAAATATTTTTTTATTTCTAAACGATTGTTTAGTTTTGTCTTGTATTTAAAAAAGTAATGGCCAGACAAAAAGCATATAGAGAGGAGGAGGTAATCGAAAAAGCCATGAATTTATTTTGGCGAAACGGTTATGAAACCACCTCTATGCAAATGCTTGAAAAGGAAATGGGCATTAATAAGTTTTCCATTTATGCTAGTTTTGGAAATAAAAACGGCGTGTTTTTAGAGAGTTTAAAATGCTACAAGCAAAAGTTAAACACCTTAATTAATACATTAAAGCAATCGAAAAATGGGGTTCTAGGCATCAAACAATATTTTTATGACTTTATTGAATTTGCTAAAGAAAACGAATTCGGCAAAGGTTGTTTGGTAACCAATACCGCCAACGAATTACGAGATGGTGCCAACGATGCAATAAAAAACGTCCTATCAACCTTTACAGGTGAAGTCAAACAAGTTTTTGCGGATGTTTTAAAACAAGATGCCTCAAATAACGAAGCAACCATCGAGCAACAAGCCGATTTTTTAATTATAGCGATGTTCGGACTCGCCTCTGCCACGAAAGTTTTTACCCCAACACAACTGGAAAACTACATAGAACACACCTTTAAAAGGTTGTAATATTTTTTTAACCTATTTCTAAACGACTGGTTAGAAATAAAACAATAATAAAATTTTAAAAATTAAGATTATGAGCACAAAAGAAAAAAGTACCACCTTAACAAATCACAGTATTGAAACAGCTCCAGAAGGTAGCAAAGCTTTACTTCAGAAATCATTAGATGCCTACGGATTTATTCCAAATTTACACGGGGTTTTAGCAGGAGCTCCAGGTTTATTAGAAGGCTACCAAATACTTCACGAACTATTTACAAAATCTTCATTTGATAAGGACGAGCTTACCGTGGTATGGCAAACGATTAATGTAGAACAGGGTTGTCACTACTGTGTGCCAGCACATACAGGTATCGCTAAACAAATGAAAGTGGACGATGCCATTACTGAAGCATTAAGAAACCAAACAGCATTACCTAGCGAAAAACTTCAAGCGCTACACAACATGACTCTTTTGGTAACCAAAAACAGAGGTAAAGTATCAAAAGACGCCATTAAAACCTTTTACGAAGCAGGTTATAATGAAAGACATTTATTAGAAATCATTTTAGGTTTATCTCAAAAGGTAATAAGTAACTACACCAACAGTATTGCCGAAACACCTGTTGATGAACCCTTCCAACCATTTGCTTGGGAGAAATAAATCATACAAATGATTTAGTCATTTAATAGATTCAAACACCAGAACAAAAGCCCAACACCCTTAAAAGTGTTGGGCTTTTAATTTTTTATAATCCGTACTAAGACTCTAAAAATGTAATACTATATTTACACAACATGAACCCATTGAAACAAACCCCTATCATGAACCTAAAACAAAAATCCCTATTTCTAATAATCATAACGTTGTGCAGTATCACCGCTTTTTCCCAAACCCCGTTTGGCATTAATCTAGCTGGAGCCGATTTTGGTTCCAATATGCCAGGGACCTATAATATCGATTACACCTACCCAACCGAAAGCGAACTGGATTATTACAAAACCAAGGGTTTAAAACTCGTTCGATTGCCCTTTAAATGGGAACGTATTCAGCACCCACTAAACGGTAATTTAAATACGGAAGAGTTATCACATATTCAAACGTTTTTACAAGCCGCAGCAGCAAGAGACATGCAAGTCATTCTCGATTTACATAATTATTGCCGCTACAAATTAAATGGGAGTGAGCAAATTATTGGCTCCAACAACCTAAGTATTGCACACGTAAAAGATCTGTGGACCAAACTTGCCACTGCTTTAAAGGACAGTCCCAATATATATGGTTATGGGATTATGAACGAACCCCATGATTTATTAAACAGCACACCGTGGTTTGACATTGCCCAAGAAATTATTAATGGCATTCGCTCTACCGATACTAAGACTACGATAATTGTTGGTGGAGATAGTTGGAGTTCGGCAGAACGCTGGATGACTTATAGCGATAACCTTAAAAACCTATCTGATCCCTCCAATAAGCTAATTTACGAAGCACACGTTTATTTCGACAAGGATGCTTCAGGAACATACCCTAATAATTACGATGCCGATGGCGCCTATCCCAATATCGGCATAGACCGCGTTACACCTTTTGTAAACTGGTTACAGGCTAATAATTTAAAAGGTTTTATTGGTGAATATGGTATTCCTGTAAACGATAGTCGATGGCTTACCGTGCTTGATAATTTTTTAAGCTACCTCAACCAAAATTGCATTAATGGTACCTATTGGGCTGGCGGACCTTGGTGGGGAAACTATATCCTATCTGTAGAACCCGAAGCCAATACCGACAAACCACAAATGGCCATTTTAGAAAAGTACTTAACCACAAACAACTCCTGCCCTACTTTAGGCTTGAATTCACTAAAAGATAAATATAAAAACCTGAAGCTATACCCGAATCCGTTCGAAAACCATGTATTTATTACAGGCTTGAATGAAGGCGACCTCATTAATATTTATAACATTCAATGTCAATTAATCACATCTCAAAGATTAGAAAATTCAGTAATAACGGATTTAGGACATTTAGCTACTGGAGTCTATTTGGTAAAACACGATGATGAATTTATTGGAAAAATCATTAAATAAATGGCATCCTTAAAAAACATATATTTTCCTTATACTCCTATCAATATACCCTTATGGGCATGCTTTCTTCCAACATAAAAATAGAAATAACTACAGATCGTAATTTCATTTTCAGACAACCATTTAGCAATAAAATAAGTATAATCACTATATGCTTTTGTATTATATAGAAGGTAGTATTATATTCACCAACTGAACATCTTTATGTATTCTTAAGAAGAATGGCATGTGGATGCCGTGTTAAACAGCTCAATGAAACCCAACCATTAATCACCATGAAAAGCATTATTACAATCGTGCTATGCCTAGTCTTTAGCCTATCATTTTCCCAAGAAATTCCCGAAAAAAAAGTAAATTCAGAAATAGAAGATGTTACCGTTTTCATTAGCGGAGCTCAAATCACGAGAAAAAAATCTGTAGATTTAAATTTTGGAACGACCTTGATTAAATTCATTAACCTGTCACCATTTATAAATTCCAAAAGTGTACAGGTAAAAGCCTATGGCGATGTAACGGTACTATCTGTTAACCATCAACAAAATTTTATAGACAAATTAGAGAAGCCAAAAAAATTAATTGAATTAGAAGCTCAGCTTGACAAAACGCAAAGTCTTTTAACCTTAGAAGAAACACACCTAGAAATTCTAAAAGAAGAACTTAACTTTCTTCAAGAAAACAGACAAATAGGAGGAAAAAACGAAGAGCTAAGTGTTTCCAATCTTAAAGAGGCTTCCAGCTTCTACAGCTCTAAACTCACGGCTTTAAAGCTTAAAGAAATTGATCGGCTTAAAACCATTTCTCAACTTAAAGAAAAAGAGCTTGAGTTCAAAAATGAAATCAATAACATAACAAGCGAAAAAGCGTATGCCAATGGTGAAATTTTAGTAAAAGTTAAGAGTAAAAATAGCCTAAAAGCAAAATTTGAAATGACCTATGTAGTAAGTAATGCTGGCTGGTTACCAACTTACGATATTAGAGCAAAAAACATTAACGAACCCATAGAACTTGTTTACAAAGCTAATGTTAAACAAGACACAAAAATAGATTGGAAAAATGTAAAACTACGTTTATCATCAGCCAATCCAAACTTATCGGGTGTTGCACCAGAATTAAAAACCTATTACCTTAATTACAATACGGCTCCCCCAACATACAACCGTGCCATAAACCAAGTTTCTGGTCAAGTACTTGATGAGGGCAATCTCCCAATACCTGGAGTTAATGTCATTATAAAAGGCACTACTATAGGCACTACTACAGATTTCGATGGCAATTACGCGATTACAGTCCCAGAAACATCAACACAATTAGAGTTCACATATCTTGGTTACGAGAATAAAATTATAAACATTACGGATGCCATTCATAATGTTAGGCTCGTAGAATCTTTAGAAGCCTTAGACGAAGTTGTAGTCATTGGATATGGCTCTAGGAATAGAAAATCTGCCTCACGAAGTGTTAAAGAAAAACCTAAAAGAAAACCAGCCAATAATGCGATTCCAGTTGTTCAAAAGGAAAACCAAACTACCGTAAATTTTGAAATTGACTTACCATATTCTATTCTTTCCGATAACAAAAGTTATTCGGTTGATATGGCAACCTATAATCTTCCTGCAGACTATCAATATTACAGTGTTCCTAAAATAGAAAATGAAGCATTTTTAATTGCTAGCATTAAAAATTGGGAACAATATAACTTATTGGAAGGTGAAGCAAACATATTTTTTGAAGGCACTTACGTGGGAAAAACACTGTTGGATGTAAGATTCGCTTCAGATACTTTGCAAATTTCATTAGGTCGCGATAAAAATGTTGTTATTAACCGAGAGAAAATCTCCGATTATTCATCTAAAAAACTCATTGGTAGTAAAAAAGAAGAAAATAGAGATTGGAGAATTACGGTAAAAAACAACAAATCACAAACCATAAACATACTCGTTATGGATCAAATTCCGGTTTCCAATAATGATGAAATAAAAGTTGAAGCTTTCGAATTATCAAACGGCAAACAAGATATAAACACTGGAGAAATTCGATGGGAATTTAAGATAGAACCTAGCACAAGTAAAAAAATAGATCTGAAATACACTGTAAAATATCCTAAAAACAAAAGATTACTTATAGAATAATCCGCTTCAAGCGGTACTTCGGTTTATTTTAAACACCATTAAATTAAAAACCAATTATTACTTTTTACCAAACATCCTAAAAAATTATTATGAAAAGCTTCGCTTGTATTTTATTACTCTGCCTTACAAATCTCATGTCATCGCAAGAAGACTACAAAATAGAAATAAACGGTAAAGAATTTGAAGTCGGACTGGATAAAGATTATGAATTTAACATCAATAATGAAAGTTATAAAATCAAGATAAAACAAAAGGATACCTTATTGTATATTGATGACGCTTTCAGTTTCAAATTTCTTAAAGATCACAAAGTTGCTAAAACTTCAATTGATCAAGGCATAGAACAACTCATGTTAATGACAGCTGAAGGTTCTGGGTTTATTATTCAAAAATACACCAGTATTAATCCAACCATGCTAAACGAACTTATGCTAAGTGAAGTCACTAAAGAAAGTATTAATTATGGTTATACCATGGAAAGACAAGAGTATGAAAGAACGTTAGCTTCTGGAGAAAAAATTAAAGTCATTAAAGCAATTTTAACATACAACGATGAAATTAATATTTACGAATTAGCTTCTACAGGTAAAAAAGATTCCGGAATATTAATATTAACCATGTTAATGGAGGATTTAGAAAATTCAGTAGGAAAAAGTCTTATAAATTTAACTTGGAACACTTTGGATATTAAATAACCTACATTATCAAAAACTATTCATCATAAATAATAAAAAACAGCGCTATTTTTAAATGGATTCCCATCCATCACCCATAATATTATTAATATCTTTGCCTCTGTTTTTTTTAAACCTAAAACATATTAATTGATGAAAAACATATTAGTTATTGCAGCCCTTTTAACAGTGTCATTTGTAAATGCTCAAGCGTTTTCTGGACAAGGTGATCAAAAATTTCAAGTAGGTGCTAACCTTCAATCTCACGCTACCGGCATTAATGTTAGTTATGATTATGGTCTGGGTGAAAACATCTCTATTGGTTTAAGTTCTAGTTATGCCTTAGGTATTTCTGATGAATTAGAAATTGTAGACGACCCAGCTTTTAAAGATCGTTTTGATGTGAAAGCTCGTTTTAATGCCAATATTGGTAACGTTATAAATATCGATGACAATTTCGATTTGTACCCTGGACTTCATTTAAGTTTAAAAAACTTTGGTGGCCACGTTGGGGCTCGTTATTTCTTTACCTCTGGTTTCGGGATTTTTACAGAAGCACAGTTCCCAATTGCCAAGTACAATAACGACTTGACGCCTGCTGAAGAGCTTAACAATCAGTTTTCAATGAATATTGGTGTGAGCTTCAATATTTAACATTTAACCATATCATTTAAAAAGCCTTTTACTCAACTAAAAGGCTTTTTTTATACTATAAAACTCATTTTAACTTGATATAAAAAACAGTTATACCAATTATGAATTAAAGGGAGACCTAGATAATTTGGAATATGAGTTTAATAGAAACAAATTATAGGATTCATTTTTAGGTTATAATTGGTATTACAACAAGAATAGTAAATTTGCAATCCCCCAATTAAGTTTTTCACGTCGCTACATGCAAACCACCATAAGCCTAAAACACATCAATAAACTGGCTATACCCGCTTTAATTGCCGGGGTTTCCGAGCCTATATTATCTTTAACAGATGCTGCTATTGTAGGCAACGTGCCGCAAAATGCTACCGAATCACTTGCTGCCGTTGGTATTGTAACCACGTTTATTTCCATGCTTATTTGGGTGTTAGGACAAACACGAAGTGCCATTTCATCTATTGTATCGCAATATGTGGGCGCCAATAAAGTCGAACAGATTAAAAACCTACCCGCCCAGGCTATATTTATAATTACTTCGTTAAGTATCTTAATTATTTTAAGTACTTACCCTTTAGCTCCGCAAATATTTAAACTCTATAACGCCACCAATCTGATTCTCGATTACACCGTAGCCTATTATAAAATTCGCGTTTTAGGCTTTCCCTTTACCCTTTTTACCATAGCTATTTTTGGCGTTTTTCGTGGATTGCAAAACACCTACTACCCCATGGTTATCGCTATTATTGGTGCCGTTTCAAATATCATTCTAGATGTGGTTTTTGTTTATGGCATTTCAGGTTATATACCACCTATGCATATCGAAGGCGCTGCATACGCCAGTGTGATAGCACAAATTTTAATGGCAGGACTTTCCGCTTATTTCATTCTTAAAAAAACCGATATTCCATTACGACCAACCTTTCCGTTTAATCCAGAAATTAAACGCTTTATATTCATGATTCTTAATCTATTTATAAGAACCATAGCGCTTAATGTTACTTTATATTTTGCCAGCGCTAAAGCCACCAGTTACGGGGCGGAGTATATGGCTGCTTATACTATTGCTATAAACTTATGGTTTCTGGGGGCTTTTATTGTAGATGGTTATGCCAGTGCTGGAAATATCTTATCTGGAAAGTTATTTGGCGCCAAAGCTTACGACACGCTACTTCATTTAAGCAATAAACTTATTAAATACGGACTGGTAGTGGGTATTATTCTGGGTTTAACAGGCGCGCTATTCTACTACCCAATCGGACGTATTTTCACCAAAGAACCCGAAGTTCTAGAAGCTTTTTATCAAGTTTTTTGGATCGTATTAGCCATGCAACCCCTTTGTACTTTAGCTTTTATTTTTGATGGTATTTTTAAAGGCCTTGGCAAAATGAAATACCTTAGAAACGTATTACTTTTTTCGACCTTTATTGTTTTTGTGCCTATAGTATTTTGGCTCGATGCCTTAAACTACAAGCTTCACGGCATTTTTATAGCCCTTACCTTTTGGGTTATAGCCAGAGGTGTTCCGCTCATCATAAAATTTAGAAAAACCTTTATCCCTCTAGCACAAAAGCCCTAATTTTGCAGCAAATTCAAGAAAGCCCCCTATGAATCTATTCATAAACCTGCTTCAAGAGGTTAACATAGAAGAGAAAATAAAAACCGCCCCAAACAACGCCTACGAAATCGGTGTGTTTATTGGTTCCATGCTCCCTTTTACCGCTCTTGTTGCCATGGCTTATTTAATATATTATTTCATTAGTGTCCGATAAAAGATTTAAAAAGCGGGATTTCCAAGATAGGATTTCCCGCTTATTTTGTATCTTGAAGTTATCACACATCCAAGATATGAATAAAAGTAAAAACTTTAGCGGACACCCCATAATCAAACAGGTATTAAATTTCATTTTGCCCAAAGATGTTCATCGGACAGCCAAAAAGCACAACAGCGATCGCTATACCAAAAAGTTTACCACCTATGAGCATTTGGCCACTATGGTATTTACCGTGATCAGTGGCTGTAGCTCACTTCGTGAGGTTTCCAGTATTATGCTTGCCTGCGAGGGAAAGATCAACCATCTAGGACTCACGGACTTTCCAAAACGCAGTACCTTGTCAGATGCTAACAGGAGAAGAAGCTCTGAAGTATTTGCCGATATTTATCATTTACTCTACAAACGTTACCATCGCTTTTTATCGGACAGCAGACCCTTAGAACCTGCAGTGAAGAACCTTAAAATCGTTGATTCCTCGACCATCCCCCTATTTAGCGACATTCTTAAAGGTGTAGGAAGGAACCCGCTCAACGGCAAAAAGAAAGGAGGTATCAAGATGCATACTATGATAAACGCCATGGAAGACGTTCCTTGTCTGATTAAGTTTTCAAGCGCGGCCACACACGACCACACCTTTTTAAAAGACCTGGAACTCAAGAAGGGCTCTTATGTGGTTTTTGACAAAGGGTATGTGGATTATGAGCAATACCAAAAATGGACACTGGAAGATGTTTACTTTGTGACTCGGCAAAAGGACAATGCTCGCTATACAAGCCTTGAAGAGTTTGATATCTCCAATAAAGTGGACGATGCTGTCCTAAAGGACGAAAAAATAGGGCTTACGGACAAAAACGGCAATGCTTTTTCCCTGAGGAGAATCGCTTTTTGGCACGAAAAGCACCAAAAAGTTTATGAGTTCATCACTAATAATTATGATCTTGATGCAGACAAAATAGCCGACATCTATAAAAATAGGTGGCAGATTGAGACGATGTTCAAGCGGCTTAAACAGAACTTTCCGCTAAAGTATTTTTTGGGAGACAATCAAAATGCCATCGAAATACAAATCTGGGTCAGTTTGATAATCCAGCTCATTATGCTTGTGATCCAAAGAAAAGCCCAAAGAAACTGGGCTTATTCCAATATGATGTCCGTCATACGATACCATTTGATGACATATATCGATTTGTTCAAATTCCTGAAAAACCCAGAAGCTAATTGGGAAGAGATTACAACCAAAAACATTGGGCAATTAAGCCTTTTTGACCCATAAGGAGGTTCTGTTTTCAAAATAAAGAGTGCGATCAATAAAAAAGGCCAACACCAAAGCTTTTTTAGCTAATTCTGTTTTTTATCGGACAACAATAATATTATTTCAACAAAAAAAAAGAATCAATAGTTATGGATATCATGTCATTTTTAAGCGGAAACGGATTGTTTCTCGTTCTTGCTCTAGTATTAATCGTTGTTTACATTGTAAATCGTAAGCGCAGACCGTAATCGCCCTCAAGAACTTCATCGGTCATCCAGAAGGATGTACGACTGAAGGAGCTGCAAATCGTAACACCCCCTACCCCCTCAAGGGCGATTTCCTAGGTAACGGCAATTCTTGGTTCTTGTTGAATAATTCTAGTTATTAGAAGACTAAATAAATCCTCTTCTCTATTATTGAACTTGAAGGCGATTTCATCTAAATAGCTCTGTAAATGTTCAGGGCTTACTCGGTGATACTGACCCACAATAGCCCTTTTGATTGTTGTCCAGAAAGAATCCAATCTAGAAGTATTATATTTTCCTAATGACATTATGTTTTTTGAATGATTGAGCTTAACATGTTTTGCATGTGTCTTATGAAGCATTCTATAAGCTCCAAAACCATCTGTAACTACCTCGCTTGCTGTATCAATGTGCTTGTTTAGCAATGGTCTAATGGTTTTTGCATCAGCCTTATCAATCACTATAACTTTCACTAACCCTTCCCGCTGCATCATCCCAAGAACGGGCTTTTTGTGTTCCATTCCTCCAGGATAAATACCGAGTTCCTTTTTATAAGACTTACGCATATTAGTCATGCTTCCTCCAACATAGCTCTCATCTACCTCGACAATACCCTTTAATAGATCATCTGAATCAGAATACATAGCTTCTCGTATGCGTTTTTGCATATACCATGCTGTATTTTTGTTAACATTAATATCACGAGCAAGTTGTAGTGAAGAAATCCTTTTTTTAGCATTAACAATTAAAAATATTGCTGCAAACCATTTGGGTAATGGTAATTTTGAAGCGTGCATTATAGTGTCTACCGTAACGCTAAAAGAACTATTACAGTCCCTGCACAAATGTCTATTTGAATTTTTTCGATTATGAATATGCATGCTTCCACAATGAGTGCAAACAGGCCCATTAGGCCAACGAATAGACTCAAGGTGCTCTATACACGCTTTCTGAGTACCAAAACGTGAGACGATTGAAAGTATTGATTCTTGTTCCATTTCTCTAAGATATATATTTTTTGCCATATTCTAGGAAATCGCCCCCTCAAGGGGGAAATGACGCACGTTTTCAGCTCAACTGTAAACCTACAATTGAAAAACACACCTTCAATTTACCAATTTAGCTTATCAGGTAGGATTATCCCCTAGAGGACTACCGAAATGAAAACATCGTTTTCGTTGAAGGTACCTGGTGAAGCCAATAGGGGTGTTTATTCATCGAAGATAATAGCCGACCAATAGGGGTGTTCAACACCATCACAGAAAACCCATTGAACTAATAAAATTGGTGTTTAATCCATTTACCGCGTCTTCAGCCAACCCGTAATACTCAAGCGCTCTTGTTTAACGGGGCGCACTTCGTGCTCGATAATTTGGCTCTCAAAAACCACAATGCGTCCGGGAAACGGATAAATGACTTTTTCAACTTCTTCGCCATTTTCATTAAGGTATAGCACCAATTCACCACCATTTTCAGGCAACCAACCATCTTCATTTAAATAGCAAACAAAAGATAATTTTCGTCGGTCGTCATTTTGAAACGTATCTATATGGCGCTTGTAAAAGGTGTTTATGGGGTAAATCGCATAATGGAATTCCTTGTGAAGAATCCCCAAAAAGCAGGTTCGGTTTAAATAAGTCACCAAATCGTTAATTTTATTAAAAAAGAAAGCCTCTTTGGCGGTGGCTTTAGATTCGTCCATCCATAAAATTAAATCGCCTCGAATAGATTTTACAATCGTTTCATTAACGCGATTACCAATGGCAGCTTTTTTAAAGGTATCCTCTTCATGTCTTTCAATAAGTGCTTCTCTTAACTCTTCAACTTCTTCAGCAGAAAAGAAATTTTCAATCACACTAAACTGTTGCTTACCCAAATCAGAAATAATCTGTTCGTAAGTGGAATTTTCAACAAAATCAATAGCCTCAAATAAGTGACTCATATATTTCAAATAAAAAGCCTATCCTTATGAAGAACTTATTTATACTTTTTCCATTTGCTAAAAAATTGTCCTTTTTCACCCATTTTTCACCTTTTTTTCCTTCCGTAGCACAGCTATGGAACTCAAAAAAACTTTCAAATGATCAAAAAATGTCTAATTTTCGCTTTAACGCAAAAAGTTCAAATCAGTTCGTAGATAAAAGCGCGCAAATGTAAACTAAAAAACGATTCGTAAAACAAAATGAATATCTTTGTACAACCAACACGAAAAGAACATGGGAAATAACATTCGCATCACCAAACAATTCTCTTTTGAAACCGGGCATGCCCTTTATGGCTACGACGGAAAATGCAAAAACGTTCATGGCCACAGTTACAAGCTATCGGTAACCGTTATAGGGAAACCCATTGCCGATAAAAGCAACGTAAAATACGGTATGGTTATCGATTTTGGAGACCTCAAAAAGATTGTTAAAGAAGAGGTTGTCGATGTGTTCGATCACGCCACCGTATTCAATAAAAACACCCCCCATGTCGAGTTGGCTAAAGAACTTCAAGAACGCGACCACAATGTATTACTAGTTGATTATCAACCCACCAGTGAAATGATGGTTTTGGACTTTGCCAGTAAAATTGCCAAACGCCTTCCGGAGCATATTAAACTACATTCGCTAAAACTTCAGGAAACCGATAGTTCGTTTGCCGAATGGTATGCCTACGATAATATTTAAGTCTTCTATTTAATCCCTACGCGCAAAAAGAATCATGTATTAAAACGGCGCTTGAAGTAATTTGATTAAATTCACTCCACTTAAAACCATATCGAATTATGAAAAAAATTATGGCACTTACCATAATCGCATTTAGTTTTTTAATAAGCTGTAAGGACCTCAAGAATAATAATCTAGACGAAGAAAAAGTCACTCCTAAAGCGGTTACTAAAACAGAGACTTCAAAATCCAAAAACACGCATGAAATTGTGGTTATAGATAAAATAGCTTCTGGAGGATATGTGTACCTAAAAGTAAAAGAAAACAACAATGACTACTGGATGTCTATTCCCAATAGAGATGTAAAAATAGGCGCGACTTATTATTATAATGGCGGCATGGAAATGAAGAATTTTGAAAGTAAAACACTAAACCGAATTTTCGAAAGTGTTATTTTTTCTGAAGGTATTCGTGAAGATAGTAACGCTTCTATAACTGCTAATAAAAGACAAATAAAAAAAGGTAAAACAAGCGTAAAAAATATTGAAAAGGCACCCAATGGCATAAGCATTGCAGAACTTTTTGACAACCCTAAAGCCTATGCTAACAAAGAAGTAATTATTAAAGGGCAGGTTGTAAAAGTAAACAACGGCATTATGCAGGTTAACTTTGTACACTTACAAGATGGCACAACAGGAAATGGTAAATTTGATTTAACTGTAACCACAAACGAGATCTTCCAAATACATGACATTGCCACCATAAAAGGAACTGTTATTTTAAATAAAGATTTTGGAGCAGGCTATGTGTACGATGTTATTATAGAAAAAGCGGTGCGCTTATAAACCTTTTATATTTTTGCACAAGATTCTTACCATCAAAATCCGATTAACCCGTAAAACAAAGGGATCGAAATTTTGAGAATATTTTAAGAACAAAATTTTTACCGATAATCGTGATGGTTTTAAAACGAATTCTAAAAAGGAATAATTGAAATTCCGAAAATTAGAGATTATACGCATTCAATCGGCTATAAATAGTCATTTTATAATTTTTCAGAAAACTAACCCATTCACCTCCTATTCTGAAAAAAGAGGCTTCTAAAATGTTTAGCCTCAAATCTATCTTTCATAAAAAGTTTTAAACACCAAAAAAAACCACTAAATTAGTAACGCAGAAGGCATTACATTTTACGCACCTTCATGCTAATTTATACTGCTAACCCTCTAATTCGTATTAATGAAATCACTTTTAACTGTATGCCTCGTTCTTTCCTGCATCATCCTTAAAGCACAAACAGCAAATTCTCACAAAGCCGATATTGTTATTTATGGCGGCACATCTTCAGCCATAGTAGCGGCAGTAAAAGCCAAACAGTTAGGCCACTCGGTATTAGTGGTCTCTCCTGCTAAACACTTAGGCGGTGTTTCATCCTCTGGATTAGGCTTCACAGACAGTGGTAATAGTAAACTTATAGGTGGCCTTTCAAAAACTTTTTATCAAAAAGTGTACGATTACTATCAAAATAGTAAGGCCTGGAACTGGCAAAGTAAAGAAGCCTTTCACGGTAAAGGCCAAGGTACTTCTGCTATAGATCAAGAATCTAAAACCATGTGGGTTTTCGAACCTCATGTGGCCGAACACGTTTTTGATACCTGGGTAACAGATAATGATATTAATGTACTTAAAGATGAATGGCTAGACCGCAATAAACCTATTAAAAAAAATGGAACAGCCATCCAATCTTTCTATACGCTAAGCGGAAAAAAAATTGAAGGCCAAATTTTTATCGATGCCACTTACGAAGGCGACCTAATGGCAGCTGCAGGCGTTTCTTATCATGTTGGTCGCGAAGCAAATTCGGTATATAACGAAACCTACAACGGCATTCAAAAAGGGGTTTACCAACATCATCATAATTTTAAAAAATTAAAAATATCTCCTTATATCATTCCTAAACAACCAGAATCAGGTCTTGTTGCTAAAGTTTCTAATCAAGCTCCAGGTAAAAATGGCGATGGTGATCATCGTGTTGAAGCTTACTGTTTTAGACTCTGCTTAACTAAAGAACCTAAAAATAAAATTCCCATTACAAAACCAGAAGGCTATAACCCTAAAGATTATGAACTTTTAGGACGTGTTTATAAAAAACACTGGAAAGAAACCTTTAAAAAGTTTGATGCCATACCCAACTTAAAAACAGATGTAAACAATCATGGGCCTTTTAGTATGGATAATATTGGGATGAACTATGCCTACCCAGAAGCTTCTTACGAAGAAAGAAAAGCCATTATTGAAGAACACCGTCGTTACCAGGAAGGCTTATTATATTTTACAACTACAGATGCTCGTGTTCCTAAAAAAATAAGAGAAGAAATGCAAAAATGGGGCTATGCTAAAGATGAATTCACCGATAATGGTGGTTTTCCACACCAACTATATGTTCGAGAAGCCCGTCGCATGATTGGAGATTATGTGATGACCGAACACAATGTTATGGGGCAAAAAGACACCAACGCATCTATTGGAATAGGCTCTTACCACCTCGACTCCCACAACACCCAACGTTATGTAACTTCCAAAGGACATGTTGAAAATGAAGGTGATGTTGGTGTAAAACCGCCACATCCTTACAAAATAGACAAAGGCACCATTTTGCCTAAAGCATCAGAATGCTCCAATCTAATTGTTCCTGTATGTGTTAGTAGCTCTCATATTGCTTATGGCAGTATTAGAATGGAACCTGTTTTTATGATTCTTGGCGAATCTGCTTCTGAAATTGCTAGCCTTGCTTTAAAACACCAAATAAATGTGCAAGATGTAGATTATACAGAGCTAAAACCATTACTTCTAAAATCTGGTCAAATATTGGAAAACAAATAATAAAGCATAAGCGTATTCTTAGTATTTAGTGCCCATTATTTCAGTTCTTATTAGGATAAAAAACATAACACCAGAAATAAGCTTTGTTATTAAATTAGCGAAGCTTAAATGTTTTGTATGTCCCTTTTGATAACGGTTTTTTAGGCAACAGACTTTCACACTAAATTTAGATACCGTCAACACTTGTGCTTTATAATTTTTATATTTGGAAAGTACATTATAAACGTTTCAAATGGGCACTTTTTTTATAGGCTTTTCAGTATTACTCATTGTTTTAAGTCTGCTGCCATTTTTTAATAATCAGCATTGGCTGTTTCGCGTTCCCGAATTCATCAAAATACAACTGCTCGTACTACAGGTTATCGCCGTAATCGGACTCTGTTTTTTTACGGATAAAAACGCCTGGTTCTGGGTTGTTTTAGCCATCCTAAGTTTATTAATTATTTATCACAGTACCATTTTAATACGCTACACAAGTATTTACAAAAAACACCATGGATTACCAAAAGATGATGCCAATAGCCTAAAAGTCATTTCGGCAAATATTTACCAATTCAACACCGATTTCGAACGTTTTAAAAACCTCATCCGTAAAGAAAACCCCGATATTTTTATTACCATAGAAAGCAATAGTGACTGGGAAATGGCCATGCGAGACATGGAAAAAACATATCCGCACACACAAAAAATAACCTTAGAAAACACTTACGGCATGCATATGTATGCCAAAATTCCTTTTGATAAAGCACAAACGCACTTTTTTGTTGCCGACGACATCCCGAGTATCGAAGCGCATTTTAAAACGCCCAATGGCGCTTCTTTCGTCCTATTTTCGGTACACCCACCACCACCAAGCCCTACCGAAGAATACACATCCAAGGAGCGTGATGGCGATTTGTTGTGTATAGCAAAACGCACCAAATCCCTAGAAAAACCAACTCTAGTTATTGGCGATTTTAACACGGTAACATGGTCTAAAATATCCCGTTTATTTCGTAAAAACAGTGGTTTAATGGATGGCAGAACCGGTCGCGGTATTTTAGCGACCTACCACACCAAATATTGGTTTTTTAGAGCCCCGTTAGATTTGGTGTATCACAGCACAGATCTTGTGCTTAGGGACCTCAGCCTATTAGAACACATAGGCTCCGATCACTTTCCTATTTGCTGCATTTTTAGCGTCAATGCCACATCCACCACCCCAAAAAACACCGAAGAACCCCTAACTCAAGAAGAAAAAGTTGAAACAGAAATATTAATTAAAGAAGGGAAAGAAGAAACGAGCGAGAATCGAGCAGGTTGTTAGCTTTTGATTAAAAACCCCGTGTAATTTCTAGTGGGTTATCATAAAAGGGTTTATTTTAGAGGTATTATCAAAATAAGTTTTAAATCATTTAAAACAAACACCCTCCAATAATGATCACAAAGAATAGTGTATTTATAGCAACAAGTTTAGACGGTTATATTGCCGACAAAAATGGCCGAATTGATTGGCTAAATTCCATTCCAAACCCTGATAACGACGATATGGGTTATATGGCATATAGCAATACGATAGATGCGCTTGTTATGGGCAGGAAGACCTTCGAAACTGTACGCGGCTTTGATGTCGATTGGCCGTATGATAAACCCGTTTTTGTGTTAAGTAATACATTAAAAGAAATACCCGAATCTCATAAAGACAAAGCCTTTTTAGTTAAAGGAACACCAATAGAAATTTTAGACCAAATTCATAAAAAAGGATTTAATAAATTATATGTAGATGGCGGCACCACAATTCGAAGTTTTTTGCAAGCAGATTTAATTGATGAAATGATACTTACCACTATTCCGGTTTTATTAGGAGGTGGCGCGTCATTGTTTACCGAGCTACCAAACCTATTAAATTTTGAACTGATCGGAACAAAAACCTATCTGAACCAATTAACACAGAATCATTATAAACGGAAAAAAACAAAATAACCATACCTGCACAAACACCACTGTTTTTCAAGAATCCTGCAAACAAAAACTCTTATTAAAAAGTAAAAAAAATCTCAGATTCCTGGTGAATCTGAGATTTTTAACCTTAACCGCTTAAAAACGATTTATTTACTATATTTAGTCCTTATCTCCAAAATAAGATGGACCTTCACCTGTTAAGAAATCTTCTCTTACTGGGCTAAAAGTATCAATTAACTGACCTTCTTCTAAACATACAGCACTGTGTAATAAGTTAGGCTCGATGTATACACCGTCTCCAGCTTCAACAATTTGCTTTACACCATCAATTTCAAATTCGAATTTACCTGAAACAACATAAGTAGCTTGTGTGTGAAAATGTTGGTGAGGTGCTCCTAAAGCGCCTTTTTCAAATTTCACGCTTACCATCATAATTTGGTTATCATAACCTAAAAATTTTCTTGATACGCCGCCACCAAGCTCTTCCCATTCCATATCCTTTGTAATGACGTACTTTTCACTAAATCTTTTCATTGTTTTAATATTTTATAATAGTTTATAAATAATTCCGATAATCAGAAAAATAAGTTTAGTTGATTGTTTTTCTGTGAGTTAAAAACCCCATATTTTAAGTCATAAAACCTATCTTCCATATACGAAATCAACTGGTTAACCAGTTGACTAGTTACAAAAGTAACACTTTAAAAACAACTATCCAATCGCATTAAAAACTATATGATTTTTTTAAGAGGTTTATAGTTAAGTATGACACCAAATTATCAAAAAAAAAATAATACGGATAATTTTACTATATTTGTACGTATTAAAACATGGTGTTATGGATACAAAATTAACATTGAAGCTTAATCAAGATATTATCGAAAAAGCGAAAACCTATGCTTCTAGCAAAAAGATGAGTTTGTCTAGAATAGTCGAGGCATATTTACAAGTTTTAACTTCCGAAACTGAAGACACAAATTTTGAAATTTCACCTTTTGTAAAAAGTATCGCAACAGGCACAGAAATACCAGCCGATGTGGACTATAAAAAAGAATATTCTGATTTTTTAATTGAGAAATATAAATGAGCAAAAGAATATTTATAGACACCAACATCATGTTGGACTTTTTAGGAGAACGAAAGCCTTTCTATGAACCCATTGCAAAAATTGCAACACTTGCCGAAAAAGAAAAACTAACCATGGTTGTTTCGCCTATTTCATTTGCAACGGTAAACTATTTTATCTCAAAATTTGAAAATGAAAAAATAGCAAGAGAGAATCTTAGAAAGTTTAAAATAATTTGTGAAATATGTTCACTTGATGAACAAACCATTGAGAAAGCACTTAACGCTTCCATTAAAGATTTTGAAGATGCTTTACAATATTTTAGTGCAACAGAATCGGAATGTGACATCATTATAACCAGAAATGGTAAAGACTTTAAAAAGTCCTTATTACCTGTGATGACTGCCGATGAATATCTTAAATCTTTAAATAAATTGATTTAAAAATAACTTCACATTGCTCAACCATAGGTATTTTCTATGCTTACCACTACTTCATAAAAAAATAATCAAATTCTTTTAAGGTCATTTCAAACAAGAATTGGTATTACTATATTTACAGCATGCAAATCCCTGAAGGAAAAAAAATATACTTTGCGTCCGACAACCATTTGGGCGCCCCAACCGCTGAAGCGTCACGTCCGCGTGAAAAGAAATTCGTAGCTTGGCTAGACACCATTAAACAGGATGCAGCGGCCATTTTTCTATTGGGCGATATGTTCGATTTCTGGATCGAATTTAAAACCGTAGTCCCAAAAGGCTTTACCAGAACCTTAGGGAAATTGGCCGAAATTAGCGACTCGGGGATTCCTATTTACTATTTTGTTGGGAATCATGACCTGTGGATGAATGGGTATTTTGAAGAAGAATTGAATATTCCTGTATACCATAAACCTAAAGAGTTCACCTTCAACAACAAAACCTTTTTTATAGGCCATGGCGATGGTTTAGGCCCTGGCGACAAAGGCTATAAACGCATGAAAAAAGTGTTTACCAATCCCTTTTGCCAATGGCTCTTCCGCTGGTTACATCCCGATTTAGGAGTTCGTTTGGCACAACACCTTTCAGTAAAAAACAAACTGATTTCTGGTGACGATGATGCTAAGTTTTTAGGTGAAGATAACGAATGGTTGGTGCAATACTGTAAACGCAAATTAGAAGATAAACACCGTGACTTTTTTGTGTTTGGCCACAGACATTTACCACTTAACATCGATTTAAATGAAAACTCCAAATACATTAATTTAGGCGACTGGATTCAATATTATACCTATGGTGTTTTTGATGGAGAAACCATGGCATTGAAGGAGTATTAACCACTTAAAAACACTCTTTTAAACTGCCGTTTCGTGTGCTTCTAAATCCTTGGTTAAATCCAGCTTTCTAAACGTTGGTGATACAATCGCTGTGGTAATAACCGTGATTAAAGTCATGGTGCCTCCAAAAACAACCGCAGTAGCTGCGCCCATAAGTTTAGCTGTTACACCACTTTCAAAAGCCCCAAGCTCGTTAGAAGAACCTACAAACATCGAATTTACCGACGACACGCGACCACGCATATGATCGGGCGTTTTTATTTGTAAGATGGTTTGTCTAATAACCATAGAAACGCCATCGGTAATCCCACTAAAAAACAAGGCTAATAACGAAATCCAAAACACCGAGGACAATCCGAAAACCACAATACTCAATCCGAAACCAAAAATAGCGACCAGTAACTTCATCCCCGCGTTTTTACTAATGGGAATATACGCGGTAACCAGCATGGTAATAAAAGCTCCAACTGCCGGTGCGGCTCTTAGCACTCCAAAACCTTCACTACCAACTTTTAAAATATCTTGAGCAAAAACAGGTAAAAGCGCAATGGCTCCACCAAATAAAACAGCTACCATATCTAAAGTCATCGCTCCTAAAATGGCTTTGGTTTTAAACACAAAACGCACGCCTTCTTTTAAACTCTCCACAACGGGTTCCCCGATTTTCGGATTTAAAACCGGTTTTTTTTCTATAAAAAGTAGAATAAAAAAGGATAACATGATTAATCCGAAAACGATACATAAGGCCCAATGTACGCCCATCCAACCAATAGCAAAACCACCAAAGGCAGGCCCTAATACCGCAGCCATTTGCCATGTTGAACTGTTCCAAGTGGCCGCATTCGGATATATTTTTTTAGGCACAATTAAGGCGACTAACGAGAAAATGGTGGGTCCGAAAAACGAGCGTAAAAAGCCTCCAAAAAACACCAAGGCATATATAGCATATAAAATGGTTTTGTTTTCCCAGCCAGCAACAACCACATCCCAGGTGAGTAAAAAAAGCCCTAAACTTATTAATGAAAAAGCTGCAATACAAAGCGCCAAAAGGTTTCGTTTTTCTTTCTGGTCTACAATATGCCCAGCAAAAAGCGCCATAGTAAACGCCGGAATAATTTCCATAAGCCCGATAACACCAAGTGATAACGGATCTTTAGTTAAGCTATAAACCTCCCACTCAATAACAATAAATTGCATGGTCCATCCAAACACTAAAGCGAAACGCACCAATAAAAAAATATTGAATTCTTTGATTCGGAGTGCTGCGTAGGGGTCTTTTTTAGGCATATTACACTTATTTTAAGGTGAGTTAGATTAGCTATATTTCGTAATGGCAGTGTCATTCTGACGAAGTATGAGGAAGAATCTTCACGCTAAAAGATTTCTCGTCAGTCGTTCCTCCTTCTGTCGAAATGACAAATCCCTAAAAACCGTTTTTTTATAACTATAATAATTCAATTTATTTAACATCCCGCAATTTCAACTGTAACGAAACATTCCCCTGCCACTCATTTTCATCAATAGAATAAATGGCCGAAAATGGTTTCCCGTCGGTTGTTAAGGCTAATTTTTCACCCAAGCCAAAACCAATACACACCATTTGCGATGGTGATGGCGGTTGTTTTACTGTCAATCGTAAATGGGTTTCATCGGCACCAACACATTTTCCGTAGCCTGTGTCTACAAGATTTTCAGTCATAAATACGGGCGACATATTACTGGGTCCGTAAGGCGCGAACTGCTTTAAAATGCGGTAAAATTTTGGAGTAATCTGTTCCAAATCGATTTGCGCATCAATTTGAATTTCTGGTGTTAAAAGGTTTCTGTCGATGGTTTTAGAAACCTCAGCTTCAAAAGCCAGTTTAAAAGCCTCATAATTTTCTTCAGCTAAAGTTAATCCTGCAGCATATTTATGGCCTCCAAACTGCTCGATGTGTTCTTGGCAAGCTTCCAAGGCATTGTAAACATCAAATCCTTTAACCGATCGTGCCGATGCCGCTAATTTGTCGCCACTTTTGGTAAACACTAACGTAGGTCGGTAATAGGTTTCGGTTAATCGCGAAGCCACGATACCAATAACCCCTTTATGCCAACTTTCGTGATACACAACGGTCGTTAGTCGGTCTT